>JAFTWW010000035.1 GCA_017465085.1 Clostridia bacterium | reverse complement strand
GATGAAACCCTAGCCCTTGCAACCAGCGATGTTATTGCCTTTGTTGAAGCGGCGAACGATTTTAATGAGATAGCGGTAACAAACGGTTACTTTGAGGCAACCGATGCCGCATTTATAAGATTTACCGCCGCCCTTAATGCTGCAAAGGGCGAAGAAACTCTGGAACAGAAGCTTGAAAACTTAAAGAAGGCATGGGGCGAGATGTATATTGCCGATAGCCTTATGTCACCCACAATAGAAAAGGTTTCGGGCTCTAACACTCAAAGCACTGTTTATAGCACAGCCGATGGAATAAACAACCTACCCGCAGGTATCACAGCTGATGCTTTAGGCAGTAATTACGCCTACCATAAAAATGTTTTTGAATCCACAGGTACTGCCGAAAACCGCTTTATGTGGTCTAAAGCAACCAGCGGAACGGGCGTTGAAATGTCCAATGCGGACCTTTCTGTTTATGATGATCTTACCGTAAGCTTTTATGTTGAACAGGTGGCAACTGCAGGCACCTTTAGTATTGACCTTTATACTCAAGGAAAGACTGTGGATGTTGCCAATACCACCTATAATATAACTAAGGCCGATGAGGGTAAATGGATAACCCTCCACGGCGATGATATGAGGGTAAATGGCTTTGATGAGCTCATTTCCAAAATGGCCGAGGTTAATAACGGTAGCTACAGACTTTATTTCTTCCAATTCGGTCTTGGCTCTAATGCTACTAAATTCAAAGGCTATTTCGGAAGCCTTTTAGGCATAAAGAACGCCGTAGTCCCCGATCTTGATGGCGCAGAGCTTGTAGCGGCAGCTATGGACTTAGACCTTACAAATTACAAAAATACTGCCGCTTTTGTAACTGCTCTTGATGCGGCCAAAGAGATATTCGCTGCAGATGTGGCTGTTGATGAGCTAAAAACTGCTTGGGAAGCTCTTGTGATTAAGAAAACCTTGTTGCCTACAGGCCTTTTTGATGGAACTAAGTTTACTTTGAAGGATTCTTCCACCTATGAGGGTACAGACCTTGCAGATAAGTCTCTCTTGGGAGATAAGTATATAACACATACCTTAACGGGTGGTAGCGGCTCTGATACTATCGACCGCGTAACCTTTACCTTTACAGAGGAAAACACAACTCTTAAAACAGGTCAGCTTAAGGACTTTAGCGTTTATGTAAAGACTACAGGTACAAACGCTTTAATACCATTCTTTATGAATCCCTTAGGTCATAGATGTAACGCCGCTTCTCAGTTTAATGCGGCTGCCATAGGAACTAATAGATGGTCACAGCTTAAGATGAGTAATCTGCCTCAGCAGGATATTCTTTGGTCATCAACTGCCCTTGGCGCTGTAACCGATAGACTGGTTACGGGCGTTGACTTTGACTTTAACAACACGGGTGATATTACCGTAGGTTCTATGACTATGGAGTTCTATGCAGTTGATGCTAAGACTCTCGCATTAGCAAGAGTTAATCCCAGCGCATTTATTATCGCTGCTAAGAATTTCTACTATGAAGCGCTATCAAATGACTATTTTGCCGAGAATGATGAGGCATTTAATGATTTTGTAACCGCGCTTGATGCAGTTAAGGATTATGAGGGATTATTTGAAGCTGCCGTTGATTCGCTTGCCGAGGCATACGGCGACCTCACTATTGAAGAGGCGTTAGTTCCAAGCGGTCTTTATGATGGCACCAAATTCACCCTTATGGATGCTTCTACCTATGAGGGTACAGATCTTGCGGATAAGTCCGTTTTAGGCGATAAGTATATTGTACACAACCTGGCAGGCGGCACAGGAGCCGATGCTATTGACCGCGTAACCTTCACCTTTGCAAGAACGGGAGCGGAATATACCTATGGTCAGCTTAAGGATTTTGGTGTGTATGTAAAAACCACAGGTACAAATGCTTTAATACCGTTCTTTATGAATCCTAACGGACAGCGTGTTAATGCCGCTTCACAGTTTAATGCGGCTGCCATAGGAACAAATAGATGGACTCAGCTTAAAATGAGCAATCTGCCTCAGCAGGATGTACTTTGGTCATCAACTGCTCTCGGCGCCGTAACCGATAGACTGATTACGGGTGTTGACTTTGACTTTAACAGTACAGGCGAAGTTACCATAGGCACTATGTTTATGGAGCTTAAGGCCGCCTCCGATGAAATCATAGCATTAAAGGATACCGATGTTAGCTTATTTATAGCGAACGCTCTTAGCTTTGCAGATAAGGCCGAAAGGGAAAATTTATTTGATGCTAATGATGCAGGTTATGCCAAATTTGAAAACCTGCTTACAATATTAAAGTCAATTGAGGGCAATGAAGAGCTTTTAACTATAGCCGAGCTTCAGGCTGCTTGGCTCTCCCTTAGCGATAACTCAACCTTCCCCGAAACAGATACAACAAATTGGGATATTGCAGATTGGGTATATGCGGCAAATAGGGTAGATATAAGCGGTCTTACCAATACCGAAGCATTTGTTGAGGCGCTGGAAAAGGCTACAGCTCTCAGAGATGCTCTTGGTATGGAATTCAGCTGTAACACCTCCACCTATGCAAATTCTGATGATGCTAAGCTTCATATTCAGGGCTTAGGTGAAAACATTATTTCCAATTTAGTTCCTACTGTTTATTACTTTGATGGAACCGATAGGGTAGAGGTAACGGATGTCCAGTATGCTAATTTCTTAGATAGTGATTTTGAAACCGTAACCTCAGTTGCTACTGAAAACGGTGGAAACGGCGCATACGTTGAGTTTATATACCGTTATGATGGTATGGCGGATATAATCGATTTCCTTGTAGGCTCATCCGTTAATGAACCCCTTGGAAAATATAGAATATACGTTGCCGATACCATTGATAAGCTTGCAGATGCTAATTCGATAGTAGTAAGCTTTGATAATACTGCCGCCGAGCAGGTACAGATATTCAACTTTGATGGTAAACCCGATGTAAGCGGTACATATATTGCCCTTAGAGTTTATACCGATGGAAATAGTGTTAATATCGGTGAGTTCGGTGTTTACGGACAGTATTTGAAATATGGCATACAGACCGGCTCCTTCACTGATGAGCAGATGGCGGCGCTTGGCGAGAGCCTCCTTGCAAATGAGGATACAGTTGCATATATTAAGGGTGCAACAGGCGCTAAAACCAAGTGGGCGCAGGCCAATATGGGTTACAATGTCGAAAATTTGACCGACTGCAAAAACGATACCGTTATCGGTGTTGGCGGTAAGGGCGCTGTGGTTAAAACCGCGGGTGAAGAAACTACCTTCCATATTTTCTTCGACCTTAAGGAAACCTACTATATTAAGCAGTTGCTTATCAACCATTTCAGACAACCTCATTTACAGACTGGTAAATATGAGATTTACGCTTCCACCGATTATGCTACACTGTTTAAGTCAAGCAGTAAGGTATTATCCTATAACAATATGGTGGACGGTCCTAACGGTACCACCGAGACTCAGTTGTTCACCGCTATGGGCGATGGCGTTATCGCAAGATATGTTTCCTTCTGCATAAAGGTACCCATCAATGATTACGATAAGTCGCTCTCATGGTACCCCAGCTTATGTTATCCAAGACTCAACGACCTCGCGGTTTACGGCGAAAGATATTATAAGCCCTTAAAGGAGGTTAACTTCTTAGGCCATATGCCCGTTGATGTTTATCGCGCTGATGCAGGCGGTAATAAGTCCACCATAACCGAGGATGAATACGATGGCCTTGATTATCTCAATGCGGCGGATGGTATTTATGAAGTGGCAACTCCTATTGCGCAGAACGGTAAAAACATTGATTTTGTATTCAATCTTTGCGCTAATAAGAGCATCAACTCGGTTAAGCTTTCCACCCTTACAGAAAATGTCAGGGGACTAAAGGTATATGCCGCCGAGGATCTGGATAGCGTTTGGAGCAATGAAGCTTTAGTTGTTGATTACTATAATATAAATGCCGATAGCAAGGAGATATCCAAAACCTTTGGAGAAACGCCTATTTATGCAAGATATATAAGATTCAGCATTACCGATACCGTGAGCGGTACCTTTGACCCAACAGAATTTGAGGTTATCGGTTGGAACAATCAGGAATTTATCTATATGAATCTTGCCGAAGAGAGAAGCGAAAACTCTTCTATCTGGCTTGAGGATAAGGATACCTATGATTTCGCTATTACCTCAAGCAAGGTGGGTAAATATAATACTCCTTGGCTGGATGAGGATTTCTACGACTTTATGTATGCCTTTGATGGCGATCCCGCCTCAGTAGCGGATCTCTACAGCGGTTCTCGCGGAAATGCGGATGGCACAGGCAGGGTAACCCTTAATATTCTTGTGGATCTAACATCTCTCAACGCTGTTGATAATATCAATTTCAAGTCAGGCGGAACAAAGGATTATTGGCCTAGTGAGATTAACTTCTATTTAGGTGAGGATGACCTTTCCCTCTTCGGTAAAGATGCCGAGCCTATTAAGGAGTTCACCTCAAAGACTACCGATGAGGATGGAAATTATTCCTACACCTTCCTACCCGAAATTGCTCAGTATGTAAGAATTGAGATAGTTGAGGGAACTCAGCGTTACTTTGAACACATCAATAAGATTGGTGCAGTAATATCTGAAATTCAGGTTAACGGACTTGAAATCGTTGGTTTCACTGCTTCTGAAGGTGTTGCCGCATCTGTAACCGATGAAGAAACAGGAATCCGCGCCGATGTTGTAGCTATTCGCGATAACGATGTATTCTCCAAAGTTCAGGATATATTGGTTATCAAGCGTGCTGCTACAGCTGAAGAGAAGGCAGCGGTTAAGGCTCAAGGTGTAGCTTTTGCCTCCGATGTGTATGATATTTATCTGCTCGATTCAGGCGGCAACCTAATAAGCGATGTAGAGGGCAGAGAAATCCGCATCTGCTTGCCAAAATCTTTGTTTAACGGCGAAGGCGATCCATATGTTCTTTCAAGCTCTTACGGAGAGTTTAATATGGTAGACTTTGTTGTTGAGGATGATTATTATATAGCAACAGTAGCAGAGCCCTTCGGTATGGTATTTGCCTTCTGCGAATTTATAACCGATGATGAAGAAGCAGAGGAGGATGATGATACTGCTGATGATATGGATAACACCCTAGAGGGTGAGGATGAATCCGAAACCGAGGATGATGAATCTGAGGAGGATGAGTATAAAACTATTATTAAAAAGATTAGAAGACCTAAGAAATCATCAGATATCTCCGATTACCTCTGGATAATCATCGTTATTGTAGCTGTGGTAATAGTAGCCGCAGGTATAACCCTCTTCATAATCCTTGCTAAGAAAAAGAAAAAGCAGGAAGAAGAGGCCTAAAATAGTTTGAAATAAGTTTCTTTCAACTTATTTCTCTTTCAGACCGAGCCGACGCTCCGTGAAAACACGGGGCGTCGGTGCATTTAATTATTGACAAATTATCAATTATAGACTATAATTATTTTCAGAGATTTGGAGAAATGCAAAAGAATGCCCTTTAGCGTTCTTTTGCATTTTTTAATATTATTATAATTTTGATAACCTTATACCGAAAGTTTGCAAAAAATGTAATGTTTTGCTGATTAAATGCAATTTACATTGAAATCAATGTTGAATATAATACATACAAGCAGGAAGAGAAATATGCTCAAAAACAAGATTAGTAATCAAAGAAACATAAAAGCAAACTGCCGTATCAGGTAGTATGATTTTAAGTATCAATATAGGTAAATCGGGGGGCATTTATGAAAGTGCGTGTTAAAAGAATAATATCAATTAGTCTGGCAATAGTTCTTTGTATCGGTGTATCCTTTATTTCCTCAGCGGATGTTGTTGCCACGCAGCAGAGGAGAACCGTTTCGGTAAATACCAATTCTATTATCACCGATTCGTTTTTAGGTCTTGGCAATAATCTTTGGACGGGCGAATATACCGAAATTTACGGTATGAACGAGGCTTATCAGATGGTAAGTGATAAACGAAACAATATAGTTAAGCCCGCCTATATGCGTATGATGTTTTTGCCTGGTTGGCTTGTTTTTCTTGATGAAACTCCCGAAAGGCAACAGGAGCTTTGGGAAGCAGGTATCTATAATTGGGAAAACGAAAATGTTAAGAGCTTTTTCAGAAAGCTTAAAATGTTCAAAGAGTCGGGAACTATAGTTATGATAAATATGGGCGGCAGAGTTCATTATGAAATGAACGATTGGTTTTCCATAAAGGATGTTGCTCTTTCCGAGGGCGGAACAAGGAGCGCTCCCACTAATCTTGATGCCTTTGCAGATGCCACCTATACTTTGTTTGAAAGAGCTTGGAATTTGGGCTATGATAATGTGCAATATCTCACCTTTTATAACGAGGTGAACGGCGGCAATTATGAGGCCTTTGGCGATAAGCGTGTTTATTGGTGTGAAATGATAGCGCGTGTTCATGAGAAATTTAAGGCCAATACCTTTAACGGAGTTAATTCCCGCGAAAAAATAAAAATTGTTGGAACTGATCTTACGGGCTATGTCAATTCTGAGCGCATTACAGATTACCTTGATTTTGTAAGGGATAATCTTGTTGATGAAAACGGAAAGCCTATTTACGATGTTTTGGGAAATCATCAGTATATTGCCACCAAATCCTATAGCGAGTGGCTTTCCCTCACAAATAAAATAGGAGAAATGTACCCAGGTATATTTATAAATGAGTTTGGTCCCGCAGATGATACCGAGGGCAAAAAGCGTATCGGATTTGGCTATTCGGAGGCCTCGCAGTTTTTGGCCTATGCCAATGCGGGAATAGGCGCTACGGCAACCTGGTTCTATTCAGGCGATTATGTTCCTGCTCCCATGAACGTGCCTATAAATTCTAAGGATTATTGTATGTGGGAGACTCCATCTACTGATATAAACGGAATATCTGGCGGTTATGCAGAAAAAGGATTACTTACAAGATATATTCCTAAATTCAGTCAGGTTCTTGAAACCGTGACCGATGCGGATGATGTCTTTGCGGCCGCTTTCCATAACAGCGGAGATTATACCGTTGCTATTGAAATTGATCGAAGCTCATCAATAAGGGAGCTTGAGGTAAATTTAGGCAGTGAATTAAACGGAAAGACCTTTGAACGCCATATACATAAATTCCCTGATGCCGACCAAGACGGCAAGGAGTATTACAGCGAGAAAAGGGAGGAGGGCGACCTTTTACCCGTTACCGATAAAACCCTTGTTTGCGAGGATGGAAAAATCACAGATACAGTTTCGGCGGACGGTCACTATTTAATAGTTTATACCACCTTAAAAGAGCAGATTCAGCTTGTTACAAATGTTAATGAGGTTAGTATATCTGCAGGAGAAACGGTGGATTTAATGGTTAATGAGATTTACGGTGCGGACGGCGATACCAACGCTGTTACATATCAAATCTATGGAAAGAGCACTGCGGATGAAATATACGAAAAGGTGGTATCAAATGTGGGTTCACTTAGCAATATAAACGGCGCATTCGCAACCTATGATTCCGCAGGCACCTCGGTAGGTGATACCGTTGCCATAAAGATTTCTTCAAATTATGCCGAGGCTAACGGTGAAACCGCGTATACGGTGGTAATCGTGAAAATCACAGAATAGGAGAGGTAATATGAAAATGCTTTTAAGAAAAAATTTGGCGTGTATTCTTTCTCTTATTATAGCCTTAAGCGTGATTTTACCCGTTGCCAATATAGCAGATTCAATTTCTGTTCAATCACAGGAAGGGCAAACCGCTAATAGCGCGGTAGAGGCTCTTAAAAACGCTTGGTCTGCTATGGAAATTACGGATAAAACCGAACTGCTTCCATATAGATTTTATAATAATACCACAGCTATTGCCGATACAAGCTTAGAAGCTGCTCCAACTGTAGAGGGGATAGATGTTGGCAGTAAGATTTTCAATTGGGGTATCAATAATACGGGCTCATATACCTCCTCATCCTATACCCTTATTTATGAAAAGGTAAAGGGCAATGCCGAGGGCGCCCAGATAGATTTTGATAATATAACAGAAGCCTATTTCACTTATAAGGTAAACTTTGTTGAGCGGGAGGGTAATATCTATCCCCGCGTATTCTCATCAAAGGGAACGGTATTTAATCCCAATTCCTCAAAGTTTCCAACCGTTACTGCGGAGGATGTGAGCAGGGGATGGCAGAAGGTTAGTTATACAGACCTTTTCGGTGAAAATTGGCAGACATCCTTTAAGAATGCCTGCTCAACACCAATGAAACAGCTAGGTAGAATTTTCTTGATGCCTGGTAATCTCAAGGCCGATATAACCTTTGGCGCTGTTATTGTAGAAACAAGCAAAAAGGCTGTTTTGCCCGATAATATAGATAGCTTATCTATATCCGCCCTTATAGAAGCGGCTGAAGCCGTGGATATTTCAGAATATACAAATACTGAGGAATTTGTAAAAGCTCTGGAAAATCTTAAAAAAATGAACGCAGAGGATGCAGCTATAAATGATTTGGCATCTGCTTGGGGAAAGCTTACATATTCCGATGTTAAGCTTAACCCATATAGATACTTTAACAATTCCTCTATTGTAGCCGATACCACCCTAATTCCCACTCAGATACCTGATGAAAAATTTGCGGATAATACGGTTGCGTGGAGTATTGATAACGAGGGAACCTATAATTCAAACCTTAATGCCCTTATATACGAAAAGGTGAAAAATGATAGCGCAGGTGCCTCTGTTCCTTTTGAGGAGATAGAGGAAGTATATTTCTGGTATAAGGTAAACTCTGTAGAGAGGGAGGGAAATCTTTATACAAGAGCCTTTTCATCTGCAGGAACTGTTTTTAATCCCGAGGCTTCTAAGTATCCCACCGTTACCTTGGCGGATATTGATAAGGGCTGGCAAAAGGTAACCTATACCGATATTTTCGGGGAGGATTGGCAGACCTTATTTGCCGATAGGTGCGGCGCTTCACAGAAAACCTTAGGTAGACTTTTTATAATGCCGGGAAACTTAAAAGCAGAGATTGTTTTTAGTTCCTTGGTTATAGAAAGGCGTCTGGATACTCCCGCCAATACAGAAAATTGGAACCTAGCCGATTGGCTTTATGCCGCTAATAAGCTTGATGTTTCGGGCTTTGGCAATACAGAGCAATTTGTTGATGCCATTAGTAAGGCAACCGAGGTGAAGGAAGAATTAGGCGTTGCCCGAAGCGGCAAAACAGAAAGCTTTGCGGATGCGGCAGAGTTGGATTTTACTGCTTTTAATAATATTCTCACCGATTTTGATGTTGCGGTTTATAATTTCGATGGAACCGAAAAGAAAGAGGTTAAAGAGACCTATCTCTTGGCCGCAACCGATAAAAAGGTTGATTATAATGCCGAGATAGTAGGCCTTAATTATAATAGTGACAGAGTCTTCACCGATATAATTTACACCTCTAAGGGAAAGGCGAAAATTGATAAAATTATGGTTTCAAACGCTTTAGAGCAGTCACTTAGAAACTATAAGTATTCAATTTATATTTCTGATACTCCCGAGGCCCTTTTTGATTCGGATTCCCTGATAGCAAACTTTACAAATGAAAATTCGGATCAGCTTCAGGTATTTGATTTTACCGAAAATTCCACCGTAGAAGGAACCTATCTGGCGCTTCGTGTATATGCTCCTCAAAAAGATATGTCAGGCTTTGACGGAGTTATCCGCTTCACCGAGCTTTGCGTAACGGGTAGCGTAGAAATCTACGAGGTGGAAAAAGGAACCTTTGATAATGCGAAGCTTGATTACTTTGGCGCTAATCTCTTGAATAGCAAAACTCCTTATTTTAAGTTTGCGGTGGGCACCAAATGGAGCTTCAAAGAGCTGTTTAGGTCGGGCGGATATAAGACTACCGATTTTGCCGATAATAGCATGGATACAAGAATCGGTTGTTATAATGCAAATTGTATGGTTTATTCGGCGGATGATGAAATAACCTTCTTTATTTACTATGATTTGGGCGCTACCTATAGTATTAAAACCATAGCCTTTAACAGCGTACCAAATTTATATCTGCAAACAGGAAAATACGATATATATACCTCCACCGATATAAATACTCTGTTTTTAGAGAGAAGTAAGATCATCTCCTATAATAATATGGCCGATAGCGAAAACGGGAGCTCAGTTTCACAAGCCTTCCATATGCTAGGTGAGGGCCATGTAGCAAGGTATGTTGCCTTTTGTATTAAATATCCCGTTTGCAATTATGCTGGCGCTGCGGATAAATATGGTATTGATCAGGGTGTGCGAATTGCGGATTTGGGTGTTTACGGCGAGGAATATGAGAAGCCTCTTAAGGAGGTAAATCTGCTTTCACATGTTCCGACTTCGGTTTATAGGGGAGATAATAACGAACCTGTTCCCGAAAGCGAGTATAACGGTACTAACCACAAGCTTCTATATGACGGCTATTATGATGATGAGGCTTGCGTTGATACAAAGGGAGAAAAAGTTAGTTTCCTATTCAACCTCTGCGGTGATATGAAGCTTAATTCCATAAAGCTTTCCACTCTTACGGAAAACATAAAGCATATGAAAATTTATGCTTCCGATAGTGAGGAAACCATATGGAACGAGAATACCTTGGTTTATGCCTATAAGAGCGGTAGCGAGCTATCAAACCGCGTTACTAAATCCTTTGATGATGAGCCTCTTGCGACCCGCTATCTGAGAATTGAAATACTAGAGGCGGATGGCGATATATTTAAGCCTACCGAAATAGAGGCTTTGGGCTGGAATACTCAGGAATTCAATTATATGAATCTTATAGAAGAAAAGTATGAGTCCTATACCATCTATTTGCAGGATAAAGAAACAAGTGATGTTAAGATTTCCTTCTCGGATGCCAATAGATATATACCCTATGAGCAAACCGATAGCAAGTGCTATTCAATAAATAAGGCCCTTGATAATGATTACGCTACCGTAGGAGATCTGTTTGGCGGTAAGGATAATGAGGAATCTCTTAATATTATGTTCGATTTAGGAACCCTCAATTCTGTGGATAGCTTCACCTTCCGCGCAGGCAGTAGCGCAGATTATTGGCCTGAAAAGCTTAATTTTTATTTTGGCACAGATGATATTGAGCTTTTCTCAAAGGATGCAAAGCCCGCTAAGGCTTGGGTGAGTAAGACCGATGATGAAAATGGTCTTTATACCTATGATTTTGTTCCTCAGGTTGCTCAATATGTGAGAATTGAAATTTTAGAGTGTTCTCACGAGTATTATCAGCGCTTTGGCGGAGGAAAGATGCTAATCGTAATCTCTGAGCTTGCGGTAAACGGTCTTGAGCTTATCGGTACCTCGGATGTGGGTGTTGCCGCAAGACTGATAGATGACACCACGGGCGTAAGAGTGGATATTTTAGGCCTTCGCGATAACGATGTCTTTACTGCGGTTTCAGATATTCTGGTAACAAAACGTCCGGCCAACCAAGAGGAAACAGAGGGTATCGCCCAACAGAATATAAATATGCTTTCTGATGTTTATGATATATATCTTCTTGATGCCGAGGGTAATATAGTCAGCAATTTAGGCGGTAGAGAACTAAGGATATATATTCCTAAAAACCTGATTGCTAAACAGGATGAGGTGTTCGTTTTAGCCGAGGAGTTTGGTATGCTTGGCTTAGTAGAGTTCACTACGCAGGATGATTATTACACCTATTTAAGCGATGGAGCTTCAGGGCTTACCTTCGCTCTTGGCGGATTTGCAGAGTTTGTTGAGGCAGATGCAGAAATCGGGGATGATACCCCAACTGATACGGATAACACCGTAACCGATGAGGATGAAACCGAAACCGAGGATGAAGAACCCGAGGAAGAGGATGAAGAAACCTCAAAGAAGAAGAGAAAGGTTAAGGTTGTTCGCAAGGGCAACGGTACCGATATCTTCGATTATCTCTGGATAATCATCGTTGTTGTAGCTGTGGTAATAGTAGCCGCAGGTATAACCCTCTTCTTAATTCTTGCTAAGAAAAAGAAACAACAGCAGGAAGAAGATAATTAACTTAGTTTGTAATTGGTTCTCAAAACTAACTAACGCCCCGTGAAAACACGGGGCGTTAGTGCATATATATAAATATTAAAACTGCCTTCTGAGCTTTTCAAGGGTTGCCTTTTCAATACGGGATACATAGCTTCGGGAGATGTTTAATTTCTTCGCGATTTCCTTTTGTGTCATTTCGGTATAACCCGAAAGCCCATATCTCATATTGATTATAAGAAGCTCCCGCTCGGTAAGCGTTCCCGATAACAATACCTTTAATTTTTCAAGCTTAAGCTTGGTATCTATCTCCTCGGCAACATCGGTATCATCGGCAATAATATCGATAAGCGTAAGCGCGTTGCCCTCCTTATCGGTATCAATTGGCTCACTGATATAAACATCCTGCGCGCTCTTCTTAAGATTTCTGAAATGCATCAGTATTTCGTTTTCAATGCATCTTGCGGCATAGGTGGCAAGGCGGATACCCTTGTTTGCCTTAAAGGTGGAAACCGCCTTTATAAGCCCTATAGTGCCGATGGAGATAAGGTCATCCTGCTCACATCCCGAGGCATAATACTTTTTAACAATATGGGCAACAAGCCTTAGGTTATGCTCAATAAGAGTGTTGCGGGCCTCTTCATCGCCCTGCAGGTTTCTTTCTATCAGCTCGGCTTCCTTTTTGGCAGAAAGAGGTGGGGGAAAGGAGCCCGCCCCCGTAACATGCAAAGCAAAATAGAAAATACTTGAAATAAGATTTATAAGGGTATTAAAAAACATATAATTTCTCTCCTTAAAAGGTTGTAAGAAATTATATGTTTTTTACTGCTTGACTAAGAATTTTGTTTTCTGAATTCCTTCATAGTCATTCCGTATTTTTCTTTGAATTGGGCGCTTGCCCAGCTGATATTACCGAAACCGCTATCAAAAATTATATCCGATATATTATTATCGCTGTTTCTCAGCATATTGGCAATATAATTAAGCCTCAGGCGGTTTATATATTCGCTTACCGTAAGCCCAGTATATTTCTTAAAGCATCTTGAAATATGCTCCCTCGTTTTATCACAGTGGGAGTAAATAAATTCACTGCCATCAACAAAGTTATCGCCCTCGTTTAATTTTTCAAGTAATTCGTTAAACCAAGGGGGCGTATCCTTGCTCTCTGTTTTGAAATTGGAGAAATGCCTGTAGAAAAGCTTAAAAAGGAGAATTCGCAGTTCGGTTTTTATCTTTTCGTGATTATCGATTCCGTAGGTACAAACCTTTTGAAGCTGTAAATTTATCTTTTCAATATCATTACTGCTAAGCACCACACAGGGAGGGTAGGTAGCCTCAAGCAAAGCCTTGCTTGGAAAGCCTTCACCTAAATAGGAAAAAAGCTCGTTTACCGTTTCGGCAGTAAAGGAGATGTTGAGCATATAAAATTCCGAGCCATCAGGGCGGATATAATCGTGAATATCACGGGGGCGTATAAAAACCGTATCACCGTATTTAATAACCGTTTCATAGCCGTTAACCTGATGAACAGCCTCGCCCTCCAGCACTACAAAAATTTCATAATAATCGTGATAATGGGGGCGGAAATATTCCGTTGCGCTCTCAACATATCTATATCCACAACCCGTAGATTTATCAATAAAGCGTTCGGCGGTTAGCATTTTTACGTCCATTTTACAACACCTCGGATTTCCAAATATCACAATACCATATAAATAATAACACAATACGATTTGTAATTCAATAGCCTTAATAATATAATTTAATAAAAGATTACTTTCATCTGAAAGGGGTATTTATTTATGGCATTTTGGAAAGAAAAGGTTGACCGTATTCTCGAAAAGTTGCCCTTCAGGACCTACCACAATTTTCTCGATTTAGAGATCTGCGGTCCCGTTGGCTACAAGACCGATAATTCCTTCCCCGCAGAAGGCTGGTCCGCCTATGATGGCAGAATGATTTCGGGCGATGATGACCATTATTGGTTCCGCACTAAGTTCACAGTCCCTGCGGCTAAGAAGGGTATCAGATATATGCTTCTTATCACCTGCGGCAAGGAGAATCAGGGCGATGCCACCAATCCTCAGGGCATTTTATATCTTAACGGTAAAATGATTCAGGGTATTGATACACATCACTATTATGTTTATTTAGAGCCTGATACCGAGTATGAGCTTTATCACTATGTATATCTTGCTCTTAATCAGTCCTCCATCAATCAGAAGATAAGAATTGTTGAGTTTAATGAGACTGCCGAAAAGCTTTATTATGACCTGCGTGTAGCCCATGATGCTATCAAAACAATGAATGAAAACAGCGAGGAATATAACCTCATTATGCCCTATATTGAGCAGGCTGTTAATTGCCTTGATTTTAGAGAGCTTTATTCCGATGAATTCTATGCAGGTATCACCGCCGCGCAGAAGATAATGGATAAGTTTTATAACGAGGTTTGCTCAACCGATAATAAGCCCGTTGTTGCCTGTATCGGCCATACCCATATCGATGTGGAATGGCTTTGGAACAGGGCGCAGACAAGGGAAAAAATTCAGCGTAGCTTTGGTAATGCCAATGAGCTTATGAAGAAATACCCCGAGTATAAGTTTATGCTTTCTCAGCCTGAGCTTTATCAGTACCTAAAAGAAGAGGCTCCCGAAAAGTATGAAGAGTTAAAACAACTCGTAAAAGAGGGCAGATGGGAAGCTGAGGGCTCAATGTTCGTTGAGGCCGATACCAATATTACCTCGGGTGAGGGCCTTATCAGGCAGATCGCTCACGGTAAAAAGTTCTTTAAGGATGAGTTTGGTGTTGATAACCATATCCTTTTCTTACCCGATGTTTTCGGTTATACAGGCGCCCTTCCTCAGATTTTGCAAAAGTGCGGTGTTGACCGTTTTGTAACCTCAAAAATCAGCTGGAATGATACCAATACAATGCCTATGGATACATTTATGTGGAGGGGTATTGATGGCACCGAGATTTTCAGCCACTTTATAACCTGTCAGGATTATACTCCCTCCCCTGCCCGTTACAGCACCTATGTAGGTCAGATAAATCCCAAGCAGGTCAGAGGTTGCTATAACCGATATAAGCAAAAGGCCTATTCTAATGAGGTATTACTGACCTATGGCTTCGGTGACGGCGGCGGCGGACCTACTGCCGAGATGCTCGAAAACCATCGCCGACTCGAAAAGGGTCTCCCCGGTATGCCTGTAACAAAGCTTGATACCCTCGAAAATCATATTGAAAGGGTAAAAAAGCAGTTTGATAAGGCTTGCGCAGAGCTTAAGCAAACTCCCAAGTGGTCGGGAGAGATGTATCTTGAGTTCCATAGAGGCACATATACCTCAGCCGCAAGTGTTAAGCGCGGTAACCGCAAGTCTGAGTTTGGCCTGCAAAGAGCCGAGGCTATGAGCTTTACCGACCTTTTATTTGGCGGCAGTTACGATAGCGAAGGTCTTGATAAGGCTTGGAAAAAGGTACTTCATAACCATTTCCACGATATTTTACCCGGCTCATCTATCGCTTCTGTTTATGAAGGTACCGATAAGGATTACGCCGAGCTTGCAGAGTATTATGAGGGCGTAGAAAAAGAAAAGCTTTGTAAGATAGCAGAAAATATCGCAACTGATGGCGGTATGTTGGTTTTCAACCCAGTTGGTATGGAATTAGAAGGTCTTGTTAAGATTGATGGCAAAACCTATGAAACCGAAAAAATAGCTCCTATGGGCTTCAAGGTATTAAAGAATATTGATAAAACCTGCCGCGTTAAGCTTTCGGGCCTTACCGCCGAAAACGATTACTATGTAATGACTCTTGACAAAGCAGGCAGAATTGAAAGCCTTTACGATAAGGTTAACGATAGAGAGGTATTCGCAGGCCTTGCCAATGAAATTCAGACCTTTGAGGATATCCCAAGAAACTATGAAAACTGGGAGATAAGCGATTTCTATAAGCAGAAAAAATGGGTTATTGATAGCGATGCCGAAATAACCCCCGTTTATGATGGCAGTCGCGCAGGCTTTAAGGTTGTTCAGAAATATCTTAAATCCACCATCACACAGAACATCTGGCTTTATTCTCATAACCGCAGAATTGATGTTGATAACGATATTGATTGGCAACAGCACCAGATTCTTGTGAAGGCGGCATTCCCCATGGATGTAAATGCCGATAGCGTTACCTGCAATATTCAGTTTGGTAATATCAACCGTCCTACCACAGCAAACGGATCTTACGAGGAAGCAAAGTTTGAGATAAGCGCTCATAAGTGGGTTGATATGTCCGAGAGCGGATACGGCGTTGCAATTCTTAACGATTGCAAGTATGGCTATAATGTGGAGGAAAATGTTCTTAAGCTCACAATGCTTAAGTGTGGTATCTGGCCTAACCCCAACAGCGATGTTGGCAGACATATCTTTACCTATTCAATCCTTCCCCATAGCGGTGATTTCCGTCAGGGCGGAGTTGTAAATGAGGGCTATAAGCTTAACGAACCCCTTTCCTTTATGGAGATCGGCGCAAACAACGGTGAGCTTGGCGAGGAATTCTCCCTTGTTTCTTCCGATAAGGAGAACATCGTTATCGAAACCGTTAAGAAGGCGGAAGAGAGTGAGGATATGATAGTTCGCCTCTATGATGCCTTTGGCGGCAAGGTTAAAACTAATATAACCGTAGCTGATGGCTTTAAGGAAGCCTATCTTTGCGATATGCTTGAAAACGAAATTAAGCAGCTTGATTTCGATGGTAAATCGGTTAAAATTCCCGTATCTAATTACGAGGTTGTAACCCTTAAGTTTAAGAGATAATAGAAAATCTCCTGCCAATCGGCAGGAGATTTTTTCATTACACTATCTCACCAAAGCATTTTTCATCATCACTATGGGTGATTTTAACCTTTAATATTTCACCTGTAATATTTTTATCTGTCTTCACACAAACACGGGAATAGTTCTCGGTGTAGCCCTCAAAAAAGCCTCCAACACAGGTTTCGAATAAAACCGAAAGGGTTTTACCGCAAAGGTTTTTCAAAAATGCGGCTTCGTTTTTCCTTGTAGCCTCAGCCATCAGCCTTGCCCTGCGCTGTTTTTCGGCATTTTCAACTTGATCCGGCAAAGCCGCCGCAACGGTACCGCTTCTCCTTGAATAAGCAAAGATATGTGCCCTTGCAAATTGGCATTTCTCGGCAAATGCGAGGCTCTCGTTAAATTCCTCTTCCGTTTCACCCGCAAAGCCCACCATAATATCTGTGGTGATAGCCGCATCATCAAAGATAGCCCTTATTCTGTTTATCAAATCAAGATAGAAATCATTATCATAATGCCTGTTCATTCTTTTAAGGGTGGCGTTACAACCTGATTGCAGGGATAAATGGAACTGAGGGCAGAATTTATCCTGAGCTTTCAATCTTTCGAGCATACTATCGGTTATGTGGTCGGGCTCCAGGGAGCCGAGCCTTACTCTTTTTATGCCATCCACACTGCAAACCGCATCAACAGCATCGCAGAGATTAAGCCCTGTATCCTTGCCGAATGCCGAAAGGTTTATACCCACAAGCACTATCTCGCAAAAACCGTTTTTGCTTAGCCTTAAAGCCTCGGCTTTAATTTCTTCAATGTCACGCGAACGAACGCGTCCTCTCGCATAGGGGATAATACAGTAGGAGCAGAAACGGTCGCACCCATCCTCAATCTTCATATAAGCCCTTGTTCTTTCGGAAAAATTGCTTATGGATAGGGTGTTATATATATCGCCCGTCTCATGCTTCGGTACGCTTAAAATACGCTCTTTGTTTTGCAGATATCCATCTGTAAGGGCGAGTATATCGCCGATTTTGCGGTTACCTGCGATAATATCCGCTTCGGTCAGTTCCTTTGCTTTTTCGGGGAAGGCCTGAGCCATACAGCCCGTAAGCACAATAACCGCATTGGGATAAAGCTTTCTTTGTTTTCTTACAAGCTGTCTTGTCTTTCGGTCGCTTTCAGCAGTTACCGAGCAGGAATTTATAATTATAATCTGAGGCTCTTTACCGTTATCCGCCGAAAAACCTTTTTGGATAAAGGCTTCTCTCAAAGCCTCGGTTTCATATTGGTTAACCTTGCAGCCCAGGGTTAAAAGATGAATGTTCATTTAATAGCTCCGTAGTTTATTTTTGATTGTTTTGGCGAGCCTTAAACTGCTTACGGTAATCAAGGGGAGTGCAGCCGTATTGCTTTTTGAAGCAGCGGTAGAAATACGCCACATCGGAAAAGCCCGATTTTTCTGCAACAACCGATACCTCATCCTTGGTATCTATAAGCAGCTTCTGGGCGAAATCAAGACGGGAAATAAGTATGTAGTTCATAATGGTAGTGCCCGTAACATTCTTGAATTTACGGCAGAAATAGGATTCGTTATAGTTAAACATCACGCTTATATTTTTAGCCGTAATCTTTTCGAGAAAATGGCCGTGAATATACTTGATAACTCCCGCAAACTTAATGTCTGATTGGCTGGGCGTTTTATAGGATAAAAGACACTTTTCATATAAAAGACCCAAAAGGGTATATAGCCTTCCCACTATGGATAGGGGATTGCAATCGCTCTTATAAAGCTCGTAGATTTTATCAAGGAGCTCAACTATCTCCTTATCGTTGGTTTTGGGCTCGAAAATAGCGGTAAAGTTAAGTAAGGCTTCAATATATTTAGGGGAGGAGCTTGAGGAGTTGAGCAGTTGATTAAGGTCAAACTTTACGGTATAGTAGGAAACACCCTCATCACCCGCAGAGCCCACATGCAGCTGCTCGGGACAACAGATAACAACATCGCCTTCGTTGAGAATGATGTTATCATCACCTCTTTTGAATATCATAGAACCCTTTGTGACTCTTGAAAACTCCATAACTGTATGCCAATGGGGAGGGCACGCCAAAAAATGCGGCGTACATACAAAGGGTAATACCACCAAGCTCTTTTCACCATATATTTGAGCTTCGTGCATGCTTTCTTTAAGTGTTATATAATTCATAAATTCACCACTTTAACAGGCTTCTCTTTACTTGCTGATTTTCGGTATTCTCGCGGAGTTTTACCGTAGTGTTTTTTGAAGCTTCGGCAGAAATAGGGGAAATCGCCAAAGCCGCAGATTTCTGCAATGCTCGCGATACTCTCTTCGCTTTCCTTAAGCATCTTAAGGGATTTTTCAAGGCGGAGGATAAGTATGTAATTCATAATATTGGTGCCCGTAACCGTTTTGAATTTGCGGCAGAAATAGGATTTGTTGTAGCCGAACATTTGGCTTATACTTTCTACCGATATTCTTTCGCAGAAATTTTCGTTAACATATTTAATTACCTTGCCGAACTTTATATCCGAAGGGGTAGGGGTTTCCTTGAAGTTAAGAAGGCAGTTTTCATATAAAAGCCCTAAAATCTCATATACTGCGGCGATGAGCAAGAGGGGATGACTTTCTTTATCCTTGCACATGGCGTAAATCTTATCAAAGCACTCAACGATTCTTTCATTATCGGTCTTGATATCGAAAATCGCCGTAAGATTAACAAGGGGCTCCAAATACTTAAATGAGGGTACAGTTGAGTTTAAGAAATAGTTCACATCAAACATAAGCACATCATATTTAGTGCCTGATTTACCTGAAACACCCTTGTGAAGCTGTTCTGAGCAGATTATGCCCATCTCGCCGCCTTTTAGAACAACATCATCCTCACCGCGTTTGAGATTAAGAGAGCCCTCACGAATCCTTAAAAGCTCAATTCTTTCGTGCCAATGGGCAGAAAAGCATAAAAAATCGGCGCCCACATCAACATATAAGGCTCTTACGGGCTTATCCCCGTAAATTACGGGAACAAATTCCTTGTTAGTAAGATTTTTCACAATAAAATCCCCAAAAGTCAATATTTATCAAATTTAAGTAAATATAATTCAACAGTGCCGTTTAATTACATATTATCATAAAATTAGGAATTATTCAATAGCTTTGGAGGTAAATGTTATGAAAATCGGTAATTTAATTCTGTTTAATTCTTTAGAAACCATCGAGGAAAAATTCAAAATCCAGAACAATAGCGGTTTTAATAGCTGTCAGCTTTGTTGCTGGAATATGAGTTTTTTAACCGATGAGGTAGCAGAATTTATAAAAGCTCTATGCAAAAAATACAATGTGGAGATTTCTGCATTTTGGTGCGGTTGGAGCGGCCCTGCGGTATGGAATTTTTACGATGGCCCTAAAACCTTAGGCCTTGTTCCCGCTGAATATAGGGAAATGCGTGTTAAGGAGCTTATGTTGGGCTGTGATTTTGCAGAGAAAATCGGCGTTACCGATATTGCTACCCATATGGGCTTTATTCCCGAGGACCCAAATGATCCTAATTTCAAGCCCTTCTGCGATGCCGTTCGCGCCGTGGCTGAGTATGCCAAGAGCAAAAATTTGTGGCTGCTGTTCGAAACAGGTCAGGAAACACCTACCGCTATGCTTCGTTGCTTTGAGGAGGTAGGTACCGATAATTTAGGCGTTAACCTTGATACCGCTAACCTTATTCTTTACGGCAAGGCGAACCCTGTTGATGCTTTGGATGTTTTCGGCAAATATGTGCGTAATCTTCACGCCAAGGATGGCTGTTACCCCACAAACGGCAAGGAACTCGGCAGGGAAACCAAGATAGGCGAGGGCAAGGTGGATTTTAAGGCTTTGTTCAAAAAGCTTAAAGAACTTGGTTATGATTCTGATGTTACCATCGAGCGAGAAATCGGCGGAGAACAGCAGTTAATAGATGTTAATGAATCTAAGAAATATCTCGAAAAAATGATTGAGGAGGCTTAAAGCTATGTTGAAGGTTGGTTTAGTTGGAGTCGGTGGGATTTCAGGCGGACATATAAGTAGTTGGGATAATCTTGAAAATGCAAGTCTTACAAGTATTTGCGATATAAGAAAAGAAAGGCTCGAAAGATATCCCGATAAAAAGCATTATTTAAGCTTTGATGAAATGTTAGAGGCCGAGCAGTTCGATATTATCGATATCTGTTTGCCCACTTATTTACATACGGAATTTGCACTTAAGTGTCTTAAAAAAGGTATAAACGTTATCTGTGAAAAGCCCATTTCCCTAAAGGCTGAGGATGTGGATTTAATTTATAATACAGCCAAGGAAAACGGCGCTAAATTTATGGTTGCGCAGGTGCTTCGCTTCTGGCCCGAGTATGAGTTTGTAAAGCAGGTTTATGAAGATAAGCGTTACGGCAAGCTTCTTACAGGCAAAATGTCCAGACTTACTTCATATCCCAAGTGGTCCTGGGATAATTGGTACACCGATGAGAGCAGAAGCGGTTTGGTGCCCTATGACCTTCATATTCACGATCTTGATTTTATGGTATATCTCTTCGGCAAGCCTACCGTTGAGAACAGCCTTAAACTGAAGAGCGATACTAATTACTATATGAGAAATATTTATAATTTCGGAGATTTCTCGGTATCGGCAGAAGCCTCCTGGTATAACGTGCCTTATCCCTTTGGAGCCGAGTTCCTATTTGAGTTTGAGGATGCTATTGTTTCTCTTGAGAGAGGCTCCTTTAAGGTGTATGAATCAAACGGTAAGGTTATAGATTTTAGAAATTCCTCTGAGTGCGAGGGGGAAATTTCCATACCCAAGGGTAGCGCATATTATAACGAAATTGAGTATTTTGCAAACTGCGTTATAAATAATACCGAGCCCGATATAGTTAAACCCGAAGAGTTAAAAACAGTCATAAATATTCTTAATAAGTAAGGAAAAATAAAATGAAAAAATTCAAAGCGGCGGTAATAGGCTGCGGCAAGATTTCCACAAGGCATCTTGATGCCATTTCTGCTCTTGAAAATGTGGAATTGGTTGCCGTATGTGATAATAAAGAGGAAGCGGCCATATCCACAGCCCGTAGATACGGCGTGAAATATTATACCGATTATGAGGAGCTTTTCAGAAATGAAAAGCTTGATGCAGTGCATATCTGCCTTCCTCATTATCTCCATACCCTTGTGGCAGAAAAGGCCTTTGAAAATGGTATAAGTGTGCTTTGCGAAAAGCCCATGAGCATAGATTTTGAGGATGCCGTGAGAGCGGTCCGTAAAGCAAAAGAAAAAAATCTTAAATACAGTATAGTATTTCAGTGCCGCTATAATACCCCCTCACAGCTTGTTAAAAAAAGAATTGAGGATGGCAGATTAGGTAAGGTTAAATGCGGTAACGTTACGCTTACCTGGGCAAGACCCGATGATTATTATGATGATTCCGATTGGAAGGGCACTTGGGATAAGGAAGGCGGCGGCGTAATAATAGACCAAGCCATACATTCTCTGGATCTTGCCAATTGGTTTGTGGATAGTTCTGTTACGGATATTAAGTCCTCACTTCATAATCGAAACCATAGCAGGATGCAGGTTGAAGATACAGGCGAGGGGCTTATTCGTTATGAAAACGGCGCCATTATCTCATTTTTTGCTATGAATAATTATCTTATAAACGAGCCTATAGAAATTCGCCTTTGCTGTGAAAACGGAACTGTAAGGCTATCTTATGATGATGCCATTATAAGTTATAATGACGGTAGCGTTGAGACCGCCGAAAACGAGCCTCAGAAAATCGTTACCTATAAGGATGGTAAGGAATATTGGGGTTATCAGCACGCGGTACAGATAGACCGTTTTTATAAAAGCCTTGCGGGTGAATTGCCTCTTGAAATAAGCGGCGAAGAAGCGCTGAAAATTCAAAACATAATTTGTAGTATTTATAAAAGTAACGATAGCAAAATTTAGGGTTTGAAATCTTTGCCTATATAGGTTATAATGTTTATATACTTCCACGAAAGGATAACTTATGAACATAACAAAGGATATAAAATATATAGGCGTAAAGGATCTCAGTATAGATTTGTTCGAGGGCCTTTATAAAGTAAAAAGCGGCATTTTCTATAACTCTTATGTTATAACTGATGAAAAGGTAGCCGTTATGGATACCGTTGAAGCCCGTTTTTTTGATGAATGGAGCAATAACTTAAAAGAGGCTTTGGGGGATAGAACTCCCGATTATCTCATAGTTCAGCATATGGAGCCTGATCACTCGGCGAACATTCTCAAATTCACCCAGCTTTATCCCGAGGCAAAGGTAGTAGCTTCCGCCAAGGCTTTTGCTATGTGCAAAAACTTCTTCGGCACAGATTTTGCCGAAAAACAGATAGTAGTAGGCGAGGGAGATACCTTAAATCTCGGTAACCATAACCTTACCTTTATCACCGCTCCTATGGTGCATTGGCCAGAGGTTATTTTAACCTATGATAGCTTTGATAAGGTCTTATTCTCAGCTGATGCCTTCGGTAAGTTCGGCACCGATGATAACGAGGATTGGCTCGATGAGGCAAGAAGATACTATATAGGCATCGTGGGTAAATACGGTGCTCAGGTTTCTGCCCTTCTCAAAAAAGCGGCAGGGCTTGAAATCAGCAAAATTTGTTCTCTCCACGGTCCCGTTTTAAGCGATAATCTTGGCTACTATATTGAGAAATATGCTACCTGGGCAGGATATACTCCCGAAAAAGATGGAGTTTTAATTGCATATACCTCGATTTATGGGAATACTAAAAATGCCGCAAGGTATCTTTATGATAAACTAACAGAAAAGGGAATAGAGGCTAAAATCTATGACCTTGCAAGAACAGATATGTATGAGGCCGTGGCTGATGCCTTTAAGTATAGCAAAACAGTGTTTGCCACAACCACATATAATGCGGATATCTTCCCCTATATGCGAGAGTTTATTGCAAAGCTTACCGAGCGCAATTTCTCGAATAGAACGGTTGCCCTTATTGAAAACGGTAGCTGGGCAGCTATGGCGGCTAAGATTATGAGGCAAAAGCTTGAAGCGTGCAAAAATATCACCTTTGCTGAAAATCAGGTAACCGTTATGTCGGCTATGAGTGATGATAATAAATTAAAGCTTGATGCATTGGCAGAAGAGCTTTCAAAATAACGGAGGTGCAGGTTATGAAATATGTTTGCGATGTTTGCGGATGGGTATATGATGAGGAGATAGGCTCCCCTGAAAACGATATCCCCGCAGGTACAAAGTTCGAGGATCTTCCCGAGGATTTTGTTTGCCCCCTTTGCGGAGTAGATAAAGAAAACTTCAGCAAGGAAGACTAATTAGTCAAAGCCGCACAGATTTTATTATCTGCGCGGCTTAAATTTTTATATAATACTTAGTTGCACAAAAACCGAAAAAGTGATATAATTACTTCTATCCTAATAGGACGGAGATTTTTAGATGTATAAAATACTGACTAAAAAAGTATTAAACCCCACTGTAATACAGATGGAAATAGAGGCTCCCTTGGTTGCTAATAAAGCCAGGGCGGGTCAGTTTATCATACTAAGAGTAGATGGCGAGGGCGAGAGAATACCCCTCACCGTTGCAGGCGTGGATAAATCCCGCGGCGCCGTTAAAATTATTTTTCAGGTAGTTGGCGCCACCACCGAAAAGCTAAAGCATAAGGCCGAGGGTGATTTTATCGAGGATTTTGTAGGCCCCTTAGGCCGTCCCACAGAAACCGATGGAATTAAAAAGGTTTGTATCATAGGCGGCGGTGTGGGTTGCGCTATCGCAATGCCTGTAGCAAAGGAATTTGCAGCTCTTGGCGCCGATGTAACAAGCATCATCGGCTTTAGGAATAAAGAGCTTGTGATTTTAGAGGATGAGTTTAAGTCCTGCTCAAAGAGAGCGTTTCTCGTAACAGATGATGGCTCTTACGGGGAAAAGGGCAACGTTTGTATGCCCTTGGGCCGTTTGCTCCAAAGCGGCGAAAAATTTGATATGATTATCGCTATAGGTCCCCTTGTTATGATGAAATTCGTAGTTGAGGCGGCAAGGCCTTATAATATTCCCGTAACCGTTTCAATGAACCCTATTATGATAGATGGCACGGGTATGTGCGGAGGTTGCCGTTTAACCCTCAACCAAAACGGCAAGATGGTAACTAAATTTGCCTGTGTTGATGGTCCCGATTTTGATGGCTATCAGGTGGATTTCGATGAGGCAATGTCAAGAGGCAGAATGTACGCCGAATTTGAGCGCCACGCCTATACCGATACCTGTAACCTGTTCGGTAAGGAGGTAGAGTAAGATGGCGTTAAATCCTAAAAAACATGAGATGCCCACTCAAGAGCCTTCCGTAAGATCTTGCAATTTTAATGAGGTGGCTTTGGGCTACACCGAGGAAATCGCAATAGCAGAGGCAAACCGTTGCCTTAACTGTAAAACTAAGCCCTGCGTTGCAGGTTGCCCCGTTAATATCGATATCCCTGATTTTATTACCAAAATCAAGGAGCATAATTTCGAGGGCGCTTATGAATCCATTGCCAAATCCTCATCACTCCCTGCAGTTTGCGGCAGAGTGTGTCCTCAGGAAAATCAGTGCGAAAGCAAGTGCACAATGGGTATAAAATTCGAGCCCGTTGGCATAGGCCGCCTTGAACGCTTTGTTGCTGATTGGCATAATGAAAATACTACCAATCTTCCTAAGAAGCCTGATTCTAACGGCAAAAGGGTAGCAGTTGTAGGCTCAGGTCCTTCGGGACTTACCTGCGCGGGTGACCTTGCTAAAAAGGGCTATGAGGTAACCGTGTTTGAGGCTCTTCATACCGCAGGCGGTGTTCTCGTTTACGGTATCCCCGAGTTCAGATTACCCAAATCCATAGTGGCCAAGGAGGTTGAAACCCTTAAGGCCCTTGGCGTAAAGATAGAAACCAATGTGGTTATAGGCAAAACCTTAACCGTTGATGAGCTTTTCGATATGGGCTTTGAAGCGGTGTTTATAGGCTCGGGCGCAGGCCTTCCTAACTTTATGGGGATAAAGGGCGAAAGCCTTAAGGGAGTTTACTCTGCCAATGAGTTTTTAACCCGCAGTAATCTTATGAAGGCTTATATAGATAGCCCCAACACCCCCATTATGAAGGGCGGTAATGTGGCGGTTGTAGGCGGTGGCAATGTGGCTATGGATGCCGCAAGAACAGCCCTTCGCCTTGGAGCTGATAAGGTTTATATCGTTTATAGGCGTTCTATGGAGGAGCTTCCCGCCCGTAAGGAAGAGGTGGAGCATGCCATAGAAGAGGGAATTGATTTTAAGCTCCTTTGCAATCCCGTGGAGATTTTGGGCTATGAAAACAGTGAAAACCCACGCGATAGCAAAAACGGTTTTGTAACGGGTATCAAGTGTATCCGTATGGAATTAGGTGAGCCTGATGAGCGTGGCAGACGCCGTCCCGTTCCCGTGGAAAACTCCGAGTTTGTATTAGATGTGGATACGGTTATAATGTCCATCGGCACATCTCCCAACCCCCTTATAAAGAGCACAACCGATGGTTTAGAGGTTAATTCCCGCGGCGGCATAGTTGTTAGTGAGGATGGTTTAACCTCGAGAAACGCCGTATATGCAGGAGGCGATGCCGTAACGGGCGCCGCCACCGTAATTTCGGCAATGGGCGCAGGCAAAACTGCCGCCACCGCCATTGACCGATATTTAAGTAAATAAAAGAGGGGAAAGCTATGAAAAAGGTAAGCAACATAATATGGGGAGTTCTGCTTATAATCGCAGGCGTTTTCTTTGCTATCGATGCGCTTGATATAGCCGAAATAGACATTCTGTTTGATGGCTGGTGGACCTTGTTCATAATCGTTCCTTGTTTTGCAGGTCTTTTTACCGAACGCGAAAAGACGGGTAATATTATCGGATTAGCGCTGGGTGTTCTTTTGTTACTTTGTTGTCAGGATATTCTGAGCTTTTCAATGCTTTGGAAATTTCTGATTCCCGTAATTATCATAAGAATCGGATTAAAGCTCATTATTAAGGCCTTTTCCAAGAAAACCGATAAACAAATGGTGAAACTTGATCAAGGCAGTAATACAACATCTGCCTATGCAATATTCTCAGGAAAGGACCTGAATTTCAGCGGTCAAACCTTTGAGGGCGCTAAGCTAACAACCGTTTTCGGCGGAATAATGTGCGATCTCCGCGGCGCTAACATTGAAAAGGATTGCGTGATAAAAACCTTTACCGCTTTCGGCGGACTCGAAATTATAGTACCCGAAAATGTAAATGTTGTTGATAATACCGAGTGCATATTCGGTGGGGTTTCGAATACGACCGTTTCGGCGACGGATACCCCCACGGTTTACATAAGCGGCCCTTGTGTTTTCGGTGGAATTGATATAAGAAATAATATGCCATAATGAAAAATGCTCACAGTTTAACTGTGAGCATTTTATTGTAATATGCACTTTTTGTCCGAAAACGGTATGCTATATGACTTGTAAATTCAGAGTACATTTGTTAGAATAAAAACATAGGTATTACTTTGAAAGGGGCTTTACTAATGATTAAAAACGAAATACTTTCACTTGTAGAAAAGGTCCACTCATTGAAGAAGGGCAAAGAGAACAGTCTGCCCGATAATTCTTATTTTCTCGAGGAGGATACGGTTCTTTGCTATCCGAGAAAGTTCGGCGATTCCCGTTATCCCTATCGCACAGATGGTTTGGTTATGTTTACCCACTCAAACGGTTATATCGATTGTGTGGATGGTATGTTTAATATTTTCAAATGCGTTCATTATAACGAGGATACCAATATCGCATTTTTTGCAGGCGAGGAGTATAACGATGGCTTTTACCCCATCTCTATAACGGGCGCCGCGCGTCAGCTGTTTGAAAACGGCGTTGAGCGTTACACAGTATTTACCCCCTTTTGCACATATTATATAACAGAAACCCAAAAGGCAATTTTTGCCGCAAAGGCCTATGTGGATGGAAATAAGCATTTAAGATTTTCTATGGGCGCGGTAAATAGGGGAGAAGCGCGCAAAATATATCTTTGCAGTTACTTTGAGCCCACCATCAGATATACCGATTCCGAAGGCTTTTATGACCGTATGCAAAAATTCGGCGAGCATTTTGATTGCGGCGGATATGTTGTGAAATTCAGAAACAGGCCTGTTTTTGACCATCTATCAGCCAATGTTTCTGTAACGGGTGATGTGGAAAAAAGATATTTTACCACCGCTAAAAGAACGGTTCTTGGAAGAAACGGCGCCAACATTACTAATGCATTGGCATTTAAGAACGGCTTTTTTGATGCGCAGATTGATAAAACCAACACCTCAGATATCCCCGTAATTTCGGATATGATTCATTTTAATCTGGAAGAAAACGGCTTTGCGGGTATTGATTATGAGATGCTGGTTACCGCCACCGAGGAAAAGGCTTACGGCTTTATCGGAACACCCATTGATAGTGAAAAAGAAAATGAAGCCATAATAAAGCGTAAGGAAGCCGATGCCAAGATTTTTGAGAAGGCTAAGATAGAATTTAATGATTGGCACAACGGGGATTTACATAGCGAGGTAATAAATAATTTCTTAAAATGCGTTAAGCGTCAGGTAAGCTTCTGCGCCCTCGGCGATAGATATATGGGACAATTTCTTGGAGTAAGAGATGTTTTTCAGCAGCTTGAATCCGCGCTTATCTGGCAACCGAAGGAAGCTCGCAGTCAGATAATACGCGTTCTTGATTGTATTATGGATAACGGTAGACCGCCAAGGCAAATATCCTTCCCGTCTGTAAGCAATCCCACTCCACCTCTTGATATTAACCATTATATCGATCAGGGTATGTGGATTATTGTAACCCTTCATACCTACCTTGCATATACAAACGATTATTCTATTTTGGATGAGGTATGCGGTTACTTTAAGGCTTCTAACGGTGTTGGTATGGCAAGGCTTCCTCGCAGTGAGGTTAAGGATACCGTTCTTGAGCATTTAATGAAGATAATAGATTATCTTGTTTCGAATATCGATGAGGAAACTCACTGTATTCATATTCTTCGCGGAGATTGGAACGATGCCCTTAACGAGCTTGGCCGCACCCGTAAAGAAGGTAAACAGTTCGGAAACGGCGTAAGCATTATGGCAACCCTTCAGCTTTACTTAGGCCTTAATCTGATGTGTGAAATTCTCAACCGCGTGGGAAAACACACCGATGTTATTGAGGAATACAACAAAACCCGCGCCATTATCAAAGAAGGCATTGAAAAATATGCTATCATCCGTGATGAAAATTACCCCACCCGCATAATTCACGGTTGGGGAGAGGATAGGTCCTATTTCGTTGGTAGCTTTAATGATTACGATGAAAAATCCCGCACAAGTCTAACCTCCCATTCCTATTTTGCTATTTCGGGAATGATAAATGAATTCCCTGAGCTTAAAGAGAATATTGTAAAGAATATCTTATCTCTTGATTCTAAGCACGGCCTTCGCACCTTTGATGAGCCCTTCACAAGCGATAGCGATAAGATTGGAAGCCTTAGCAGAATCACCCCCGGCACCCTTGAAAATGCCAGCGCTTATATCCATGCAAGCACTTTCGGCGTAATGGCTCTTTTCCTTATGGGCTATCCCCGTGAGGCTTGGAGAATGTTAGAAAAGGCTATGGTAATCAGCCACGATAAACCCACTCGCTCAACCTTCGTTATGCCTAATTCCTATTTCTATTCAGAGGAATATAATGCGGATGGCGATTCTATGAGCGATTGGTATACGGGTAGCGGTACGGTGCTTATTAAGGATATTATCAAGTGCGGCTTCGGTATTGAGCCCACCCTCTCATCCCTTAAAATAGCGCCTCCCGAGTATTTCCCTTGTAAAACAGCAAAGCTCACTCTGGAAATTAAAGGATGCTCCGTTCTCGTTAAATATGAAAACCGCGGCGAAGGTGAGAGAAGCATTTATCTTAACGGCGAAAAGCTTACCCTTAAGTATGATGCTGTTCGTAATACCTACTATGCAGAAATACCCGAGAGAGAGTTAACAGAAAAAACAGAAATTCTAATTACAGATTAAAACAATAAAGCCACTGTGAAAACACAGTGGCTTTTGTTGTATAACGAAAACCACGCGATAGTCGCGTGGTTCAAAAGAGGTTAACCGATGAACAAAATCCTCCGTTTGTGTTAAAATAGTAAAGACCTGCCAGTCAAAACAAAACACAAGCGGAGGATTTATAAATGAAAAAAGAAG
>JAFTWW010000034.1 GCA_017465085.1 Clostridia bacterium | reverse complement strand
TTATTTCGGAAAATTTGAGCTTATGTTATTGGATGGCGCTGTAGCCAACTTAACAATAAGCTGTATAGTAAGAGAATTTGCAGTTACTGATGTTCCTGAGCTTTCTGGAATTGAGCTCGTTAAGGAAGCTATGAGTTTAGACACTTCAAGCTATGCTAACACCGAGAACTTCGTATCCGCTCTGAACGATGCTAAGGAATACTATAAAAAGGAATTATCCGTTCTTGCGCTTGAAGCCGCTTGGGAGGATATGTTAACCTCTGAGAGTTGGCTTTATCCTACTACTTACAGAAAAGAATCAAGCGCAAATCAGACCAATGTTTGGTCCACCGCCACCGAAACTTCAACTTCTGATGAAGAGTTTGCTTACGGCGAGAAATATGCTACCTTAGATATGTCTGATGGTCTTTCAAGAGCTACGGCAAACGGTACCAACTCCTATACCTTGTTTATGGGCGATGGCGATCAGTTCGCAGCTGGTTCAACGAAATCAAAAGGCACGGAAGCTGAAGGTTGGCTCTATGTTAAGATTAACTCTATTGTAACAGAAGGTAAGATGGGCTTCCGTCTAGCCTATGATGGAGGTAATATTAGTCCTAGCGGATATTATTTAGATATAACCGAAGCAAATGAGGATAAGTGGATAAAGATCTCCCTTGATGAGCTTATGCCAATGGGTAGTGTTAGTGATTGGAGAACCTTCTTCACAAGTCACACCTTCACAAGATTTGAATTGCAGGCTTTAGATGGCGCTGAGGCTAATGTAAGTGTAGGTTGCTTGAGAGTAAGCTATAAAGCTCCTGTTCCCGAATATGTAAACGGAGCTGATTTGGTAAGCAAGGCTAAAGCCTTTGATTTTACAGGCTACCAAAACACGGAAGCCTTTGTTGAAGCTTTGGAATTGGCACAGTCTGCCTATGCTACCGAATTAGTACTGTTTGAAAGCAACGAAGAAATAAGGGCTGCCTATAACAATATGTACTCATCTGTCAGCACAGGTCTTAAGCCCGCGGGAGTTAAGGTTAATAATGCAGGTGCGGCATATGTAGGAGAAGATAATATCTTTGCAACTGCCGAAAGCGAAGCTCTTCCCTTTGGCGCAACCGCCGAAATGTTAGGAGATTATTATTCTTATTACGATATTAACGATAATACCGCCGATAGTGATTTAGGAAAGGATTCCTATGATAGAATTCTTTTCTGCGGCAGGGAAGACCGTTTCGATTTTGGAGACGGAATAGATATAAGCGAATACGATGGATTTTATATAAATATATACTATGAAACCGTAAATCAGGGTGGTAAAATATATACCTACCTCACAGGCGGCGGCACTGCAAAGCAAAAGAGCGGAAACACTTTAGATGTTGCCGCCGATAATGCAGGAAAGTGGATAACCTATACCGATGAGGATATTATAAGCGGAGGTATAGATGCTATTAGAACATCGTTTGGTGATGGCGTGGTATTTAGCACCTTGATGCTGTGTATTGAAGGCGGACTTGATATAGAGGCTTATGTCGGCAGTATGGTTTTATATAAAAAAGTTGAGGAAACAACCCTTAGCGCTGCTGATGAAACCTTCTTAAGCAGTATGAGAAGCCTTGATTTATCAACCCTTTATAACACAAAGCAGTTTGTAAACACCATTATTGATAACACAAACGAGCTTTATGAGACTTATGCCGATAACGATGAGCTTATAGCAAAAATCAAGTTTGAGGGTGACTGTAACGCCTATGGCGGCGTTGACTTACGCGACCTTGCCCGTATAGCAAGATATAATGATGATAACACATCTGTTAAAATAGATAAGCTTGCCGCAGATATAGATATAAGCGGAGCGGTAGATACAGCAGATGAATCTGCTCTCAGATTAAAGCTTTTACAGTAAATAAAAAAGAACTTGGGGGAAACCCCAAGTTCTTTCTATTTTTTGTAGGGAACGCCCTATGTGGCGTTCCTTTTCAGTTATGAGTTTAGAGTTATGAATTGCCTGCGGCAATGTTATGAGCTACGTAGGGACAGGCCTCCCGGACTGTCCGCCACCTCATTCATACCTGATAAGCTCCTGCGCTTCCTTGGAATCCTTGAAAACTCCTGCCGCAATTGCGCCGAAGAGGGCAGCACCGAATGCCGCCTCTTCCTTGTGAGCAGGTATTTTAAGCTCTGCTCCAAACTTATCCTCGGAGAGCTTGATAAAGGGCTTGTTCTTTCTTAGCCCGTTGCCCGAGCCGAAAAGTAGCTTCTTATTTATATTCATCTCTTTATATAGACCGTATAGCTCATCCACCATACCCTCGATAACACCGAAGGTAAGGTTTTCGGGCGTGAGATTATCAGCGGAGATGCCCGTAATGCTGCCGAGGATACCCTCATTGGCTCTTGTGCCTGAAAATCTTGTATCAACCTTAAGGGGTGAGGATGTGGTTTTTTCAAGCATCTCATCCATAATTTTATAAACCTTGCCATCATCCGTTTTGCAAACAGTGTTAAGTAAAGCCTTATAAAGATCCTTAAGAACGGCAAAGGCTCTGCCACCGCAAAGGGCGGCGCCAACGATTAAATATTTGCCATCAAAATAGGGCCTTGTTTCAAGATTCTCACTTACTATAATTTTATCGTTTATTGCCGAAACCTGACTTCCCGTTCCAACATTAAGGAGCACCGCATCATCACCCGCAAGGGTTGAAAAAACACTTGCCTGATTATCTCCGATAGCAACGCTAACGGGGATGTTTTTATATACGCCTGCCACCGTGTAGTTATCAACCACATCTAAATCACAGTCGTAATCAAAGGCTTTGCCCTCCAGATTGAACAAACCAAAGCTTGCCGCATCGCTTATATGAATTTTGGCCTTTTTAAGTCCGCAAAGCTTCATAACAAGATAATCGTGGATGGTTGAGTAACCCACAGCACTTTCGGGACGGATGCCGTTAACCTTATTGTAAAAATCCGTAACATTACCGTAGCCCGTGTTACTGCCCAAATATTTTGCATAGGTGGTATCCTGATACAGTTCGTTACCTCTTTTATCCTGCCAGGTATAAAGGGGACTTACTGCATTACCGTGGATATCGGTATAAACAATGCCGTGCATCTGTCCCGTAACGCCGATGGCGGCGGTTTCTTCGGTTATAAACCCATCGAGAATTTCGGTTGCAAGTGATATGATTTTTTCGGGAGACTGTATCTTCTCAAAGGCATTTGGGCTATCAATAAACGCCTCGCTGCTAACAGTTTTGGATTTAAGCACCACGCCCGTTTTACTATCTACTACAACACCGCAAATGCTTGTTGTTCCAAGATCAATTCCTATAATCTGCATATCTTCATCCTTAATAACATTCAGTAACGGTAAGATTACCGCTTATTTCATATTTGCCCATACAGCACGCGGGCATAAAGAAGTAATCGCCCTTTTTAATTCGCTTTTCGTAGCCTCCTCCCGAAAGCGCGCCTTCGCCCTCGGTTACGATATATATGCCGTAGCTGTTTTCAACGTTAAGGGTAGCCTTACCGCCCGTTAAATTAAAGCGGTTAATGATAAAGCAATCGGTATGATCTTTACTTACGACCGAATACTTAGCGGCTCCATCCTCATTATAGATAAGTGTGGGCTCAAGGAGGGAATCGGGAGCCTTGCCGAAATCAAAGCAATCTACCGCAACGCTTCTTTCAAGGCCTAAATACATCTCTTTATCGTTGAGTCTGTATTCACCGCAGAAATGCTCGGGCTGGATGGTAAAATCGGTGGGCTCCTGCACCTCTAAGATAAGACAACCCTTGCCGATGGCGTGTACCGTGCGGGCAGGAACAAAATATACCTCATCCTTTTTAGGTACGATAACCTCCATCAGCCTTTCCATAGCATCGGGATCGGTTTCGCTAAGGTCTATGGCCTTTTCCAAATCCTCTCTGGTAACGCCATCCTGAAAGCCGAAGAATATCTTTGCATCCTCACGGGTATCAAGAATGGTCCAGCACTCTGTTTTGCCATAGCTTGAATTAAAATATTTTTGAGAAAACGCCTTATCGGGATGCACCTGAGCGGGAAGACGAATGGCGCTGTCAAGGGCTTTAACTAGTATGCGAAGCTTATTACCCCTGCCTAAAAGCTCATCACCGTATTTCTCCAAAAGCTCATCGAAATAAATGTCGCTATCCTTGATTTTGGAAACGCCCTCCTTTTCGGAAAGGGAATCCTTATTAAGCGCCTTAACTGCAGAGGCTATCCATTCTTCAGGCAGGTAGCCATCAACCGCATCATCACCGAAAAGGCCGCTAAAAAGCTTGCCGCCCGTATATACACGGCCTACGCGGTTTCTTTCAAAAAATAAAGGTTCAAATTTCATAAATATCTCCTAACAACCAATGCAGGTGGATTTAAGGTCGAGCCTTGTTATTATATCCTGCTGAATTTCGGGGGAAAGGTCAAGGAAGTTTACAAAGGTACCGTGGATTCTCATAATATAAACTCCGCTGGGAGCATACTTTTTGGGGTTAGCCAAAACCTTTCTCAAAATTTCAGGAGTGGTAACATTAACATAGAGATAGAAGGGAGAAACGCCCTGCTGATACTCGTTAAAGAAAAGGGGATTTACAACATTGTTATAAAACTCTAATCCCTTTGCCTCATAGGTCTCACCCGTAAAGTATTTGGGGTCTATACCAAGGTGGGAGGCGTAGCCGCCGTTAAATTGGTGGAACGGAAGCTTCATATTAGATAACATTCTGAAGCCCAAGCCGTTTGAAGCTTCGCCGTATAGGGGGTCAACACCGTAGCCTAACATATCGCGCGATTTTCTTCCATCGGGGGTAGCGCCAACCCAATAACCGTAGGTAAGGTGGGTTGAGGGGCTTGAGAAATCGGGACGGAAGGGGTTGCCAAGGTAGTTTTTCTTAGAGCGGAGCATATCGGATACCTTATTTGCAATTTCTGCCGCCTCGTTATCAACCTCTTCAATGTTATTGCCGAATTTAGAACAGCCGAGTAAGAATGCGTGAAGCTCATCATAGCCCTCGAAATCCTTCTTAATGGCATCGATAAGCATATCCTTTTGGTCAGGATATTTTTCTACAAACTTATCAATGGCAATAAAGGAATCGGCAAGAACGGTAAGACCGTGAACAAGACATCCGCTTCCGTTATACTTGGTTCCCTGATTTTTGGGGTCACGCATATCGTGGCCGTATTCAAGGCCACCCATAAAGCAGCTGAGGAAGGGAACACGGAGGTTACTCAGGGCTACAGATGCCCCGTTTCCGTATTTTGCCATCTCATCTATAACCTTATCTAAGGTGCGATAGAAAACTTCACGGATGTTTTCGAGGGTATAATCTTCGGTATCCATAAGCTTTTCACCCGTAATAGCAGACTTTCCGCCTAAAAGCACCATTTCAAGAACCTTTGGGAGACTTAACCAGCTGTTTGTGGTGTTGCCGTTATCCTTACCCATAATAAGCGGCTCCTGACATCCTGCAACACTGTAATCGGGAATATCCTTTTCATCAATTCCGTTATTTCTTAGTACCTCAAACAAGGCATCATCATTAAAGAGCGAGGGAGTAAGGGCGCCTGCCGAGAAGAAAAATCTGCCCATTTCCTCATAAAGCTTTTGTGGAGTGTTCTTATGAAGCTTAACCGAAAGGATAGGCTGTGGAAGATTCATATCGTAGTAAGCATCAAGTATGGCGTAGGACATAACGCTCGTAAGGTCGTTACCATCTAAATCTCTGCCGCCTACGATAACATTCTGTGAGATAGCCCAGCTTCTGTCACCAACATTATAGAAAACAAGGAAATGCTTGAATAATTCACTTGCTTCCTCGCGGGTTAAATCATTTCTGTAGGGCTCGAAAATTCTATCGGCGTTACCAACCGAGAAGGCATAGGGGTTGGGAGCCTGCTCTAAGCACATAATCTCCCAAAGGAGAATGTAAAGCTGTAAAGCATCATAAAGATTTCTCGCGCCCTTGCCGCTTATATGTTTAAGGGAATCCTCAAGCAGCTCTAACTGAGCAAGTCTTTTTTCGTTGCAGGTCTTTTTCTGTTCGGCTATAAGCTCTAAGTATCTACTTATAAGTATTTTTACACCGCCAAGGGAAACGGCGGCAGCCTTATAAAACTCGCCCTCCTTAGCCTCGGCCTTTGCTATCAACTCATCAATACCGTATTTAAGAGCATATCTGAAATCGGGGATAACATGGCCCGTTACCTGCTCAACGAAGAAGATAACCTCTTTAGTGTAGTTTTCTGCATCCGCATAGGTGGCGTTAAGCTCCTTAACATAGGGGGTATCTGCCGTAAAGGAGCGCACCTTTTGAATTCTTTCTTCCGTAAATTCGCTATTAGGCTCAATATCGCCGTAGATTGCCATAGGATCACAGTAACCCGAAAAGCCCTTAACAGTGAAGGAGGGGTTAATAAGGGCGTAGGTTCTTGCAAAGGCATCGCGCTGCGCGCCTACAAAGATGGCGTTATCGCTGAGTGTCAGAGTAAGCTCTCTTAAAACATCGCATAAGAGATAGGCCTTTTTAACCTCTTCATCAAGCCCCTCGTATTTAGAGGAGTTGTTCATTTCGATTTCTTTGGCTATAAACCAACCGTCAAGCCTTTTGATTTCTCTCTCCTCGCGGTAGAGAGCCTTTGCCATTGCGGTAATTTCACCTGATTTATAAATGCTTTTCATAGTATTTAGCTCCTTATGTTGTTATAGTTTTAAGACCGAAGGCTTCAAAGGTATCTACAAATGATTTAAGGGTTTCTTTAGATACAAATCCATCCTTGATTTTATATTCACCCTGCCATTTTTCTTTGCCGTATTCGTGGTATAAAAGGAATTCGTAAACGGTGTTGGGTGAAGAGTATTTGGCAAAATATTCTGCAAACCCTTGGGGATTTTTGGCATTAACTCCGTTGATGAGGGGGATTCTTATATGTAACTGATTTCTTAGCTTATTAAGGGCTTCAAAGTTTTCCTTTATGGTTTCGTTGCCAACACCTGTGTATTCTTTTAGAACAACGCTATCAAAATGCTTAAAGTCCATTATAAAATAATCAACAAACTCGGAAATTTCCGCAAGCCTCTTTGATGTGGCGTTGGTTTCAAGGCAGGTGTGCACACCCTCTTTTTTTAGAGCCTTAAGCACCTTTATCAGTTCTTCTGCCTGCAAGGTGGCCTCTCCGCCCGTAAAGGTAACGCCGCCGCCCGAAAAGAACATAGGTCTGCAGGAAAGCGCCTCTTTTATTACCTCTTCCACGCTGTATTCCTTGCCTGCCGCCATATCCATTCCATCAGCATTGGAGCACCAAAGGCAGCGCATATTACAGCCCGATAGATGATAAACAAATCGGTTGCCTGGGCCATCCTGCGCAAAGTTAAAGCCCTTGCCGAAAATTCTCATAAATCCCTCACCTCACTTTATTCCGATTTTAATATAGCACAAATAATAAAAAAATAAAATTGACAAATAGGAAAATGAGATGTAAAATAAAGCAAATTGATGTGAAAGGAGCAGGGTATGAAAAATATATTCTCAACCGAAAAATTGCATAAAATAACCGAGGCAAACATCAATTTTTACAGGGCTCCCTTTGTCCATCCGAAAAGGAAAATGCGGGACCACGATTTTATATATCTACTTCAGGGCGGTTGGAAATTAGGGCAAAACGGAAAAACCTACGAGCTTAAAAAGGATTCCCTTATTATCTTAACTGCGGGCAATACTCATTACGGAGTTTCACCCTGCGATGAAAATACTAAAACTATGTATTTCCACGTAAGCTGTGAGGAGGGGGATATAGGCGCTACGGCGGATGGCTCTCTCGGTGGAAACGCCGTCAACACCCTTATAGATGCCTCGGAGAATAAAAATATTAAAAAGCTTTTTTCCGAAATTGTAAACAGTTTTCTTTCGGGAAATAGCCGTAAGGCAGATTTATACTTTGAGCTTTTAATGTGTGAGCTTTATGAAAATTCCCTCGATGTTTCGGATTATCAGACTGCCGCTAAAATAAAAAAGATAATTCACAACAACCCCGAAAAATTCTTCAGCAACGAGGAGTTGGCAAATAAGGCCAACGTTTCGGTAAAAACGGCTGAGAATAAGTTCAAGGCAAAGTTCGGTACCACTATTCATCAGTATATTTTGAGCTTTAAGATTAAAGAGGCGGTTTCATATTTTGATATGTTCCCCGAAATGAGCATAAAGGAAATTGCCTGTAACTTAGGCTTCTATGATGAATACCATTTCAGCAAGCAGTTCAAAAAGCTGATGGGCTTATCTCCCGCAAAGTATAAAGAGCGTAATGCTCAATAAAAAAGAACGGAAATCCAAGGATTTCCGTTCTTTGATTTTATTTAGAAAGCATTACTTTATCACTTGCAAATGCGCTTCCGCTTGCCTTTTCGAAAAGACCTAAAAGCTCACTTATGGTAAGCTTTTTCTTATCCTCGCCCGAAACATCAACAATAACCTTGCCCTCGTGCATCATTATAAGGCGGTTGCCGTGGGCAATAGCATCGTGCATATTGTGGGTTATCATAAGTGTAGTAAGCTTATTCTCATTTACAAGCTTATCGGTGATTTCCAATACCTTTGCCGCGGTCTTAGGGTCAAGAGCGGCGGTGTGCTCATCAAGGAGCAGGAGCTTCGGTCGCCTGAGGGTTGCCATAAGCAGAGTTATTGCTTGGCGCTGACCGCCCGAAAGCAAGCCAACCTTACAGGAGAGCCGTGTTTCAAGGCCAAGCTCTAAAGTGGCAAGGAGCTCCTTGTATTTCTTGCGCTCATCCTTCTTAATACCCCATATAAGCTTCCTCTTGGTGCCTCTTCTTGCGGCTATGGCAAGATTTTCGGCAATCTCCATATCGGGAGCGGTGCCTTTCATTGGGTCCTGAAAAACTCTGCCTAAAAATGCGGCGCGCTTGTGCTCGGGCATATTCGTAGCATCTACGCCATCAATTTCTATACTGCCGAAATCGGGCTTCCATACGCCTGCTATAGCATTAAGCATTGTGGATTTACCTGCGCCGTTACCGCCGATAACGGTAACGAAATCTCCATCATTAAGGGTAAGGTCAAGGCCGTTTAATGCGGTTTTGGCATTTATGGTGCCTGCATTAAAGGTTTTGTGAAGATTGTTTATTTTAAGCATCGGAGTCACCTCCGTTTACTTCGGCAGGTAGTTCCTTTGGCTTGCTGAAATACTCACTCTTAATATATGGAACAGCAAGGAAGATGGTAACGATTATTGCCGAGAGCATTTTAAGGAAATCGGTTTTAAGGCCTAAGAGAACTACAAAGTTATAAACTATATAATATGTAATTCCGCCGCCGATAACACCGATAAGGCTTACAACAAAATTAGGCTTGATTCTAAGAGAAACCGAAAGACCAATGAATATTGCCGCAAGGCCGATTACTATTGCGCCTCTGCCATCGTTGATGTTGGCAGAACCCTTATACTGCGCAAGCAATGCTCCCGCAAAGGCAACAATGCCGTTGGCAATAGCAAGACCTATAACCTTATTAAGCTTAACATTTATTCCTTGAGCGCGGCTCATATCGGGGTTATCGCCTGTAGATTTAAGGGTAAGACCAACCTCGGTATAGAAGAAGAGCCAAAGCAGAATGATAACTGCCACTATAAGTCCGCCTGCAACGATTATAGAGCGGATATTATCACTCATATGAACAAGTAGATTATTAGCCCTCGGGTCGATGGCAATAAGGGATTTACTGCCAAGGATAGAAAGGTTAATGGAATAGAGCATAAGCTGTGTAAGTATTCCCGCAAGAATTGCAGGGATACCAAGAGCCGTATGCAAAAGGCCCGTGATAACGCCTGTGAGCATACCTGCAATGAAGGATACTAAAACACTCACCCACACGGGAACACCGTGGGATATAAGCACGGCACAAACACAGCCGCCCGTGCAGATAGAGCCATCAACAGTCAGGTCGGCAATATCAAGAATTTTATATGATATATAGACACCGATTGCCATAAGTCCCCATATAAGACCTTCGGCAACAGCGCCCGGCAAAGCATAAAGAAAAGCCATTTTTTACCTCAGAAGATTTATTATTTTTCAGGAACGGTGATGCCAAGTTTTCCACAAAGCTCATCGTTATAAACAACACTGGGTGTAAGGGTTGCAATTTCGAAATCCTTAGGCTCTTTGTTGCCAAGGAGAATTTCGGCTGCCATTTCACCGGTCTTGTAGCCTAACTCATAGTAGTCAATAGCAAGACTTGCATAGCAGATAGCGCCGCCGTAGCTGGTGAATACGGGCACATTCTTCTCGGTGCAGATGGTGCCTACAACAGAATCGTTATCGGCAACGGTATTATCAGAGGGAACATAGATAGCCTTAGAGTTGTTAGCCGCATTGGTTACAACAGCCTGAAGCTCGGTGGTATCGGAGAAGGTATAAGCCTCAACAACGATTTCCTTTGCTTCAAAGAGCTTCTTAACAGCCTCATACTGAATAAGGGAGTTTGATTCGTTGGTGCAATAAATAACGCCAACCTTATCGCCCTTTTTAAGACCTAAGGAATCAATCATCATCTGGGCCTGCTCATCAAAGGGAACGGCATCAGAGGTGCCCGAAACATTTTCGGGGATATTGCCTGAGAAGGTATCGTTGTAATCGGTAACAGAGGTGCCGAGTACGGGGATGGTGGTGGTAGCATTAGCGGCCGCTAAAAGAGCGGGGGTAGCGTTTGCCATAATTAAATCAACCTTCTTGGAAGTAAAGGCGTTGATAACGGTGGTGCAAAGATTGGCCTCGCCTGCAACCTGAGTATCAAACTCTACGGTTTTGCCCTCTTTTTCGAGAGTCTCGGTTAAAGCATCAATAAAGCCGTTGGTGGCTTTATCAAGGGATTCGTGCTCCATCAGCTGACAGATGCCAACGGTAAAATCTGCCTTATCACCGCAAGCGGTAAGGGAGAGGCAGGCGCCAATGCAAAGCGTAAGGGCCAAAACGATTGATACGATTTTTTTCATAGTAAGAACTCCTTTTTATAAATTATAAAAATAAAACCCCGCACCCAAAAGGATGCAGGGACAGTTTATAAAACCGTGTTACCACTCTGCTTCGCTCTCTTCTCACGAAAAAAGCCTCATTAGGTGCCGAGAACACCCTTGCAATATAACGGTTGCAACCGGTTAAGCCTACTGAAATTTTCAGCCCACAACTCGCAGAAGGAATTCACCGAAATTCTTGTTACTGCCTCGCACCGAGCGGCAGCTCTCTTAAACTCAAAAAGCGGTTACTGGTTTCTGCTCAAACGTTTTTATTTTGTATAATAACATTCTATATAAATTTTTATAATTTGTCAAGGGTTTTGTGGGAATGAAGGCGGATAAGGTTATTTATAGAACTGCTTATATAAATCGTTGCCCTTATCAACGGCTTCTCTTAATAAATTTTCATCAACTTGGATTTTATCGGTGATTTCTTTTATCTGATTAACATTATCCCTGCCAAGAAGACCCACACTCTTTTCTATTTCACCTGTTTTTTTGTCAATCAAATCCGCATCGTAATAATCATAATCAATCCAGGTAATTTCCAAATAATTTTCTTCGTTAAGGTCTATATTGCAATCTAAATGCATGGCGAAAAAATGAAAATTATAGCCCGATTCAATAGGGAGCTTCTGATTAGGAACGTCGTAAGATATGGACTCATTATAATCTAATGTGTAATATCCATCTGCGTTTTTATAAAAATTGTTTTCCTTTATCGCCTTCTCAAATTGATTTTCAAGCTTTGCCTTGGCGGCGTAATACATACCAAAATATACTCCTATAGCCAATAAAGCAATTCCAACAACAGCCCCGAGAGCCAGCGCTATCCGCTTGTAGAGCTTGCTGTTCTTTTGATTTTTTGATATATCCATAATTACTTTTTTATCCTCCTTTAATAGTACATCCAAAGAAACAGAAAAATCATCGCTGATTTTTACTAATGTTTCAAGGTCAGGGTAACTTTTACCGTTCTCCCAGTTTGAAATAGTTTGTCTGGTAACATTATATTTTTCTGCAAAATCTTCTTGGGTTAAATTGTTATCCTTGCGGATTTTATTTATCTTATTACCCAAATCCATATAGATCCTCCTTCCAAACAAAAGTGTATTATTAAAGGATAAAAAAGTCTATCAAATAGCCTTTGCATTTATATTATATCACAGCAAAGAATCTTTGCAATGTTGGAATTGCAAAGCGAAGGGTGTAATAAGGTATATTTTTTGAAAAGGATTGTACAAATCCGATGCCATTTGAATTTTTGAGCTAAGGGTTTGAATGCCTACATATTTAAGCGATATTTTGTGCTAATGCACAAAACGATATATTTGCTATCGCAAATTCGATATAACTACACTTCGTTTCGTTGCGATATGATATAAATTCCATTTTCGTTCCAATGGGACATATCGCATTACGCAGTAATATATCGCACCGAAGGTATATCGCAAATTCCGTTAGGAATTTATATCGATGAAAAACCGACTTGTGTGATACAATTCGGTTTTTCCTGCCTACTCGAAGGGATTCTCCTCTTCGGCTATCGAAAGGTCCACAGGACCTTTCTCCCAAACTCTTTGTTCGCTTCGCTTGCAGAGTTTGGAGGTCGTTTCGAATCCCTTCTTCGCTTAATGCAAAATAAAATAAGGAGCACAACCTTGCGGTGCACTCCTTATTTTATTGGCCCGCTCGAAGGGATTCGAACCCCCGTTCTTCAGAATCGGAATCTGCTGCGTTATCCAGCTGCGCCACGAGCGGAAATATTTATATTGTAGGGGAGGGGTTTCCCCTCCCGCTTTTATATCGTGCCGAAGGCACACCGTACCTCTTCACTATTCACTATTACTTATTACTTAGAATATCCCATCGGGTTGTTCTTCTGCCAGCGCCAAGTATCCTCGCACATCTCTTCTATGCCGTACTCGGCTTTCCAGCCGAGCAACTCCTTTGCCTTGGTGGCATCGGCGAAAACTTCATCAGGGTCACCAGGGCGGCGTGGGTCGATTACATATGGAACATCAATTCCCGAGGCCTTTACAAAGGCATCGCGGAGCTGTAGAACGCTTGTGCCGTTGCCGGTGCCAAGGTTAATAGCCTCACAGCCCTTATTTTCAAGCGTCCAATCAACCGCTTTAACATGGCCCTTTGCCAAATCTACAACATGGATATAATCTCTAACGCCCGTTCCGTCAACAGTATTGTAATCGTTGCCGAAAACGTGCAGTTTTTCAAGCTTACCAACCGCCACCTGAGAAATATAGGGCATAAGATTATTGGGTATTCCCTTGGGGTCTTCACCTATGGTGCCGCTCTTGTGGGCGCCGATGGGGTTAAAGTAGCGAAGCAATGCTATGCACCACTCGTTATCCGATACATAAAGGTCCTTAAGAATTTCCTCAATAAAGAGCTTTGTTCTGCCGTAGGGGTTAATAGCGCCGGTATCCATACCTTCTTTTAGGGGCATCTCGGTAGCCACGCCGTAAACCGTGGCGGAGGAGGAGAATACTATCTTCTTAACGCCGAACTCGGTCATAACATCAATAAGGGAAATGGTGCTGATAAGGTTATTTTCATAATATTTCATAGGCAGCTTAACCGATTCGCCTACGGCCTTAAGACCTGCAAAATGAATTACTGCTTCAATATTATGCTTTTTGAAAATCTTGCGAAGAGCCTTCTTATCGCAAACATCGTTTTCATAAAACTTAACGCTCTTGCCCGTGATGGCCTCAACCCTTTTGAGTGATTCCTTTGAGCTGTTATCAAGGTTATCTATAACCACAATTTCCTTGCCTGCATTTAACATTTCTACGCAGGTGTGACTACCAATATAACCTGCGCCGCCTGTAATAAGTATTGCCATCATCATTCTCCTTCAGAAAATTATCTTATATAATTATACAAAAACTTTAAGCTTTGTCAAGAAATCAGGTTGCCGAAAGCTTCATCACAATAGAGTGGGGCAGAATTTTTGAAACCAAACGGTAGAATTTATAGAAAACTCTGTTGGTGTAAACGCTTCTGCCTTTGCTTGATGCCTTAAGGCACTTCTTGGCCATAACCGCGGGATTAACGCGGGGCAGGGTATCAAAGGTGCGGCTAGCGCCCTTAGTAATGTTTGCAACGGCTAAGAATTCGGTATCCATAGGTCCCGGGCACATGGCAAGAACATTGATTTTTCTCTTTTTAAGCTCGCTTCTCATACACCTGGAAAGACTCATAACATAAGCCTTGGTAGAGCAGTAAACCGCCATTCTTGCATTAGGGGCAAAGGAGGCTATGGAACAGGAGTTTATAATCTCACTGCCATCAGGCATAAAGGGGAGCGTTACGCCCGACATAACCGTAAGCGCCTCGCAGTTGAGCCTTACCATACCCGCATTATCCTCAACCGATAACTCATCAAAATCTCCAAGCTTACCGAAGCCTGCGTTATTTATAAGGAGTAAAACCTTAGCGTCTTTCTCCTTAAGCTTTTCCTCATAGACTTTTATAGCATCGGGGCTTGTAATATCAAGAGCCAAGGGGAATATCTTATCACCTAAAGTGTCTTTAAGCTCATTTAATTTTTCCTCGCGTCTTGCAATGACCCAAATTTCATCAATTTCGGGACGTTGGGCTAAAACCTCTCTTGCAAAATCTATACCGATACCCGATGAGGCGCCCGTAATAACCGCAATATTCATAAAATTGCTCCTTACTTAAGTATATCTTCCAGCACTCCGATAAGCGCTTGAGCCATTGAGTAAAAGCCTAAATCGTTGGGGTGGCAATTATCCACTAAGCCTTCGCAACGGGCTATAGCCATAAGCTCCTTGCCCGAAAGGAAATAAACATTTTCATCACCGTTTTTAATGGCGTTATCGTATGTAGCCTTGATAATCTCTCGCCTTGCAACAGTATCCGCATCATCTTCAAAAACAGGGCGGGACATTATTATAATAGGAAGCTTAGGGTTAGCCTCTCTTATAATTTTGAAGAAGGGTTCATGGGTGGCTTTCAGATGCTCGTGGGAGGGGGCGTTGTGGTCATAGTCAAGAATGAAGGCGCTCATTGGGAGCTTCTTAAAATATTCTGCTGCCTCAGCCTCGCCCTTGGCATTACCCGAAAAGCCAAAGTTAAGAAAGTCGCAGTTAAAATGACGGGAAATAATAGCCTCATAGCTGTTGCCTGGTCTTGAGCATATCTGTCCCTGAGTTATGGAGGAGCCATAAAAAACCAGAGGCTTCTCTATTGTATATGGCAACGGCGCCTCCAAGGCGCAACCCTTTTTAATACCGATATTAACATCAATAAGACCGCATGTGGTAGGCATATTTATGGTAAGCCCACGCATTTCGCTGCTTTCAAACTCGGCGGTGAAAACAAAACCGTTCTTATTATCGGCAGGGGGAACTGCCGACTTAAAGCATCTGCTGCCGCCCTTATCATCTTCAACATAAATATCAAAACCCGAAGAGGACATATTGCTTACCGCCGCCGCCTTTGGAATACTGAATTCCTTTGCGGCAATGGTTACAGAGGGGCTGTTTGTGCGAAAACGTATTCTTCCGCCTGCAGGGTTGCCTATTGCATGAGAAACTCCGTCACTTACGGTCTTTGAATATTCGTAATCCATACGGCAGTAGCAACCCTCATTGCAATAATCGGTTTTTTGCTTTTTAACAGCATATACCTTAAAGGGCTCCTCTTCAATATTGTAAAACACAATATCTTCAGGGATATTCTCTAACTTATCCTTAAAATTAGAATCAAAATCGAGTAAATTCATAATAACAAAATCCTTACTAAAGTATATTTTCAAGCACCTTTATAAGCGCCTGTGCCATAGAGAAAAATCCTAAGTCATTGGGGTGGCAACCGTCAACAGTGCCATCATTACCCGCAATAGCCATAAGCTGATTGCCGTTTAAGAAGTAAACGTTTTTATCTCCGCTTTTAAGAGCGTTATTATATGTAGCCTCAATAATTTCTCTTCTTGATACCGTTTCGGGTCCATCAAGGAAATAAGGGCGGGACATTATTATAATAGGAAGGTCGGGATGAGCATCTCTCACAACCTTAAAGAAGGCCTCGTGGGTAGCTTCAAGATGTTTAAGGTCGGGCGCGTTATAATCATAATCATAAACGAAAACCGACATATCAAGATTTTTGATATATTCGGAAGCGGCAGGCTCACCCTTGGCGCTTCCTGCATAACCGAGATTAAGATAATCACAGTCAAATCGGCGGGAGATAAAGCCCTGATATGAGTTGCCGGGGCGCGAAGCGCATCCGCCTTGAGTAATAGAAGAGCCATAGAAAACGATGGGCTTTTCAATGGTGTAGGGGCGGGGAGCTTCTATCAAAGCATCGTTTTTAAGTCCTATCTGCATATCTAAAACATTGCTGTAAAGAGGGAAGTTGATGCAAACATTTTTCATTTCATCCCTGCCTATACCTACAACGGCTGCTATATGGGCTATATCCATTGTGCTTACAAAGCCATCCTTTTTATCAAAGGGCGGAATAAAGGAATTAACGTAAACGGATGAGCCATCATCCTTTTCTACATAAAGGTCAAAGCCCGATGAACCCACTCTGCACATATGAGAGTAGTTGGGAATTCCGCTTTGGGTAAAAAGAATGGTAACCGTGGGGCTGTTGGTCTTGAAACGAACTCTGCCGCCTGCGGTATTGTAATTAAGCCAGGTGACATTATAGCTTACGTTTTTGGAAACCTCATGGTCCATACGGCAGTATTGACCGTGAGGCTCAGCCTCGGTGCTTTGCTTTTTTATTCCGTAGATCTTAAAGGGCTCCTCTTCAATATTATAAAAGGTGATACCCTTCTGGTCATATTCCTGCTTCACCTTAAAATTAGGATCAAGCTCTTCTAAATTAGGCATAATAAGTCCTCCCGACCTAGTATTTTAATTAAGTATATCATAAAAATATTGAAATATAAAGACTGTAAAAATAAAAAATATATTTTTCTTGACAAGTTGACTTAGGTGTGATAAAATGTTCAAGCCGCATATTGTGGGCTTTTTAAGCTGCGCCTAAAATTTGAGCGCGCGCCTATTGTAGCGAGACTGAATAAGAAGCAGGTGGAAAAAGAATGTACGCAATTATCGAAACTGGCGGAAAGCAGTACCGTGTTGAGAACGGCGATGTTATCTATGTTGAGAAGTTAAACGCCGAGGTTGATGAGGAAATAACCTTTGATAAGGTTGTAGCCGTAAGCAACAAAACTCTTAAGGTAGGTAAGCCTTATGTTAAGGATGCTTTCGTAAAGGGCACCGTTGTTAAGAACGGTAAGGGTAAGAAGATTACCGTATTTACCTACAAGCCTAAGAAGGGCTCCGCTCGTAAGATGGGCCATAGACAGCCCTATACAAAGGTTCTTATTACCGAGATTGGTTAATAATGACTATTGTTAAATTTTTAGAAAAGCAAAATCGTTTATGCGGTTTTGAAATCAGCGGTCACAGCACAGAAGACTGTGACGACACAAACGGAAAGATAGTTTGCTCTGCGGTTTCCTCGGCGGCTTATATGTCGGCCAACACCGTGATAGAAATCATTGGTGATAAATGCGAAGCGCAGGTAAACGATGGTTTTATGAGGATTTATATAGAAAATCCGAGCGATAAAACCCTTTCGGTGCTTGAAGGCTTTAGGCTTCATATAACCGAGCTTTCCAAAGAATATAGAAAACAAATACGAATCATCACGGAGGTGTAAATCATCATGTTGAAGATAAACATTCAGCTGTTCGCTCACAAGAAGGGAATGGGTTCAACCAAGAACGGTCGTGACAGTGAGTCCAAGCGTCTTGGCGTTAAGAGAGCAGACGGTCAGTTCGTTCTCGCAGGCAACATTCTCGTTCGCCAGAGAGGAACACATATCCACGCAGGCAACAACGTAGGCCGCGGCTCTGATGACACCTTATTTGCTCTTATTGACGGTAAGGTTAAGTTTGAGCGTGTAGATAAGGACCGCAAGCAGGTTAGCATCTACGCCGTAGAGCAGTAATTTAGTAGAAATAAAATTTACTGAAAACAATCCGAGCGGCATTATTTAGTATGTCTGCTCGGATTTTTATTTTGTGTGACAGGTGATAAAAATGAAAAAATGCAGAGTTTGTTTATGTGAGTGCGAGGATTTAGCGGAGCTTTGTCCCGTTTGCGGAGCAGAGCTTGATTTTGAAGCGGCAGCTGATAACGACGAAACAGTAATAATCGAAAAGCCTGTTATGGTAGCGGCGGTTGAGGATATAGTAACCGCAGAAATCTTTAAGGATGTATTAAAGGAAAATAATATTCCGTATTCCCTTGGCGAAGATCAGAAGGAAACGGGTATAAAAATAGGCTTCGGCGGAGAATTTATTACCGAGAAGATTTATGTTGATGAAACCAACCTTGATAAAGCCACCGAGCTTTATAATGAGGTGCTCAGTAGTGAGCCTCAATTTGAGGACTTCGAAGATTTTGAGGAAGAGAATTAAACTTTTTTAACGGAGAGTAAAAAATGTTTGTAGATATAGCCAAGATTTATGTGAAGGCGGGTAACGGCGGAAACGGAGCCGTATCCTTTCACAGAGAAAAATATGTTGCGGCAGGCGGTCCCGATGGTGGCGATGGCGGCAGAGGCGGAGATGTAATTTTCCGCGTAGATGATAGCCTTTCCACCCTTGCGGATTTCAGATACAAGAGAAAGTATCTTGCCGAAAACGGTCAGAACGGCGGAGCCTCCCGTTGCTCAGGTAAAAAGGGCGCCCCCCTTATTGTTGATGTTCCCAGAGGTACCGTTGTTAAGGATGCAGTAACAGGCAGGATAATCGCCGATATTTCGGAGGATGAGCCCACCGTTATTGCCAAGGGCGGAAACGGCGGCTGGGGCAATCAGCATTTTGCCACATCCACCCGTCAGGTGCCCCGTTTTGCCAAGAACGGTAATCCGGGCGAAGAATATGAGGTTGTTTTAGAGCTTAAGCTTCTTGCCGATGTGGGACTCATCGGTTTCCCCAATGTTGGTAAATCCACTTTTATTTCGGTGGTCAGTGAAGCCAAGCCTAAGATTGCAAACTATCATTTCACAACCCTTACCCCCGTTTTAGGAGTGGTAAGAGTTGATGAGGGTACCTCCTTTGTAATGGCGGATATTCCCGGCCTTATTGAAGGCGCAGGTGAGGGAGTTGGCCTCGGCCACGAGTTTTTGCGCCATGTTGAGCGTTGCAGAATGCTTGTTCACGTAATTGATATTTCGGGTAGCGAGGGTAGAGATCCCAAGGAGGATTTTGATAAAATCAACAATGAGCTGGCAGTTTTCAGCGATGAATTAAAGGATAGACCTCAGATAGTGGTAGGCAATAAGTGCGACCTTTGCGATGAGGAGCAGATAGAGGAGTTAAGAGCCTACTTTGAGGGCAAGGGCTACAGTTTCTTTCCCGTTATGGCGGCTATCGCCGAGGGTACGGCAGATGTGGTCAAGTGCATAGCCGAGGAGCTTGCAAAACTACCCGCAATAAAGAAATACGAGGCCGAGCCCAAACCTATTGAGGACTTTACCTTCGAGAAAAAGAGAAGCTTTAATATCCGCGCATGTGACGGTGTTTTCTTCGTTGAGGATGCGCCGTGGCTTATGGATGTTATGAATACCATAGACCCTGATGACTATGAATCCCTGCAGTATTTCGAAAGGGTACTCCGCTCCAGCGGTATTATTGATGCCCTGATAGAAGCAGGTGTAACCGAAGGCGATACCGTGAGTGTTTACGATATCGAGTTTGAGTATATGGAATAAGGTGGGCAAATGGATAACACCAATCTTTTAAGTCCGTCTGTTCTTGCATTCGTAGGTGAGGTTGCGAGCGCGTCCTGCGGACGATGAAGCGAGCAAAACGAAGCGCCGCGGTCGAAAGACACGCCGCGCCCCAAGCGAGCGTGTTTTCGGGCACCGCAAGGGGTCCCCGATACAGTCTATAAATCATATGGAGTAATATAATGGATAATATCAATCTTTTAAGCCCGTCTGTTCTTGCATTCGTCGGGGACGCGGTTTACGGTCTTTATGTAAGAACCTATTTAGCTCAGGTTAACAGACCGTCGGGCGAGCTCCACAAATTATCTGTGGAGTGGGTTAACGCCTCCTCTCAGGCAAAGGCATATAAGGTGATAGAGCCGCATCTTGCTGAGGACGAAATTGCAGTATTTAAGCGGGGCAGAAATTTTCACACGGGCAATACGCCTAAAAGCTCCACAGGTGGAGAATATCATACCGCTACGGGCCTTGAATGTCTGTTCGGTTTCCTGCATTTATCGGGTAAGACCGATAGAGCAAAGGAGCTCTTTGATATAATTATAAAATCCCATAATTAAAAAATGGGCTTTCATCTTTGAAAGCCTATTTATTTTACGAATAAAACGGAGTATAATATATTTATATAATGTGTAGGAGAAATTCTATGAAAAGAAAAGTTTTTAAGTGGATTTTAGATCTCATAATAATTGCCATTGGCAGCTTTCTTTACGCGCTCTCCGTTTCGGCGATACTCGATGCCAATATGCTGAGTGCGGGAGGTGTTACGGGTATATCAACCCTCGTTCACCGCTTCACAGGAATCCCATCAGGCTTACTGGTATTTATTATCAATATACCTATAATTATCCTAGGTATAGTAAAGTTAGGCGGGAAGTTTATATTAAAAACCGCTATTGCCACCGCCTTCGTTTCCTTGTCCCTTGAAATCACCGAAAGCTTTATACCTATTTATAAAACCGATAGCATCCTTGCCGCCATCTTCGGCGGAATGATAATGGGTTTAGGGTTGAGCCTTGTATTTATGCGAGGCGGTACCACGGGCGGAGTTGATATAATCGCAAAGGTTATAAACCGCAGATTCCGTCATTTAACGGTAGGCAGAGTGCTGCTTACTATGGATGGCGTTGTAATTCTTCTTACCGCTCTTGCCTACAGAAATATAGAAACTGCGCTCTATTCGGTAATTGCCATATTTGTTTCCTCAAAGGTGATGGATACCCTTCTTTATGGCTCCGATAAGGGCAAAATTATTTATATTGTAACAACAAATCCGGATGAAATAAGCAAACAAATCATCGAACGGGTGGGCAGGGGAGTTACAATGCTGAGCGCCAAGGGAGCCTATACGGGCAAGGAACGGCAGATGCTTATGTGTACTGTAAGATTAAATGAGGTTTCCTCCGTATATTCCGTTGTTAACGAGTTTGATAAAACCGCGTTCATAGTTGTCGGTGAAGCGGGCGAGATTATTGGCGAAGGCTTTAAGAGCATAAATTCATAAAAGGAGCGAGGGAATGAAATTTTCCTTCGCTTTTTTATGGAAAAATCTAAAAAAATTTTCAAAAAAGTTCTTGACAATATTCCTTGATTATGTTATTATACCAAGGTACGCTGTGTAAGTGCGGCGTAAAATACATGCGTTGATGCGGGAGGTGGCCGACCACCGAGTCGGGAAATTTCCGCGGAGTATGTCCGATTTTAAACCGGGCGAAAGAACTTTGGAAGCACAGAAGATACTTGCGAATCCTTTGTGCAACGGCGGAATAGTCCGCTGTTCCGGAATTGTCTGTGACCCCAGCAATTGCCGGTTTTATATTGTGCTGTGAAGAAACACGCGGCACGGTGTAAGTTTTGCCCGCCAACTAAATTAGGAGGCGAAAATCACATGGCAGTAAAAGAAAAAATCCAAATTCGAGTAAAGGGTTACGACCACGCGCTTGTAGACCAGTCCGCTGAAAAGATAGTGGAAACCGCTAAACGTACAGGCTCTAGGGTATCCGGTCCCGTACCGCTTCCCACCGAAAAGGAAGTTGTAACCATCCTTCGCGCTGTTCATAAGTATAAGGATAGCCGCGAGCAGTTCGAAATGAGGACACACAAGAGACTCATCGATGTTATCAGACCTTCCAACAAAACTGTTGAGGCCTTAACAAACCTTGAGCTCCCCGCCGGTGTTGAAATCGAAATTAAGCTTTAATTTATAACACCTTATATAAATAAAGCGTTTCGGCACCGCACAAGGTCAAGTCAGCGAGAGCTGACCAATAACCAAAGGAGGAAAAAACAATGAAAAAAGCAATCATTGGCAAGAAGCTTGGTATGACCCAGCTTTTCGATGCAAATGGTGACGTTGTTCCGGTAACTGTTGTTGAAGCAGGCCCCTGCGTAATCGCACAGAAGAAAACCACCGAGAATGACGGTTATGAGGCTGTTCAGGTCGGCTATGGCGACATGAAGGCTTCTAAGGTAACAAAGCCTATGAAGGGCCACTTCGCTAAGGGCGATGTAGCTCCCAAGAAGGTGCTTCGTGAATTCCGCTTGGAAGACATAAGCGCTATGAACGTAGGCGACATAATCAAGGCTGATATCTTCGCTGAAGGCGAGGCTGTTGACGTAAGAGGCACCTCTAAGGGTAAGGGCTATGCCGGCACTATCAAGCGCTGGAACTTCGGCCGTCTTAAAGAAACCCACGGTACAGGTCCTGTTCACCGTCACGGCGGCTCCCTCGGTGCTTGTTCAACTCCTTCCCGCGTATTTAAAGGCAAGAAGATGGCAGGTCACTTAGGTCACGAGCGCGTAACCGTTCAGAACCTCAGCGTAGTTAAAGTTGACGCAGAAAAGAACATAATCGCTGTTAAGGGCGCCATTCCCGGTCCCAAGGGCGGCATCGTAGTTCTTTTCGATAGCGTAAAGGCTTAAGGAAGGAGTGTTTTGAATTATGCCTAATATAGCAGTTGTTGATATGACAGGTAACAGCGTTGGCAAGATGAAATTAAGCGATGCAGTTTTCGGCATTGAGCCTAACGCAGTTGTTATGCACATGGCAGTAGTTAACTATCTCGCCAATCAGCGTCAGGGCACACAATCCACTCTGACCCGTACCGAAGTTTCCGGCGGCGGTAAGAAGCCTTGGAGACAGAAGGGTACAGGCCATGCCCGTCAGGGCTCAACCAGAGCTCCCCAGTGGAGACACGGTGGTATTGTCCACGCACCCAAGCCGAGAGATTATTCTTATTCTCTCAACAAGAAGGTTCGCCGTCTTGCGCTCTTATCTGCTCTTTCAGATAAGGTTGCAACAGGCAATATGATCGTTCTTGATGAACTCAAGTTAGACGGTTTCAAAACTAAGACCGTTGCTGAGTGCTTAAAGGCAATCGGCGCTGCAAAGAAGACTCTTGTTGTTCTCGAAAACAACGATGCTTTTGCAGTTAAGAGTATTGCTAATATTGCAGGTGCTAAATCTGCACAGGTTAACACCATTAACACCTATGACATCATCAATGCTGATACACTCGTAGTAGTTAAGGGTGCTGTCAAGAAAATTGAGGAGGTGTACGCATAATGAAAACCGCACAGGATATCATTATCGCTCCGGTAATTACCGAAAAGAGCATGTCAGGTATTGCTGACAAGAAATACACCTTCAAGGTCGCTAAGGACGCTTCCAAGTACGAAATTGCTGATGCAGTTGAGGAGCTGTTCAAGGTTGACGTTGCCAAGGTAAACACAGTTAATGTACGCGGTAAGGCAAGAAGAATGGGCCGTTATGAAGGCTACACTTCCTCCTGGAAGAAAGCAATCGTAACCCTTAAGGCTGATTCTAAGTCAATCGAGTTCTTCGATGGCCTTATGTAAGCGTTTGAGGAAATTTTAGATTTCCGGTGATGTATGAAGCCGCAAGGCTTCGCTAAGCCAAAATAGGAGAGTGAAACAAATGGCAATAAAGCATTATAAGCCGACTACCAACGGTCGCCGTAATATGACTACTATGGATTATTCCGAGTTGTCTAAGGTTGCGCCCGAAAGAAGTCTGCTTGAACCTATCAAGAAGAATGCAGGTCGTAACAGCTATGGCCGCATCACCGTTCGCCACAGAGGCGGCGGAAACCGCAGAAAGTACAGAGTAATCGATTTCAAGAGAGAGCGTTTCGGTATTCCCGCTACCGTTCTTACCCTTGAGTACGATCCTAACCGTTCTGCATTTATCGCCCTCGTTCAGTACGAGGACGGCGAGAAGCGTTATATAATCGCTCCTCAGGGATTAAAGGTTGGCGATAAGGTTGTAAGCGGTCCCGATGCTGATATCAAGCCCGGTAACGCACTTCCCCTCGTTAACATCCCCGTTGGTACCTTCATCCATAACATCGAGCTTTATCCCGGAAAGGGCGCTCAGCTTGCCCGTTCTGCAGGTAATATGGCTCAGCTTATGGCAAGAGAAAACGGTATGGCACTTCTTCGTTTGCCCTCAGGCGAACTTCGTAACGTGCCTGAAAAATGTATGGCAACCGTAGGCACCGTGTCCAATCCTGAACACGCAAATGTTAACTACGGTAAGGCAGGTCGTAAGCGTCATATGGGTTGGAGACCTACCGTTCGCGGTTCTGTAATGAACCCCTGCGATCACCCCCACGGTGGTGGTGAAGGTAAATCACCCATCGGTCGTCCCAGCCCTGTTACCCCTTGGGGTAAACCTACTATGGGCTATAAGACCCGTCAGAAGAACAAGCAGAGCGATAAGTATATCGTAAAGCGTCGTAAGTAAGTCCACGAAAGGAGAAATTCATAATGGGAAGAAGCATTAAAAAGGGCCCTTATGTGCAGCCTGTGCTGTATAAAAGAGTCAAAGAAATGAATGAAGCCGGTGAAAAGCGTGTGCTTAAAACTTGGAGCCGTTCCTCTACCATATTCCCCGATTTCGTCGGACACACCTTTGCTGTGCATGATGGCCGTAAGCACGTGCCTGTATATGTAACAGAGGATATGGTTGGCCATAAGCTCGGTGAGTTTGCACCGACAAGAACATTCAAGGGTCACGCCGGCGCTAAAACAACCGGTAAGTAAGCGGCCGAAAGGAGAGTTAACTATGGAAGCAAGGGCAACACTTAAATATGCCCGTATCTCACCCCGTAAGGTGAAGATTGTTCTTGATTTAATCAGAAATCAGGACGCTGACAAAGCTATGGCTATACTCAAATTTACTCCTAAGTCCGCTTGTGAGTATTTAGAGAAGCTGCTTAAGTCAGCAATGGCAAATGCAGAAATTAAAAATATGGATATGGCAAGACTTTATGTTGCAGAGTGCCTCGTTTGTCCCGGACCGATCCTTAAGAGAATTCGTCCTAAGGATCACGGCCGTGCACACCGCATCTTAAAGAGAACCAGCCATATGACACTCGTTCTCAAAGAACGCGAGATTTAAGTAAGGAGGTTAAATTATGGGCCAGAAAGTAAATCCCCACGGTTTGCGTGTTGGTGTTATTAAAAACTGGGATTCACGTTGGTTTGCTAATGATAGCACCTTTGGTGATACATTAGTTGAGGACTATAACCTCCGTAAATACCTCAAGAAAGCTTTAGCTACTGCAGGTATTGCTAAAATCGAAATCGAACGTGATGCTAAGCGCGTTAGAATCCACATTCACTGCGCTAAGCCCGGCATGGTAATCGGCCGTAACGGCTCTGAAATTGAGAAGTTACGCGAAACCTGCCAGAATATGCTTGGAAAGACTGTTGTAATCAATATCGTTGAGATAAAGAATCCCGATGCGGATGCACAGTTAGTTGCAGAAAACATCGCAGCACAGCTTGAAAAGCGTGTATCCTTCCGCCGCGCTATGAAGCTCGCCATCGGCAGAGCAATGCGTCTTGGCGTTAAGGGTATCAAGACTCAAGTTTCAGGTCGTTTAGGCGGCGCTGAAATCGCAAGAAGCGAACAGTATCATGAGGGTACCATTCCGCTTCAGACTCTTAGAGCTGACATTGACTACGGTTTTGCAGAGGCTGATACAACCTACGGCAGAATCGGTGTTAAGGTTTGGATCTACAAGGGCGAAGTTCTCAATGAGAACCGCAGAAATAATAAGAGAGGGGGCGCCCGCTAATGTTAATGCCTAAGCGTGTTAAGTTCCGTAGGGTACACCGCGGCAGAATGACCGGTACCGCTCTGAGAGGCAACACTGTTTCTCACGGTGATTTCGGTTTGCAGGCGCTTGAACCCGCATGGATCACCTCTAATCAGATAGAGGCTGCCCGTATTGCTATGACTCGTTATATCAAGCGTGGCGGTAAAGTATGGATCAAAATATTCCCTGATAAGCCAATCACCAAGAAGCCTGCTGAAACCCGAATGGGTAAAGGTAAGGGCGCTCCTGAGTATTGGGTAGCAGTGGTAAAACCCGGACGCGTTATGTTCGAAATCGGCGGCGTATCCGAGGAATTGGCTCGCGAGGCTATGCGTCTTGCAGCTAACAAACTGCCTATCAAATGTAAGTTTGTAGGTAAGGAAACGGGTGGTGAGCAGTAATGAATGCAAAGGAAATCAGAGAAAACACTTTACCCGAGCTTAATGAGCAGTTGGCAAAGCTTAAGGATGAGTTATTCCATCTTCGTTTCCAACATGCCATTAACCAGCTCGACAACCCCATGCGTATAGTTGCTGTCAAGAAAGATATCGCTCGCGTTCAGACCATTATCCGCGAGAAAGAAATCGCAGACAGCGCTAACGCTTAATAGTAGGGAGGTACGTCTAAATGAGCGAAAGAAACCTTCGTAAAACAAGAGTGGGCAAGGTTGTAAGCAACAAAATGGAAAAGACCGTTGTGGTTGCAATTGAGGACAACGTAAAGCACCCCCTCTACAAGAAGATCATCAAAAACACAATCAGACTTAAGGCTCATGATGAGAACAACACCTGTGGCGTTGGCGACAGAGTTCTCATTATGGAAACGAGACCTCTCTCTAAGGATAAGAGATGGCGCGTTGCCGAAATAATCGAAAAGGCTAAGTAGTCTAAGGAGGAAACCACTGTGATACAACAACAGAGTTACCTCAAGGTTGCCGACAATACAGGTGCAAAAGAAATTATGTGCATCCGCGTTCTTGGAGGCTCCAGAAGGAGGTATGCCAACATTGGCGATGTTATCGTTGCTTCTGTTAAAAAGGCCGCTCCCGGCGGTACAGTAAAGAAGGGCGATGTAGTAAAGGCAGTTGTGGTTCGTTCCGCAAAAGGTCTTCGTCGCAATGACGGCACATACATCAGATTTGACGAAAATGCGGCAGTTATTATCCGTGAAGATAAGAACCCCAGAGGAACCCGTATTTTTGGACCGGTAGCCCGTGAGCTTCGTGAAAAGGATTACACTAAAATCCTTTCTCTCGCTCCGGAAGTACTTTAATGGGAGGTAAAGAGAATATGAGTAAGCTTCACATTAAAACCGGTGATACCGTAATACTCCTTACAGGAGATGCTAAGGACCGCAAGAAGACCGGCAAGGTTCTTGAGGTTAGCCCCAAAGAGGGTAAAGTAATCGTAGAGGGCTTAAACAAGGTTAAGAAGCATGTTAAGCCCAGAAAAGCCGGAGATCCCTCCGGAATTATTGAAACCGAAGGCGCTATCTATGCCAGCAAGGTTCAGGTAGTTTGCCCCAAGTGCAATAAGCCTACCAGAATCGGAAACGAAGTAGGCAAAGATGGCAAGAAGAACCGCGTTTGTAAGAAATGCGGCGCAACACTTTAAGAGTAGGAGGAACATGACAAATGTCAACGCTTGGAAATGAATATAAAAATTCAATAGCTCCTGCATTGATGACCAAATTTGGATATAAGAGCGTCATGCAGATTCCGAAACTCGAGAAGGTCGTTATCAATGTAGGTTGCGGTGAGGCAAAGGATAACGCTAAGGTTATCGATGCTGTTATCACCGACCTCGGCAAAATTACAGGTCAGAAGGCCGTACCCTGCCGCGCTAAGAAATCCATCGCTAACTTTAAGCTCCGTGAGGGCGTTCCCGTTGGCGTAAAGGTAACACTCCGCGGTGAAAGAATGTACGAATTTATCGATAGACTTTTCAACACAGCTCTCCCCAGAGTTAGAGACTTCAGAGGTATTAACCCCGATGCTTTTGATGGCCGCGGCAACTATGCCATGGGCGTTAAGGAGCAGTTAATATTCCCCGAAATCGAGTATGATAAGATCGATAAGGTACGCGGTATGGATATAATTTTCGTTACTACTGCAAAGACAGATGAAGAGGCTCGTGAGTTACTCACTCTTATGGGCGCTCCGTTTGCGAGATAAGGAGAAGGAATTATGGCTAAAACATCTATGAAGGTTAAGCAGGCTCGTCCCGCTAAGTTTTCAACCAGAGAGTATAACAGATGTAAAATCTGTGGCCGCCCCCACGCTTATCTCCGCAAGTACGGCATCTGCCGTATCTGCTTCAGAGAGCTCGCTTATAAGGGCGAGATCCCCGGAGTTAAGAAGGCAAGTTGGTAAGGCGCAAATCTAAAGGAGGTTTACGGCATGCAAATCACCGATACTATTGCTGATATGCTTACGAGAATTCGTAACGCATCCGCAGCTAAACATGATTCGGTAGATGTTCCTGCATCAAAGGTTAAGAAGGCTATTGCCCAGATTCTTCTTGATGAAGGTTACATCAGCAGCTTTACCGTTGAAGAAGACGGTAAGCAGGGCGTTATTCACATTGTATTGAAGTATGGCGCCAATAAATCGCAGACCATAAGCGGAATCCGCAGAGTTTCTAAGCCCGGTTTGCGTATCTACACAAATGTAGAGGATATGCCCAAGGTTATGAAAGGCCTTGGCATAGCAATCCTTTCCACCTCTAAGGGTATTATGACAGACAAGCAGGCTCGCAAAGCCAACATCGGCGGCGAAGTTCTCGCATTTGTTTGGTAAGGAGGTGCAAGGTTATGTCTAGAATAGGAAAGATGCCCATCGCAGTTCCTGCAGGTGTTGAGGTTAAGCTTAACGGCAACGTTATCACCTTAAAGGGACCCAAGGGTGAACTCACCTACACCTTCAACGCTGACATAAATGTTGCAGTTGAAGAGGGTAATATCGTTGTTACCCGTCCTACCGACAACAAGGAGCACCGTTCTTTACACGGTCTTACCAGAACACTCATTGCCAATATGGTAACAGGTGTTACTGACGGTTATACCAAGGAACTTGAAATTAACGGTGTTGGTTACCGTGCTCAGAAGCAGGGTAATAACCTTGTAATGAACCTTGGTTATTCTCATCAGGTAATTGTTCCTGAAGTTGAAGGTATTAAAATCGATGTACCGGCTCCTGATAAGATTATTATCAGCGGTGCAGATAAGCAGCAGGTTGGCCAGTTTGCAGCCGATGTTCGCAAGAAGAGACCCCCCGAGCCTTATAAGGGTAAGGGTATTAAGTACTCTGATGAGCACATCCGCCGCAAAGAAGGTAAGGCAGCCAAGGGTGCTAAGAAGTAATAAAGGAGTGTATAGAAAATGGTTACTAAACCGAACAGCAATCAGGCAAGAATCAAGCGCCATGCCCGCGTTCGTTCTAAGATCAACGGTACAGCAGCTTGTCCCCGCCTTGATGTATTCCGCTCCAACAGCAATATCTACGCCCAGCTTATCGATGATGTAAACGGCGTAACTCTCGCAGCAGCCGCTTCTAACGAAAAGGATTTCGGTATCAGCGGTTCTAATAAAGAGGGTGCTCGCAAGGTTGGACAGTTAATCGCTGAACGTGCCGCTGCTAAAGGCATCTCCGAGGTTGTATTTGACCGCGGCGGATATGTTTATCACGGTCGCGTTAAGGAGCTTGCCGAAGGTGCCCGTGAGGGCGGCCTCAAGTTCTAATAAGGAGGAGGAATACTTTTGGCTACAAATATTGATGCATCAACATTAGATTTACAGGAACGTGTAGTTTCTATAAACCGTGTATCCAAAACCGTTAAGGGCGGACGTATTATGAAGTTCGCAGCATTAGTGGTTGTAGGTGACGGAAACGGCATAGTAGGCTACGGTCTTGGTAAAGCCGGCGAAGTTCCGGATGCCATCCGTAAGGGCATTGAGGATGCTAAGAAGAATCTTATCAAGGTTTCCCTTAAAGGTACTACTATTCCCCACGAAATCATCGGAGAGTTCGGTGCAGGCCGCGTGCTCTTAAAGCCCGCAGCTCCCGGTACCGGCGTTATCGCCGGCGGTGCGGTTCGTGCAGTTGTTGAAACTGTAGGTATTAAGGATATCCGTACCAAGGCTCTTCGTTCAAACAATCCGTGCAATGTAGTTCGCGCTACCGTACAGGGCCTCGCTGCTCTTCGTGACGCTGAACAGGTTGCAGCTGTCCGCGGCAAAACTGCTAAGGAAATTATAGGTTAAGGAGGAGCAGCACTATGGCAACAAAGAAAAAGGCTGCCGGCCTTACAATCAAGCTCGTAAAGAGCACTATCGGTTCCAAGAAGGATCAGATTGCAACTGTTGAAGCATTAGGTCTTCACAAGATTGGCGATGTTACGGTTCAACCCGATAACGATCAGACCAAGGGTAAGATCAAGAAGGTTTCACACCTTGTTGAGATTATTGAAGGCTAAGGCAGGACAGTAGGTCCAAAAAGTCGTTTTCGACAATGCGGTTTTTTAACCGCCAATCAAGCAAGGAGGTGCGAACAATGAAATTGCACGAATTGGCCCCCGCTGTTGGTTCCACTAAGGAGGCAAAGCGTATAGGCAGAGGTCACGGTTCAGGCAACGGCAAAACTGCCGGTAAAGGTCACAAGGGCCAGAAGGCTCGTGCCGGTCACGGTATGAGACCCGGTTTCGAAGGTGGTCAGATGCCCCTTCAGAGACGTGTTCCGAAGCGTGGTTTCAATAACATTTTTGCGCAAGAGGTAATCGCAATCAATGTTGCGGCTCTCGAAGTTTTCGAGGATGGCGCTACTGTTGATGCAGCAGCTCTTGTGGAAAAAGGAATTATTAAAAAGGCTGATAAAGCCATCAAAGTTTTAGGCAACGGAAAGCTCACCAAAAAGTTAACCGTTAATCTTAATGCATTTTCTGCTGCGGCCACTGAAAAAATCAATGCTGTAGGCGGAAAGGCTGAGGTGATCTAAGTATGCTGGAAATTTTAAGAAATGCTTGGAAGATTAAGGAAATCCGCAATAAGATTTTCTTCACAATCTTCATCATCATCATTTTCCGCATAGGTTCCGTTATCCCCGTACCGTATGTAGATGTAGAGGCTCTTAAGAGCTCTGCAGGAACTTCCTCTAATGAGTTCTTTAACTATCTGTCAATTCTTACAGGTGGCGGTCTTGAATACGGTGCAATATTTGCGATGTCGGTAACACCGTACATCAACTCTTCAATTATAATGCAGTTACTCTGCGTTGCAATTCCCGCCCTTGAGCGTCTTCAGAAGGAAGGCGAGGAGGGCCAGAAGAAGCTTGCTACCTATACCCGTTTTGCAACGGTTATATTAGCTCTTATTCAGGGCGTTGCATATTTCTTCTACCTTAAGGGAAGCAATTTCCTAAGCGTAGATGGAGGCTGGGTAGTTTTCGCTGCATTCGTAATTGTACTTGCTTTCACTGCAGGCTCTGCTCTTGTTATGTGGTTGGGTGAGAGAATAGATGAGAAGGGTATCGGCAACGGTATCTCAATGCTTCTGTTCGCAGGTATCATTTCCCGCGCTCCCGATGCCGCAGTAGCACTCTGGGGTAGCTTCAAAACAGGTCAGCAGGTTGCCGTTATAGGCATTATTGTTATGTTCTTAGCCGTTATTGGCTTTGTTGTATGGATGACACATGCAGAACGCAGAATTCCCATTCAGTATGCGAAGCGTGTTGTTGGAAATAAGATGTATGGCGGCCAGAATACCCATATTCCGATTAAGGTTAATATGTCAGGTGTTATGCCCATCATCTTCTCATCTTCAATTCTTATGCTTCCCACAATGATTTTGAGCTTTATGAACACTGCTCAGAGATCTACCTCTTTTGCTAAGGTTCTGGCTCTCTTCAGCACTCAGGGAATTTTCTATGCAGTTATCTACTTTATACTGATTATTGCATTTGCTTATTTCTATACAACCATTCAGTTCAACCCCGTTGAAATGGCAAATAACCTGCGTAAGAACGGCGGCGCTGTTCCCGGCATCCGTCCCGGAAAGCCCACCTCTGATTTCATATCTAAAATTCTTTCAAGAATTACGCTTATGGGAGCTTTATTCCTAAGCGTTATCGCAATCCTTCCAATAATCATCGGCTCCGTTGGTCAGATCAATATCTCTCTCGGCGGTACCTCCGTACTGATTATGGTAGGCGTAGCGCTTGATACCGTTCAGAACCTTGAATCTCAGATGATGATGCGTCATTATAAGGGATTCCTGGATTAAGGAGTAAGGTAATGAAACTTATACTTTTAGGAGCCCCCGGTGCAGGTAAAGGCACACAGGCTGAAGTGATTTCAGAAAAATACAATATTCCTACAATTTCTACCGGCAACATCATCCGTGCTGCTCTTAAAAACGGCACGGAGATGGGCCTTAAAGCTAAGGCATATACCGAACAGGGTAAGCTCGTTCCCGATGATGTTGTAATAGGCATCATTCACGAGCGTCTTGCCGAGTCCGACTGTGAGGACGGATTTATTCTCGATGGCTTCCCCCGTACCATTCCTCAGGCGCAGGCTCTTGATGATATGGGCATAATGATGGATGCAGCGCTCTCCATTGAGGTTGCTGACAGCGAAATCGTTAAGCGTATGTCAGAAAGACGTGTTTGCGAAAAGTGCGGAGCCAGCTATCACACAGAATATAAGAAACCCGCAGTAGAGGGAGTATGTAATCTTTGTGACGGTAAGCTCGTAATCCGTAAGGATGATGAACCCGAAACGGTTCTTAACCGTCTTAATGTTTATCACGAGCAGACTGAGCCTCTTAAGGATTATTACAATAAACAGAACAAGCTTCTCATTGTAGAAGGTCAGGAAGATGTAAAGGATACAACTGCCCTTGTTCTTAAGGCCCTCTCGGAGATATAAGGTATGGTAGTCCTTAAAACCGGCCGCGAGCTTAAGGTAATGCGAGAAGCTTGCAGAATTTCGGCCGAAGCATTAAAAATAGTTGGCAGTGCGGTAGAGCCTGGTGTAACAACCGAGGAGCTCGACAGGTTAGCAGAAACCTATATAAGAAGTCAGGGAGCTGTTCCTAACTTTAAGGGTTATCAGGGCTATCCTGCCACCGCCTGTATATCAATCAACAACGAGGTAATTCACGGCATACCAAGTACCAAACGCAAAATAGCCGAGGGCGATATAATAAGTGTTGACCTTGGAGCTATGTTTGAAGGCTATAACGGCGATAATGCTGCAACTTTTGCCTGCGGGGATATATCCGATGAGGCAAAGCGGCTGATTGATGCAACCGAGAAATCCCTTTACGAAGGAATTAAAGCGGCTTGTGTCGGCGGCAGAATCGGCGATATAGGAAGCGCGGTACAAAGGTATGTGGAATCGAAGGGCTTCTCTGTGGTAAGGCAGTTTGTCGGCCACGGAATAGGCACAAAGCTTCACGAAGCCCCCGAGGTACCTAATTTTGGCACTCCCGGAAGGGGAATACGCCTCTTACCCGGTATGACCCTTGCCATTGAGCCTATGGTAAATGTAGGCGGCAGTGATGTTAAGGTTTTACCGGATGGCTGGACTGTTCTTACAAAGGACGGCTCATTGTCTGCTCACTTTGAGCATACAATAGTCATAACTCCCGATGGACCGCAGATTCTTACGGTCAGCTGAGGTGGATTATGATAGGTCGTATAGTTTGTTCGAAGGCAGGGCGTGATAAGGATTGCTTTATGGCAGTCATAAGGTGCGAAGAGGGTAAGGCTTTCGTCTGTGACGGAAAGCGCCGTCCTTTAGAGCGACCAAAGGGCAAAAACATAAAGCATCTTAAATTCACAAACACCTATCTCGATAGAGAACAGATGGCTACAAACCGTTCGCTTCGCCGCGCGCTTAATGATATTCGCGGCAATGTGTTATGCATTAAGGAGGAAAATTAAATGTCAAAATCAGATATGATAGAGCTCGAAGGCACCGTTGTTGAGGCTATGCCGAACGCAATGTTCAAAGTTGAAATTCAGGGCGGACATCAGATTCTTGCCCATATTTCAGGAAAGCTTCGTATGAACTTCATACGTATCCTTCCCGGAGATAAGGTCACTGTTGAGATGTCCCCGTATGACCTGTCTAAAGGACGCATTACTTGGCGTTCTAAATAATCAGGGCAAAAATTTAAGGAGGTATAATCCAAATGAAAGTCAGACCTTCTGTTAAAAAGATTTGCGAAAAATGCAAAATCATCAAGCGCAAGGGAAAGATCATGGTTATCTGTGAAAACCCCAAGCATAAACAGCGTCAGGGTTAATTGCGCAAAGCTTTATAAAAAAAGCTTAAAAAAATAATGGAGGTGCTTTGATAAATGGCACGTATTGCAGGTGTTGACCTTCCCAATGATAAGCGAGTTGAAATAGGCCTCACTTATATCTATGGTATCGGTCTTACAACATCCAAAAAGATCCTTGCCGAAACAGGTGTTGATCCTGATGTTCGCGTTAAGGACCTGTCAGAAGAAGATATTTCAAAGTTGCGTGAGTATATCGACCACAACCTTCAGGTAGAAGGTGACCGTCGTCGTACCGTTGCGCTTGACATCAAAAGACTTATTGAAATCGGCAGTTATCGCGGTCTTCGTCACCGTAAGGGCCTTCCCGTAAGAGGTCAGCGTTCCAAGACTAATGCCCGTACTCGTAAGGGTGTTAAGAAAACCGTCGCTAACAAGAAGAAATAAGTAGGAGGAAGAACTAATGGCTACTGCTAAGAAGGCGACCGCATCACGCCGTCGTCGCGAAAAGAAAAATATTGAACGTGGTGCCGCTCATATTCAGTCAACCTTCAACAACACAATAGTTACCATCACCGATACTCAGGGCAACGCTCTTTCTTGGGCATCTGCCGGTGAGCTCGGATTCAGAGGTTCTAAGAAATCCACTCCCTTCGCAGCACAGAGCGCTGCTGAAACTGCCGCTAAGGCTGCTATGGAGCACGGTCTTAAAACTGTTGAGGTTTATGTTAAGGGTCCCGGAGCTGGACGTGAAGCAGCAATTCGCGCATTGCAGTCCGCAGGTCTTGAGGTTAACATGATTAAAGATGTTACCCCCATCCCTCACAATGGCTGCCGTCCTCCCAAGAGAAGACGTGTATAATAATTTGTAACTTTAGTTTACAGCAAAAAATTTGGAGGTGTAACAGATGGCAAGATATACCGGAGCAGTTTGCAGACAGTGCCGCCGCGAAGGACAGAAGTTGTTCTTAAAGGGCGAACGTTGCTATTCTGATAAGTGTTCCATCGGCATCCGCGGTTATGCGCCCGGACAGCATGGACAGGGTAGAAAGAAGTCATCCGAATATGGTTTGCAGCTTCGCGCTAAGCAGACCGCAAGACGTTTTTACGGAGTTCAGGAAAAACAGTTCTTACATTATTTCGAGATTGCTGCAAGAAAGCAGGGCGTTACCGGTGATAACCTGTTAAGAATTCTTGAAAGTCGTCTTGATAACGTAGTTTACAGAGTAGGCTTTGCTTCCTCTCGCGCAGAGGCAAGACAGCTTGTTGGTCACGGCCACTTCGAAGTTAACGGAAGTCGCGTAGATATCGCTTCCTATCTTCTTAAAGCAGGTGATGTAGTATCTATCTGCGAAAAGAGCCGCGGCAGCGAGAAGATTAAGGCTGTTGTAGAAGCAAATTCTGCAAGACCTGTACCCCAGTGGATCGATGTTGACCGTGAGAAGCTCGCAGCTAAGGTAATCAATCTTCCTACTCGTGATCAGATTGAGGCTCCTGTTGAAGAGCAGCTCATCGTTGAGTTCTATTCAAGGTAATAGCGGGTTTTAGAAGCATATTTCTAAAACCTAAGGCTACCTTTATCCGCCGCGTTTGGATAAAGGAGTAAAAAAATATTAAGCGCGGAGAAATGGAGCTTTTACATGAAAGAAATTGAAAAGCCCAGAATTGATACACTCGAACTTACTGCTGATGGAAAATACGGCAAGTTCGTGATGGAGCCCCTCGAGCGTGGCTATGCTATAACACTCGGAAACAGTATGAGAAGAGTTCTTCTCTCTATCCTTCCCGGTGTTGCAATAACCTCTGTTAAGATTGACGGTGTAGTTCATGAATTTTCCACCCTTCCCGGTGTGAAAGAGGATGTTACCGAGATAATCCTTAACCTTAAAGGTCTTATTGCTAAATTGCACGCTGATTCTGAAAAGAAGATCTATATCGAGGCAGAGGGCCCCTGCGTAGTTACCGCAGCTTCCATTAAGGCTGATTCCGAGGTAGAAATTCTCAATCCCGATATGTATATCGCAACTCTTGACGAGGGCGCAAAGCTCAATATGGAGATGACTCTCGAAAAGGGTAGAGGTTATGTTCCTGCAGAGCAGAATGTAACCAATGAGATCGGCGTTATTGCTACCGACTCTATTTATACGCCTGTTGTAAAGGCTAACTTTACCGTTGATAATGCCCGCGTAGGCAGTGATATCGGCAAAAACAAGTTAACCCTCGAGGTTTGGACAGACGGATCCTTATCCGCTAACGAGGCAGTTTCTCTTTCTGCTAAGATTCTTATCGAGCATTTTGAGATATTCCTCAACCTTACCGAAGGCGTAAGCGATACCGAAAGCATTATGGCTGTTAAGGCTGATAACGAAAAGGAAAAGATTCTTGACCTCACCATTGATGAGCTCGATCTTTCTGTTCGTAGCTTCAACTGCTTAAAGCGCGCAGGTATCAATACGGTTGAAGACCTTATTAACAAGTCCGAAGAGGATATGTTAAAGGTTCGTAATCTCGGCCGCAAGTCTTTGGAAGAGGTAATCGCAAAGTTAGATTCTTTCGGTTATACTCTTAAGAAAGATGATGAATAATTAAAAGGAGTGAATATCAATGCCAGGTACTCGTAAACTTGGAAGAGCAAGTGATCATAGAACAGCTATGCTTCGCGCAATGGTTACCTTCCTGCTTGAAAAGGGCAGAATTGAAACAACCGTTACCCGTGCTAAAGAAGTAAGCGCTATGACAGAGAAGTATATTACACTCGCTAAAAATGATAGTCTCCACAGTAAGCGTCAGGCTTTGGCGTTCATTACTAAGGAAGATGTTGTTGCAAAGCTTTACAGCGAAATCGCTCCTAAGTATAAGGACGTTAACGGTGGCTACTGCCGTATTATTAAGACAGGCCCCCGCCGTGGAGATGCAGCAGAGATGGCTATCATCGAGTTGGTTTAATTCTCTTAGGGTTTAGTACTCACATTTTCACCACAGTTTAACTACTTTCGGAAACGCAAATGGGTCCGAGATGATGTGTGTACTAAATAATTAAAAGCAAAAATCCTCACCGTAAAGGTGAGGATTTTTTATTTTATCTTATGTCCCTCTTTTAATCGATCTACTATGTTTACTACAGCAGCTATTTCAAGGTCGGTAAGGCCGTTAACGTCAACGCTGGCGCTGTCGTCAACACCCAGCAAATAATCGGTAGAAACATTAAATAAATGCGATAATTCAACTATATAAGGTGTGGAAGGTACTGAAAATCCCATTTCCCAAGCGTTAACACTTGAACGGGTTAGCCAAAGCAGCGGGACTCAAGTCAGCCTAAAAGGGCGGTTTTAAGGTGTCTTTTGGCTTTTTGGCGCACATAGGCGTTAGCCTTATGTGCTTCGCATCACAAAAATCCACTCATAAAACCGCGCCTTTTAGGTCGCAGAATTTTATGATAAAAGGATTTTATGGTGGGGCGAGGCACAAAACGCAGTTAATCCTGTCGGATTAACGAGTATTTTAACAATGCCACAGCGTGAAATCCTTATCCTAAAATCTGATTTGAGTCCCGCTGCTTTGGCTGTTCCAAAGCGCTTTGCCACCGAGCTCTGCGTTAAGTTGTGGCTTTCTCTTAGTAATTTTATCCTGTCAGATATCATATATTTTCCTCTTTAATTTTTGCTGTTAATATTATATAATTATCTTCGTGAGATTGCATTACCATAATGATGTTTTGAATTGACAATGGTACAAGTTTGTGGTATAATTTCAATATAATTATTTAATGGGTTACTACGCCTATAAAACACTTCGGGTGTGACTGATTTGTCTTTGAAACTCGTTATAATACAATTTTGAGAGGATGAATATTTTGGATTCCAAGTTAGCTTTGTATATCGTAAAGCGTTTGTTGCTTGCATTATTTACGGTATTTCTTGTAATCACGATTACATTTTTCGCAATGAAAGCGATTCCTGGCGGCCCCTTCCTTAGCGAAAAGGCTACCACCCCCGCCGTTACTGCCGCTTTAGAAGCAAAATACGGTCTTGATAAGCCCGTTATGGAGCAGTATGTAACATACCTTAAGGGAGTTCTGGAGTTTGATTTCGGTCCCTCCATTAAAAACCGCGGCCGTGAGGTTTCCGATCTTTTGGTTGAAGGCTTTGCCACCAGCGGTAAATTGGGTCTTATGGCGGCAGGTATCGCGATTATTATGGGCCTTATATTCGGCGCTCTTGCTGCTGTTTTCCATAATAAAGTGATAGATAAGGTAATAATGGTGCTCTCAACCGCATCGGTTGCTATGCCATCCTTTGTTATAGCTACTATACTGCTGTTGTTGCTGTGTATCACAATTCCCTTATTCCCATCAAACGGCTCAACCGCAGGCGGTCTTGTGCTTCCCGTGATTTCACTGAGCCTTTATCCTATGGCTTATATAACCCGTCTTACAAGGTCAAGTATGCTTGATGTTTTAGGTCAGGATTATATCCGTACCGCAAGAGCCAAGGGTGTTTCTCCCGTTAAGGTTATCTTCAAGCACTCCCTTAAAAATGCGGTAACCCCCGTTATAACCTATGTTGGTCCTATGATTGCTTATATTCTCACGGGTAGTCTTGTTGTTGAGAAGATTTTTGCAGTTCCGGGTCTTGGTAACTACTTCTTCTCAAGCATTATCAACCGTGATTATCCTATGATTATGGGTACCACAATTTTCCTTGCAACAATTATGGTAATTATGACTCTTCTTTCGGATATCTGCTACAAAATATTCGATCCCAGAGTAGATTTCAGTTAGGAGGCAGAACAATGAATAAAGATATTGATGCTATGCCTTCGAAGAATCCTTTAAGCTTACAGCTTGATCTTAAAAGCTTTGAAAAGGCAACCGATGAAGAAAAGTTTATGCAGCAGCGTATGCGCGAAAGCACCACCTTCTTTAAGGATGGTATGCGCCGTCTTGCTAAAAACAAAATCGCGATGATTTGCCTTATTATAATCAGCGTTATAGTTTTAATCGCCGCTTTTGTACCAATGATTTACCCCTATAACTATTCCGATCAGTTGGGTATCACCCCCGGTCAGAGCGTTGATTCTTCCTATAATAACCTGAAGCCTTTTGAGTACGGCGAAACCGAACTCGAAAGAATAGCGGCAGGGGAGAAGGTATTCCCCCATATCTTCGGTACCGATTCTGCGGGTAGAGATTATGCCATCCGCGTAATTTACGGCACCCGAGTTTCTCTGCTTGTTGGCTTTTTCGCAAGTCTTATAGTTCTTGTTATCGGCGCCGTTTACGGCTCGGTATCAGGATTTTACGGCGGCAAGGTTGACCTTGTGATGATGAGAATAGTTGATATAATCTATTCTCTGCCCGATCTTCTTATGATAATTCTGCTTTCATCCATACTCAATGTAACCTTGGCTCCCAAAATTGAGGGCACAGGCCTTGCAAAGCTGGGTACGGGTATGATAAGTATATTTATCGTTTTCGCCCTGCTTTATTGGGTAAGTATGGCTCGTTTGGTACGCGGTCAGATTCTTTCCATCAAGCAGCAGGATTATGTTTTGGCCGCCCGTTCTATCGGCGCTAAGTCAAGCCATATTATTAAACGTCATATGCTGCCAAACTGCATAAGCGTATTGATTATCTCCACCGCTCTTCAGATTCCTTCGGCTATTTTCACCGAAAGCTATCTGTCATTCTTAGGCCTTGGTGTTGATATGCCTATGCCAAGTCTTGGCTCTCTTGCTTCGGATGCTTTGGATGGTATTTACAGCTACGGCTACCGTCTTATTATCCCTGCAGTAACTATCTGCCTTATAGTTTTATCCCTAAACCTTTTAGGCGATGGTCTGCGCGATGCCTTTGACCCGAAGCTTAAGAAATAAGGAGGAAATAAAATGGAACTTTTGAAAGTAACAGATTTGCACACCTCCTTTTTCACCCCTGCAGGTGAGGTTAAGGCCGTTAACGGAATATCCTTTTCTCTTGATAAGGGAAAGGTTTTAGGAATCGTTGGAGAATCAGGCTCGGGTAAGAGCGTTACCGCCTATTCCATTCTCCAGATTCTTGCCAACCCGGGAAGAATTGTTTCGGGTAGCGTTAAGCTTAACGGCGAGGAGCTTGTAGGCGCATCAAAAGAGGTTATGAATACTGTCAGAGGAAATAAGATAAGCATTATCTTTCAGGACCCGATGACAAGTCTTAACCCCGTTTTCACAGTAGGAAATCAGTTGGTTGAGGCAATAATGCTTCATACCGATAGAAATAAGGAGCAGGCGCTTGAAAGAGCTATTGAGATGCTCGCCTTAGTTGGTGTTAACGAGCCCGAAAAGCGAGTTAAGCAGTATCCCCACGAGTTCTCGGGCGGTATGCGTCAGCGTGTTATGATTGCTATGGCCCTTGCCTGTGAGCCCGATATTCTTATTGCAGATGAGCCCACCACCGCTCTTGATGTTACCATTCAGGCTCAGATTCTTGATCTTATGAAGGATCTGCAGAAAAAACTTGGAATGTCCATCATAATGATTACCCACGATTTAGGCGTTGTTGCCGAAATGTGTGATGAGGTTATCGTTATGTATGCGGGTGAGGTGTGTGAAAGAGGAACTGCAGATGAAATATTCTACAATCCCAAGCACGAATATACAAATGGCCTTATGCGTTCAATACCAAGCGTTAATACCGATGGTAAGCGTCTTGAACCCATAGGCGGAACACCTGTTGACCTTCTCAATATGCCCGATGGCTGTCCCTTTGCGCCCCGTTGCGATAATGCCCTTAAGGTTTGCCTTAAGAATAAGGCTAAGGAGATTCTCATAAATGAGGATCACGCCGCAGCCTGTTGGCAGAATATCAAGAGCGCTATTGAGGAAGGTAAAATGACTCAAAAAGATGTAGAGGAGATGTATAAAGATGAGTGAAAACAAAAATCTCCTTGAAGTAAAAGACTTAAAACAGCATTTCAGCATCCCCTCGGGATTTATGAAAAACCTTACCTTAAAGGCTGTTGATGGCGTAACCTTCAATATTAAAGAGGGTGAAACCTTAGGCCTTGTTGGTGAGTCGGGTTGCGGTAAAACTACCGTTGGCCGTAGTATTCTTCAGCTTTATAAGCCTACCTCGGGCGAGGTTTGGTTTGATGGTGAAAAGATACAGTACGGTAAAAACTTAAGCGAGTTCCGCAAGAATGCGCAGATGGTTTTCCAGGATCCCTATTCATCCCTTGACCCTCGTATGACGGTAAGTGACATAATAGGCGAGCCTTTGGATGTGCATAAGCTTTACGGAAGCCGTAAGGAGAGGGAAGAGAAGATTCAGCATCTTATGGACCTTGTAGGTCTTTCCAGCGAACACGCTTCCCGTTATGCCCACGAGTTTTCGGGCGGTCAGCGTCAGAGAATAGGTATTGCCCGTTCTCTTGCTGTTGAGCCTAAGTTCATCGTTTGCGATGAGCCCGTTTCCGCTCTTGATGTTTCTATTCAGGCGCAGGTTGTTAATATGTTTGAGGATCTTCAGCAGAAATTAGGCCTTACCTATCTTTTCATCGCCCACGATCTTTTGGTTGTTAAGCATATTTCAACCCGTATTGCTGTTATGTATTTAGGCAAGCTTATTGAAATAGGCCCCTCGGATGAGCTTTATCATCATCCCCTTCATCCCTATACCATTTCTCTTCTCTCTGCTGTACCTGTTCCCGATCCTAAGGTAGCAAGAGCAAACGAGAGAATCCATCTTGAAGGCGATGTTCCGAGTCCCCTTAATATGCCAAGCGGCTGTCCTTTCAGAACAAGATGCCCGAGAGCCACCGAAAAGTGCGCCGAGAGTATGCCTGAGCTTAAGGAAATATCCGCAGGTCATAGCGTTGCTTGTCACAATCTTTAATTCCCCGCAAATTTAGTTCTGGATTAACCCTGCTTTTTGAGGAGCAGGTTAATTATAAAATTTTAGGAGGAAAAATCATGAAAAAAGTATTGAGCTTATTACTGGTAACAGTAATGATCCTCGGCTGCATGATGTGCCTTACTTCATGCGGCAAACAGGGCGGCGAATTAACTCTTAACGTTGGCGCACGTCCTGATACCATCGACCCTGCTCTTAACAGTGCAGTTGATGGTGCTACCTACATCGTTCATACCTTCACTGGCCTTGTTGGCTATGAGCCTGACGATGAAGGCAACCCCCAGCTCGTTGCTCAGCTTGCTAAGGAACTCCCCACAGGCGAGAAACTTGAAGACGGTAAGACCGCTTACACCTTCGAGCTTCGTGATGACCTTAAGTGGAGCGATGGCTCTAAGCTTGATGCCAACGATTTCGTTTACGCTTGGAACAGAGCTGCTGACCCCATGACCGGTGCAGACTATGCTTATATGTTCGAGGTAATCGATGGCTATGCAGAGCTTTCTGATATGTATGTTACTTCTGAAGATGCAGAAGGCAACATCGTATTCGAAAAGGATGCTGATGGCAACCCCAAGTATAAGGATGGCAAGAAGACTCTTAATGTTACTGCCTCCGAAGATGGCAAGAAACTCACTGTAGTTCTCACCGTTGATGTTCCTTATTTCCACGAGCTCTGTGCATTCCCTGCATACCTCCCCGTTAAGAAGGATATCGTTGAGGCTGATCCTGATGGTTGGGCTACTAAGGCTGAAACCTATATCGGCAACGGCGCTTACAAGGTAACCGAGTTCTCTAACTCTCAGTTAGTTCTTGAGAAGAATGAAAACTACTATGATGTTGATAGCGTTGTTTCTGATAAGCTTATCTTTGCTTTCAATGATGACGATGCTTCCTTACTTGCAAACTTCAAGAACGGTTCTTACCTCTTCATCGATTCCGTACCTAATGACGAAATCGCTAACCTCAAAGAAGAGTATAAGGATGAGTTCTATGTAGAAGGTCAGCTTGGTACCTACTACATCTCCTTCAATGTAAATGATACTGCCTTCAAGGGTTACACCGAAGAAGAGAAGGCTAAGATCAGAGAGGCATTAAGCCTTATGATCGATAGAAACTATGTTGCTGAAGAAATCGGTCAGGCAGGTCAGGTTCCCGCCGCTGGTTTCGTAGCAATGGGTCTTACCGAGCCCGATGGTTCTGAGTATATCTCCAAGAACGGTCCTAAGGGTGACGGTAGCGGTTACTTTAGCGTATCTGCTGATGACTACAAGGCAAACTGCGATGCAGCAGTTGCTCTTCTTGAAGACGTAGCTAAGACCTCAGGCAAGTTCACTGTTGCTGATGGCAAGGTTAGCGGCTTCCCCACCATTAACTACATCACCAACGAAGGTTCTGGCCACGAAGCTGTTGCGCAGTACTTACAGCAGGCTTGGGGCGTTTACGGCATCGAGGTTAAGGTTGAAGTTCAGGAATGGGCTACCTTCCTTAACACCCGTAAGGAAGGCAACTACTCTGTTGCCCGTAACGGCTGGCTCGGTGACTACAACGATCCTATCTCCTTCCTTGATATGTGGATTACCGATAGCGGTAACAACGATTCTCAGTTAGGCCGCGGCGATCACGCTTCCTATAAGGGCTATAGCTATGACGGTAAGGATGGTCTTACTTGGGCTGAGTCTTATGACGCAGTAATCGCTCAGGTTAAGGCTGAAACCGATCCTGCTAAGCGTTTTGAGCTTATGCACAAGGCTGAGGATATCCTTATGGAAACAGGCGCTATCTGCCCCGTTTACTACTATACCGATATCTTTATGTGTGATGATTCTCTCGATAACTTCTTCACCACACCTCTTGGCTTCAAGTACTTTATGTATGCTTCTGTTAAATAATTAAAACAGATATAGCTAAGATATAATAAAATCCCCGAACAAGAAATTGTTCGGGGATTTTTGTTTATACAAAAGGAACAGGGGGAGAATGTTTAATTGTTGGAGCCAACCGTAAGGGAGGTGGTGTAATATCTTCCTGAGCGGTAGATTTCAAGGGTTATCTTGCTTTCGGGCTCACAGTCGCGAAGCATATCCAAAAATACGGTGTAATCGCTGATATCCGTTCCGTTAAAGGCGGTGATGATATCACCCTTACGGATACCTGCATCCTGAGCGGGACTGTTCGCATCAACGCTTAGCACTACCGCGCCCGATGGGAAGCCGTAGTATTTGAGAACTTCAGCGGTGTAGGTTTCGCTTATGTTTATGCCAACATAAGCCTCAGGCTCGTTTTCTCTTGAAATAATGCTATTGCACTTTTCAACAACGGTATTAACGGGTATTGCAAAGCCCATACCCTCATATTCCTCAGCAACGATTTTAGAGCTGTTTATGCCAACAAGCTTTCCCGTTGTATCAAGAAGGGCGCCGCCCGAGTTACCGGGGTTTATGGCGGCATCGGTCTGAATAAGTTTAACACCCGAGGAGCTTGAAATCTCTCTATCAAGACCGCTTATAATACCAAAGGTAACGCTTCCCATAAATTCGAGTCCTCCGGGGTTGCCGATGGATACCACATACTGCCCAACCTTAAGTGAGGAGGAATCGCCAATCTCAACAGGGGTGAGCCCCGTAGCATTGATTTTGAGAACTGCGAGATCGGAGGCAATATTATAGCCCACAACACTAGCTTCGTGGGAATCTCCGTTTGTATCTCCGATAAATACCTCTATCTTAGATGAGGCGCCGCCCTCAATGGCGCTTTCAACAACATGGTAGTTGGTGATTATATATCCATCCGAGGTATAAACAACGCCTGAGCCCTCGCCCGTGGATTCCTGACTGCCTCCAAAGAAGCTTATAACCGAAGTGGTAGTTCTTATTCCCACAACGCTGTTTTTAAGCTTCTGCGCAACGGCAACGGCTACCGAATCGGCAGTTTCCTCAATGCTTATATTAACCTTATCCGATGAGTAATCCTTAGCGGCAGAGGTGCCTGATGAATTATCTGCTGTGAATCTAAACACCACCACGGCAGCGCTGACTGCGCCTATAACTGCGGCCAAAACACTTGCAACGATAACTACTGCCGCGCTGTAACCCCTCTTAGCCTTTTCTTTTTTTGGCTTTCGATGAGGGGGAGTATAGTTATAATTGTAGCCGCCGCTTGTATAACTGCTTTGGGGCGGGGTATAGGTTTCTTCTTTTACTTGGGGCTCGGGCTCACTTACGGGAGAATCCTGAATGATATCCTCCTTATGCTTGGTGTAAAAGCCTCCGTTATTGCTTACCGTATAGCCCTGAGGCTCACCGTTTACCGAATCAAATCCCGAAACACTGCCTCGGTTTTCTTCGGTGTTATTATTGTTTAAATCAAAGTCGTTCACAAATATCTCTCCTTTGCTGATTACCATTCTATAACGAATTTGTTGCAAATGTCAATCAAATATATGAACTATCCGTTAATTATTATTAACATAAAAAAATAAAATGCTTTACTTTTCCGAAACTTTGTGATATACTATCTAAGCTACCGTATTCTGCGCTTTTGGCGTCTGCCTCTTAAATGGGGAGTTACTAAGGCCTCTTGCTCGGACTATGGCGGACAAAAAAATATTGTAAAGGAGTAAATGAAAATGACCAACGAAGTAAAGCAGCAGATTATTGCTGATTATGCTACTCACGAGGGTGATACAGGTTCTCCCGAGGTTCAGATTGCGCTTTTAACCTATCGCATCAATGAACTCAATGCTCATTTGGCTATTCACCATAAGGACCATCACTCACGCCGCGGTCTTCTTAAAATGGTAGGTCACAGAAGAAACCTTCTTGCATACCTCCAGAAGAACGATATTGAAAGATATCGTGCTATCGTTAAGAAGCTCGGTCTTCGTAAGTAATTTATGGACTCTAAGGCAGACCGAAGAGGTCTGCCTTATTGCAGTTTTTTTGCAAAGAAAAATTATGCTGTAAATTAAGAGATTTTTTGTTGTTTAGCGGTAAATCGAGGGTCTGTGATAACAGGCTTTGGATTTATTGCTAAACGAGAAATCTCTTGAAAATAAATAATAAGGAGATTTAAGAAAGATGTTCGAAAACTACAAGGTTTATGAAACAACCATCGCAGGCCGTCCCTTTAAGCTTGAAACAGGCAAGATGGCAGGCCTTGCAAACGCCGCCTTTATGGCATCTTATGGCGAAACAAGTGTACTTTGTACCGTAACCGCATCCGATAAGCCCCGTGAGGGTGTTGACTTTTTCCCTCTTTCAGTAGATTATGAGGAGAAAATGTATGCAGTAGGCCGTTTCCCCGGCTCCTTCCAGAGAAGAGAGGGAAGAGCAAGTGAAAAGGCTATCCTTTCCTCCCGTTGCATTGATAGACCTATCCGTCCTCTTTTCCCCAAGGATATGAGAAACGATTGCTCTGTTGTTGCAACAGTTATGTCGGTTGATCCCGATTGCTCCCCCGAAATCACCGCCGCTATCGGCGTTTCGGCGGCTATAGCAGTATCCGATATTCCCTGGGAAGGCCCCATTGCGAGCACAAGCGTTGGCTTAGTTGATGGCGAAATCGTTATCAACCCCACACTTGAACAGCGCGCAGTATCCGATCTTAACCTCACCGTTTCTTCCACCGCAGATTTAGTTGCTATGATCGAGGCAGGCGCCAACGAGATTGACGATGACCTTATGTTCGATTGCATTATGGCAGGCCACGAGGTTAATAAGGAAATCGTTAAGTTTATAAACGGTATCGTTGCTGAAATCGGCAAGGAGAAGTTCACCTTCGAGTCCAGCAATCCTGATCCCGAAATTATGGCAGAGATTGAAGAGTTCTGCATTGAGGATGTTAAGAAGGCTCTTGATACCGATGATAAAAATGTTCGCGATGCCGCTTTACTTCCTATCTACGATGCAGTTCACGCTAAGTTTGATGAGAGATTTGAAGGAAACGAAGCTAAGCTCGATGAGATTATGTATCTCGTTCAGAAGCACGTTGTTCGCGCTTGGCTTAAGGATGAGCACAAGCGTGTAGATGGCCGTGGTATTGATGATATCCGCCCCCTTGATGCTCAGATTGATTTGCTTCCCAGAACTCACGGCTCGGGTATGTTTACAAGAGGTCAGACTCAGGTCCTCTCGGTTGCAACCCTTGCTCCCATCAGCGAAGCTCAGAAGCTTGATGGTCTTGATGAGGATACCTCCAAGCGTTATATCCACCACTATAATTTCCCCTCCTATTCTGTTGGTGAAACCAAGCCTTCCCGCGGCCCAGGTCGCCGTGAGATAGGCCACGGAGCGCTTGCCGAAAAGGCTCTTGTTCCCGTAATCCCCAGCATTGAGGAGTTCCCCTATGCTATTCGTGTAGTAAGTGAAGTTCTTTCATCCAACGGTTCTACCTCTCAGGGCTCTATCTGCGGCTCCACACTTGCGCTTATGGCGGCAGGTGTTCCCATTAAGGCCCCCGTTGCAGGTATCTCTTGCGGACTTATTACCGGTGATGATGGCGTTTATGGCGACTTTATGACCATGGTTGATATTCAGGGACTTGAAGATTTCTACGGCGATATGGACTTTAAGGTTGCAGGTACTCATAAGGGTATCACCGCAATCCAGATGGACTTAAAGGTACACGGTCTTACCCCCGAAATCATTAAAGAGGCTTTTGCTAAAACTCATAAGGCAAGACTTCACATACTCGATGAAGTTATGCTTAAATGTATTGCCGAGCCCCGCGCAGAGCTTTCCAAGTATGCTCCCAAGATGTTTACTACTACCATCAGCCCCGATAAGATTGGCGATGTTATCGGTAAGCAGGGCAAGGTTATCCAGTCCATTCAGGAACAGTGCGAATGCACCATCACCATCGAGGAGGATGGTCACGTATATGTTTCCGCTCTTGATGCCGAAAAGGCTCAGCAGGCTATCTCCATCGTTGAGCTTATTGCTAACGATCCCGAGATTGGCGCTGTATATAGCGGTAAGGTAACCCGTCTTATGACCTTCGGCGCTTTCGTTGAGATTGCTCCCGGTAAGGAAGGCCTTGTTCACATCTCTAAGCTTGATGTGAAGAGAGTTGAAAAGGTTGAGGATGTTGTTGCAGTTGGCGATCAGGTAATCGTTAAGGTAACCGAGATCGATGATCAGGGAAGAATTAACCTCTCCCGCAGAGATGCTCTCGTTGAGATAAACGGCGCAGTTGTTGAGGAGGGTGCCGATGAAGAGGCCCCCCGTAGAAACAATAAGGAACGCCGCGGCTTCAAAAAGCGCGATAAATAATTAAACCTAAACCCCGATTGGTTTTTACCAATCGGGGTTATTTTTTGCACTTTTTGTCCGATATTGAACTGATACTTGACTTGATATAAACTCTGTGATGGTTTATAATTCAATTATAAACGGAGGTGCGCTTATGTTTATAGATGAAAACAAAACAGTTGGAGGTATCAGGCTTTTTGATAAACCCTTTACTGCAGTCGAAGAACTCGGTCCTCTTTGCAGAAAAATTTCGGCTCAGGGTTGTGTGTTGCTAAAAAACGAAAATAATACTTTGCCCTTCAAAGCGGGGGAGAAGGTTGCGGTTTTCGGCAGAATGCAAACTACATATTATAAGAGCGGAACAGGCTCGGGCGGAGATGTTAGAATAAAGGAACATCCCAGCATTATAAAATCCCTTATTAAAGACGGCGGCATCACTGTTGACCGAAAGCTTTTATCCGTTTATGAAAAATGGATCGAGGAAAACCCCTTTAATAATGGCTCAGGTTGGGCTAAAGAGCCTTGGAGTCAGGTGGAAATGCCTGTAACTGATGAGCTTGTTAAGGATGTAGCGGACCGCAACGATGTAGCCCTTGTTATAATCGGCAGAACCGCAGGCGAGGATAATGATAACGCGGAGGAAAAGGGTAGCTGGTATCTCACGGATACGGAGGAAGACCTGCTTTCAAAGGTAACCGCTAATTTCGGCAGAGTTGCAGTAGTTCTTAACGTGGGCAATCTTATAGACCTTTCCTTTGTAGAAAAATATTCTGTTAATTCCGTTCTTTATGCTTGGCAGGGCGGTATGTACGGCACGGATGGTCTTGCCGATGTTCTGTGCGGTAGAATAAGCCCTTCGGGTAAGCTTACCGATACTCAGCCTATAAGTATAACCGATACCCCCTCATATAAAAATTTCGGTGATGATAACGAAAATATATATGAAGAGGATATATATGTAGGTTACCGCTATTTCGAAACCTTTGCTAAGGATAAGGTAATGTATCCCTTTGGCTTCGGCCTTACCTATACCGAATTTGAAGAAACCTACGAGGCCAATGTAGATGGTACAGTCGTAACCGTTGCCGCTACCGTTAAAAATAAAGGTAGCTTTCCTGCCCGTCAGGTAATAGAGGTTTATTACGGCGCGCCCTGCGGAAAATTAGGCGCTCCCTCAAAACAGCTTGCCGCTTATAAGAAAACCAAAACCCTTGAGGCAGGGGAGAGCGAGATCCTTAATATCACCTTTGATATTAAAAGCCTTGCGGCTTATGATGATGCAGGTGTTACGGGCAATCGCTCCTGCTATGTGCTTGAAGCAGGTGAACATATAATCTATGTTGGTGCCGATGTCCGCGCAAGCCAAAGCGTCACCTCTGTTGTACTTGAAGAGGATATAGTTGTAGAAAAATTAGAAGAGGCTATGGCCCCCGAAAAGCCTTTTAATAGATTTACCGCAGTAGAAAATGAAAAGGGCGAGCGGATACTCAAAAAAACCCCCGTGCCTCTTAAAACATCAGATACCGAGGCCCGTATTAAAGAAAGAAGGCCTGAGACTATAGGCTTTACGGGTGATAAGGGAATAAAGCTTGTTGATGTTGTGGATGGCAAAAATACCCTTGATGAATTCGTAGCTCAGATGACCGATGAGGATTTAATGAGTATGGTCTGCGGAGAGGGTATGAACAGTCCCAAGGTAACTGCGGGTACAGGCGGCGCTATTGGAGGAATCTCGGAATCTTTAAGGAATTTAGGCGTTCCCGTATGCTGTGTTACAGATGGTCCTTCAGGTCTTCGCATTCAGGATAATTGGTATGCCACAAGCCTTCCTAACGGTATGGTTTTTGCCTCCTCCTTTGATGATGAACTAACAGAGCAGATATTTGATTTAGAGGGCGTGGAGATGTTCAGATACAACATCGATGCCCTTTTAGGCCCGGGTATAAATATCCATAGAAATCTGCTCAACGGCAGAAACTTTGAGTATTTTTCGGAGGATCCTTTACTTACGGGTAAAATGGCCGCGGCTATGTCAAGAGGCCTTGCAAAATCAAACTGCACCACAACCATAAAGCATATGTGCGGTAACAATCAGGAAAAAAGGAGACATTTTGTAAATTCCGTTATTTCCGAAAGAGCGCTTCGTGAAATCTATCTCCGCCCCTTCGAAATTGCGGTTAAGGAGAGCGAATGCGGCGCCATAATGACCTCTTATAATCCCGTTAACGAATATTGGACCGCCTCTAACTACGACCTTACTACCACTATTCTTAGAAATGAGTGGGGCTATAAAGGCTTTGTTATGACAGATTGGTGGGCAAAATGCGGAAACACCTCTAAGGAAGCGGAGGCTACCATCGGTAACTTAAAAGATATGGTAAGAGCGCAGAACGATGTTTATATGGTTTGCGTTGACGCTGTCTATAAAGCTCATAATTTAAGAGATGCCTTAAAAGAGGATTATATCTCCCGAGGCGAGCTTGAACGCTGCGTTAAAAATCTTTTAAGATTTATCACCGCTTCCAATACCTTTATCAAGTTTGTAAAGGGCGGATGCATTCTTCCCGAGTTTACCAATATAGATGAGGCGTTGATGAGCGAAAGCCTAACTTATGAAAACTTAAAGAGCGGAGAAAAACACTACGATAAATATGGTGGAGTAAACCCCGTGCTCTTTGTTATTGAGTATGCAGTAAATGCGAGTGAGCTTTCCCAAAATCCCATAAGGATGAGGCTTGATGGCTCCGAAATAGAATTTTCGGTAAACGGTACGGGAGGCAAGACTTCCTCGGTAAAACGCTATCTGCCATTAGAGGATAGGCAACACGGTTTCTTCCTTACCTACGGAGAGGATATAGAAATTAAACGCGTAATAATCAAAGAACTAAGATAAGAAAAACCCCGATTGGAAATGTGTGTTATCCTTAACGGAAAATATGAAAATTCTTTCAATTTTTGTTAAGCACCGTCATCGCATTCATAAGTACAAATGCGGACCGCAGTTGCACAAACCCATATCACAAGAAGAAAGAGAGAACAAATCGGTTTAATCCGAAATGTTCTCTCTCTTTCTATTTATGCTAAGTTTAGAGTTATGAGACTCGCTCACGCTTACCGTTATGAATTTGCTACGCAAATGTTATGATATGATTGCCCACCAAGCCTCTAACTTGGGCGTTGCCCAATCATAACTATGCAAAGCATAACATAACTCATAACTTGCCCAAAGGGCAATCATAACTTAGCGTGATTTGTCCATTAAGGACATCACGCTAAGTTCCAATCGGGGTTTTATCATCACTTAAATCTTATTTCACAGCCTAAATATTGCTGACATTCGGTAAGGCCCTCACCTACGATTTCTTTTGTCCTCAGATATGAGCCCGAAAGGGTGGTATCTGAGAAGTTTAATTCCTTATATGAATTTTCGTTTTCTAAGGGGTGAAGCTTATAGGTCGCATCGTATCGGCTACCCGTTTTACTTACCCAACAGGGAACAATATCAACTGCGGATAGGATGGTAGTGCCGTCACTATACTTATCGAAGGTGTAGCTAAAGAGCATACCGTCTTCGGTGTGACCGTTCGGAGAAAGATTAGAAAGCTCCAGAAGGCGCTGATTTGAAATGGAGTTGCCTAAAGAATAAAGGCAAACGGTGGTGTGCTCACTGCCCTCGGCATAAAGCAGATCTATAGGCTGTATAACGTGGGGGTGACCGCCCACGATAACGTCAACGCCCAGGTTGCAAAGCCTTTGGGCAATAGCCCTTTGCCAAGTGTTTTCCTTAAGCTGATATTCTTCGCCCCAATGCATATAAAATACTATTGCATCGGCGCCATCCGCTTTCATAGATGCTATCATATTTTCGGCATCGGTATAAAAGGTGTCTATATTATCATAGTTAAAGGAGTTTATAAGGTCGTTAGCCTCTTGGGCTATTATATTGCCGTTAAGGGATTTTCTACCCGAGGGGGCAGAGTTTTCATAGGTATAGTTTATCATACCTATTTTAACGCCGTTCACATTTTTAACTAAGTATCGCGGCTCGGTAGCCGTTTCCCTTGTGCCTGTGTAGGCTATCTTCTTTTCCTTTAATACCTGAACGGTTCTCTTAAAGCCGTAAAGCCCCGTATCGTAGCTGTGGTTATTGGCGGTAAGCAGTAAATCAATGCCCTCGCCCTTTACCGTATCAATAATGCTATCGGGGATATTAAAGGCGGGGTAGCCCTTATATGAGCCCGATTGCGTGCCGCCCAAGGTTATCTCAAGATTTGCCACTGCTAAATCGGCAGAGTTAAAATAGCTTTTAACCTCGCTGTAAAGCCCTGAAAAATCGTAGCTTCCATCATCCTTTAAGGCACCTGCTAAAATGGGATTGTGTATCAGTATATCTCCCGTGTTTATAACAGTAGCGGTAGAAACGATTTTAGGATCCGCGCTTTCCTCACTGCTTGTGAGAGCAGAGGAGGAGCCTTCATCGCCCCCGTTCTTCTTAACCGCCTTGATAACAGTAGTAACAATAATTGCGGTAAGAGCGATAGCTAATGCAAGTCCCAATGAGCAGAGGCTTATAAATATTCTTCTTTTTCTAATGGCTTTTTGCCTTTTGGTAAGTTCTTTTTTCATAATACATCCTTACATAAATAAACAAAATATCATCGGCAGGAAAATTGCGGGTAACAAGTTCATAACCTTTATCTTGGTAAGCCCCAGCATATTAAGGGAAAGGGAGATTATAAGAAGCGAGCCTATTACCGACATATGCGATATAATCTCAGCGGTAAGTATTGGCTCAACCACCTTTGCAAGTAGCGTAAGTGTGCCCTCAATAACAAGCACCGAAACAGAGGAAAGGGCTACGCCTATGCCGAGAGTGGAGGCGAAAACCGCCGCAGATACGCAGTCTATAAGCGATTTGGAATAAAGGGTGGCGTTATCGCCTGAAATACCCGAGTCTATAGAGCCTACCACCGTCATAGCGCCAACGCAGAAAAGAAGCGTAGCCGTAACAAAGCCCTCGGCTATTTTGGTGTTTCCGCCCTTTTTATTAAAACGCTTCTCTATCTTTTCGCCTAAACGGTTAACAAGTCCATCAAGGTCTATAAGCTCGCCTACAATGGCGCCAAGGGCTACCGATAGGATAACCACCAAAACATTGATGCCATCCTCAAAAATGCCCGTTACACCTATATACATTACACACAGCGCCATGCCCTGCATAAGAATGTTTCTTGCCCTTTCAGGTATCCCTTTCTTAAAGAGCATGCCTAATATTCCGCCTAGGATAACAAGGAAGAAATTAACCACGGCTCCGCTTTTTAGAATTTCAAGCATAAAATCACCTCAATATGAATATAATAAACTAATTTTACCAAAAAAGCAATTATTTGTTGCAAGAAGAGTAACTTTGTTTTATAATAATACTGTAATTTATATCTTGGAGGTAAAGATATGTCATATATTGAGGCAAAGAAACGCTACGAGGCTTTGGGAGTTGATGTTGAAAAGGCTCTCGAAACCCTTAAAAATCTTCCCGTTAGTCTTCATTGCTGGCAGGGTGATGATGTTACGGGCTTTGATCACGATGGCCCCTTAACAGGCGGTATTCAAACAACGGGTAACTATCCCGGCAAGGCAAGAACTCCCGAGGAGCTTATGGCCGATATGGAAAAGGTTATGTCCCTTTGCCCAGGTAAGAAAAAGCTTAATGTTCACGCCTGCTACGCTATCTTTGAGGATGGCTTTGCAGACCGTGATAAATTAGAGCCCAAGCACTTTAAGAAGTGGGTAGAACTTGCTAAAAAGTATAATATGGGTATCGATTTTAACCCCACCTTCTTCTCTCATCCTAAGTGTAAGGATGGCTTAACCCTTTCGAGTCCTGATGAGGAAACCCGAAACTTCTGGATAGAGCACGGTAAGGCTTGTATCCGCATTTCTCAGTACTTTGCCGAGGAAACAGGTATTCCTTGCGTTATGAATATCTGGACAGGCGATGGCTATAAGGATATCCCCTCCGATAGAATGGGCCCTCGAATGAGATATAAGGAGTCCATTGAGGCAATCCTCGCTGAGCCCTTTGATAAGGCTAAGGTTAAGCCCTGCGTTGAATCAAAGGTATTTGGTATCGGCGTTGAGGCCTTTACCGCAGGCTCGGCAGAGTTTTCTCTTTCCTTTGCCGCAACCCACGATGGCTGTCTGCCTCTTATGGATAACGGCCACTATCATCCTACCGAGGTAGTTTCCGATAAGATTCCCGCCCTTCTTTGCTTCTTCGATGAGATCGCTTTACATATTACAAGACCTATCCGTTGGGATTCCGACCACGTAGTTCTCTTCGATGATGAAACCAAGGAAATGGCTAAGGAAATTGTTCGTTCAAATGCTACCGATAGAGTTTATATGGCTCTTGATTATTTTGATGCAAGCATTAACCGTATCTCCGCTTGGTCGGTAGGCTTCCGTAGCTGGCAGAAGGCTCTTCTTAACGCCCTTCTTACCCCCAATGAGCTGCTCAGAAAGCTTCAGGATGAAAACCGCTTGACCGAGCTTATGGTAATGAGCGAGGCGGTTAAAACCCTTCCCTTAGGCGATATCTGGGAGCATTACTGTGAAACCGAAGGCGTTCCTCAGGATGAAGAGCTCTTCGCCCAGGTAGAAAAATACGAAAAGGAAGTTCTTTCAAAGAGAGCTTAATATTAAAACAAAACACCGAATCTCAGGATTCGGTGTTTCTTGTATAACGAAAACCACGCGATAGTCGCGTGGTTCAAAAGAGGTTAACCGATGAACAAAATCCTCCGTTTGTGTTAAAATAGTAAAGACCTGCCAGTCAAAACAAAACACAAGCGGAGGATTTATAAATGAAAAAAGAAG
>JAFTWW010000033.1 GCA_017465085.1 Clostridia bacterium | reverse complement strand
TAATTATGTTGAATAGTGAATAACAAAGGACTGCGATTATAAATTTTCGCAGTCCATAAATTATATTTTATTGTTTAGATGAATGACTTTCTTTTGTTGCAAAGTAAGCCTCAATGCACTTATCTCTTTCTCTTTCGCTTTTGAAAAATTTCAATTCGCCGCTTTTAAGAGAGGGCCAACAATCAAGATATTGAGCGTTGATTCGCGTATATCCTACTTTATTCTTATAGGATGTTTTATCGATGGTTAACTTGTGTATTCCGTAACGGAATCTTTCTGCTTCAACGATTGTTTTGGGAGTATCAAATTTGTTTTCACAGCAAGGGCAGGAATCAATTTCGATACTGGCAACCGTAGAAGTACTTGCATTATATATTTGGATGATATCAAATGGGGCTTCCGTTGAATCTGAAATTTCTGAGATTACAGTATTCCAGGTAGTTGTGTTAAGGTCATCAGCGGCGCAAGCTTTACCGTTTTTAACACAATAATTTGAATTAAGCGCTGAAATAGTAAAATCATATAAGTCCCTTTTGATAACGCTTTTTCCGCAACGGAGCATCTTTCTGCTGTAATCTACATCACCTAAGGTGTGGGGAATATGTATATGATACCAAACACCTTGGATATCATATTGCTTTTGGGAGATATCTATAAACTTATCGCACAAAAGCTTTGTCAGAAAATATATGCTCGGATAAAGAACGGATGCTATAATTGCTATAAAAAATATCTTGAGCGGTCCCGATGGAAAAAGGGGATATAAGTAATAATCAAGCAATTTTTCTGCAATAAAAAACACAGTAAAAGCAATGCCGTGGGTGGCCGTAATGATGCTTGCAGTATGGTTTTTTAAGCTTTTTACAGAAGAAAGCAGAGCCTTTTCTTCATCTTTAATTTTTTTACTCTTCCTTGCCATTTCAAATTACCTTTATTTATAATAATTTTAGTAAATCTTCATATATAATGCCGTTTGAACAAACGATGGTACCCTCTTTGTCAAGGGGAAGCTGATTGCCGTTCCAATCAGATGATTTACCACCTGCTTCTGCAAGAATGAGGGTAGCAGCTGCATAATCCCAAGGCTTGATGATTTTTTCAAAGTATCCGTCAAGTCTTGCCGCGGCAATATAGCACACAGCGATTGCCGAAGAGCATATGCGGCGTAGGTCAAGACAATTCTTAAATATTCTTGATGCGCGACCAAAGGTTTCATCAGCCATTTCCTTGCGCGATGAAGAGGCACCAAATTCTATAATAGAGCTTTTAAGGCCACGTTCGCTGCATTTAAGGGGATTGGTTTTATAGTTTTCAATACCGATTTCGAGCAACTTGTTTATTCCTTTTGAGGTTGATACGCGATAGGAACCGTTTCCTTTTATGGCAAAGAACATCTCTTTTGTAAAAGGATTAAAAACAACACCGAATACCACCTTACCGTTTTCGGCATAGGCCAATGAGATGGAACTCATTTTATAATCGTAAATCAAATTGGTGGTGCCATCAATCGGATCAAGGATAAATATTTTATCAGAGAACGTGTGCTGTGATTCTTCTTCGGTCATAAAAGCCACATCGGGATAAAGCTTATTAAGTTCTTCTTTTAAGAAATCGCTTATGCCTGTATCTACTGCAGTTACAAAGTCATAAGGGTTTTTATTTTCGATTTGAGAAAGCTTGGATTTTGAAAAAACAATTTTTCTTGCTTGATAAACGAGAGATACGATCTTGTTATAGTCCATAAACTATCTCCTTGTCTTATCTGAAAAATATCTACGCTTACTCTATCGGCTTCATGGTGGGGAAGAGTAAAACATCCCTGATAGAAGCGCTATCGGTAAGGAGCATTACAAGGCGGTCAATACCAAAGCCTAAGCCGCCTGTGGGAGCCATACCGTATTCAAGAGCGGTCACATAGTCATAGTCAACCTGAGAGTCGCAATCAGGGTCGGCAGCCTTTTTAGCGGCAACCTGATCCTCAAAACGCTTCTTCTGGTCAATGGGGTCGTTAAGCTCGCTGAAAGCATTGCCGTACTCGGTAGCATTTATGAAATACTCAAAACGCTCGGTGAAAGCGGGATCCTCGGGCTTTCTCTTAGCAAGAGGACTGTTTTCAACGGGATAATCGTAAATGAATGTGGGCTGAATAAGATTCTCTTCAACGAAAGCATCAAAGAACTCAGCAAGAACTGTGCCCTTGGTAGCATTCTCGGGAATCTCAACATTCTTTTCCTTAGCGCAAGCGCGGGCATCCTCATCGGTTTTCCAATCGTAGTAATCGCAACCGGAGTACTTCTTAACTGCCTCAACCATAGTGAGCCTTTCCCACTTGCCCATATCGATTTCCTTGCCCTGATAGGTAATAACGGTGCTGCCGCAGATCTTTTCGGCCAACATCTTATAAAGCTCTTCAACAAGGTCCATCATACCGTAATAATCGGTATATGCCTGATAAAGCTCAATAGTTGTAAATTCGGGATTGTGCTTAGGATCCATACCTTCGTTGCGGAAAATTCTGCCAACCTCATAAACCTTGTTCATACCGCCAACGATAAGTCTCTTAAGATAAAGCTCGGTTTCGATACGAAGGAACATATCCATATCAAGAGTGTTATGATGTGTCTTAAAGGAACGGGCAGATGCGCCGATTTCCATAGGAACAAGAATGGGAGTATCAACCTCTAAGAAGCCCTTAGAATCAAGATAATGGCGAATTTCAGTAAGAATCTGTGAACGCTTGATAAAGGTATCACGCACCTCGGGATTAACGATAAGGTCAACATAGCGCTGACGGTAGCGTGTATCCAAATCCTTAAGGCCGTGGAACTTCTCGGGTAAGGGGAGAAGGGATTTAGAAAGAAGCTCAATGTGCTGTGCGTGAACGGATATTTCACCGGTCTGGGTTTTGAAAACAAAGCCCTTAACGCCGATTATATCGCCGATATCCCATTTTTTGAATGCGGCATAATCCTCCTCACCAACATCATCACGGCGAACATAAAGTTGGATATCACCCTCGCCATCACGAAGGCCAACGAAGCTTGCTTTACCCATAACTCTACGGGTGATAATTCTACCGCCGAGGGATACAACCTTGCCCTCATAATCTTCGAAATCTGCCTTAATATCGGTGGAATAGGAATCTACATCGTATTTTGTTTTCTCATAAGGATTCTTACCTGCTTCGCAAAGTGCGGCAAGCTTATCGCGGCGAACCTGTAATATTTCATTAAGATCCTGTTCGGGCGCCATATTATTCTGACTCATTTTTAACATCCTTTCTTAATAAGAGAAAATGGGACAGTAGAAAAACTGCCCCGAATAATTATTTTGAAATACCAATGATTTTAAGGTTGATCGTTTCGGAGTGAACCTCAACAGAGATTTCTTCTCCAACCTTTTTACCTAAAAGAGCCTTACCAACGGGGGACTCATCGGAAATTTTATAATTTCTGGGGTCAGCCTCGGTAGAGCCAACTATCTGGTATTCGATTTCTTCATCATATTCGGCATCATAGACCTTAACCTTAACGCCCACCATAACAGTTTTGGGTGAGCCCTTGATATCGGTAATAAGCTCTACATTTTTAAGCATTGCTTCAAGCTCGATTATACGGGCTTCAATTTTAGCCTGCTCATTTTTAGCCTCATCGTATTCGCTGTTTTCAGAAAGGTCACCGTAACCGCGGGCAACCTTGATTTTTTCTGCAATATCAGCGCGGCCTTTTGTTTTGAGGTTTTCAAGCTCCTCTTTAAGTTTTTCAAGACCGGCTTCAGTAATCTTTATTGCCTTAGCCAATGGAATAACCACCTTTATATAAATTATATTTTGGAACGCATTAACTGTTATTATATTATTATTATCCGAACTTGTCAAGGATAATTATTAAACAATTATTTCCTTGACAACTGTGGCAAAATGACTATATACTATAATTTAGTACGGCAAGAGGTAAATTATTATGGATTTTTTCGTTAAGCTTCGAAAAACTGTAATGTTTTGTGTTAAAGCAATGATAGTTATTGTAGCTACCACGGGCTTTACGCAAACCTGGAACTCTAACTATGTAGAATCCCTTTTCAGTAACAGGGGTAACTATGTGGTTATCTTTTCGTATGTCTTGATATTCTCTGTGTTTTCCTCTCTTTACGGCGCATTTAAGATAGGCGTTTACAGGATACACGAGATTATTTACAGTTTCTCACTTGCGGTTGTATTTACTAATATGATAATGTACCTTGAGCTGAGTCTTATTGCTCGTGATATGGTTGCGGTAAGGCCTATGATTTTCGGCGTTATCTATCAGATAGGCGCCGTGGCGCTCTCGGCTATGTGCGCCAATGTTATCTATTTTAAGCTTTATAAAGCGCGTAAGGTTGTCGCCATCTTCGGCGATGATGTTGCCGCTTTTGAGATAATAAACAAAATGAGCCGCATTTCTGACCGTTTTAATATAACCTGCGGTCTTAATGTTAATACATCTTCTCTTGAAATCATTTACAAGAATATTGATAAGAATGAAGCGGTGCTTTTGTGTGTAGAGAATAAGAATCTTCAGAAAGAAATTCTTTCCTATTGCTATCGCACCGAGAAACGCGCTTATATCCTACCCGATTTCACCGATATTATTATAAACAACAGTTATGAGATTCAGATAAGCGATACCCCCGTTCTTATGAGCAGAAACAGAGGTCTTACTCCCGAACAGGCATTTATTAAGAGGGTTATTGATATTTTCGTTTCGGGTGTAGGTCTTATAATTGCATCTCCCTTTATGCTTATAAGCGCTATTGCCATCAAGCTTGATGATGGAGGCCCCATATTATTCAAGCAGAATCGCATTACCAAGGATGGAAAGATATTCAATATTTATAAATTCCGTTCTATGATCGTTGATGCCGATAAGGATGGCGCCAGAAAGGCAGAAACCGATGATGATAGAATTACCCGCGTGGGTAAAGTTATAAGAGCCTGCAGGATAGATGAGCTACCACAGCTAATAAATGTTCTTAAGGGTGATATGTCCATAGTAGGTCCGAGGCCCGAAAGAATCGAGAATGTTTATGAATATACAAATAAGTATCCTCAGTTTGAATTAAGGCATAAGGTTAAGGCAGGTATAACGGGATTTGCCCAACTTTACGGTAAGTATAACACCACCCCCGAGGATAAGCTCAATATGGATCTTATCTATATCGAAACCTATTCACTATTGCAGGATATCAAGCTTATGGTTTTAACCTTTAAGGTCTTGTTTATGAAGGAAAGCACCGAGGGATTTGACCACAAGGCAAATGCCAATGTGCAGACCTCAAAATCTATTAAAGAGAAAGAGGAGAAATAAATGTCCTTTGAAGCAACACTAGTAGTTATGGCAGCAGGTATGGGTAGCCGTTTCGGCGGTCTTAAACAGGTAGAGCCCATAGGTCCTAAAGGGGAAGCCCTTTTAGATTTTTCGGTTTACGATGCAAAGAAAGCAGGCTTTACAAAGGTTGTTTTCATAATTAAGCACGAAATCGAAAAAGAATTCAAGGAGCTTGTTGGCAAGAGAATTGAAAAGCTTATCGATGTTGAGTATGCTTTTCAGGAGATAGATAAGCTACCATCAGGCTTCAAGGTACCTGAGGATAGAACAAAGCCGTGGGGAACAGGTCATGCAATTTATTGTTGCCGAGATATAGTTAAAACTCCATTCGCAGTTATAAACGCCGATGATTATTACGGCAAATCTGCCTTCCAAAAGATTTATAATCATCTTAAAGAGCAGAAAGATGATTACTGTATGGTAGGCTTCCGCCTTGCAAATACCCTCACTGAAAACGGTTCCGTTTCCCGAGGTGTTTGTGAAATCGTTGATGGTAAGCTTAAATCTGTTACCGAGCGTACCAAAATCATTGATTGTAGATATACCGAGGATAATGTTAATTGGGTGCCCCTTTCTCCCGATACGGTGGTTTCTATGAATATGTGGGGCTTCACACCTGATGTTTTTGGATTTATTGAAAAGGATTTATTAAAATTTTTAGAGGAAAAAATAAATGTTCCAAAGTCAGAGTTTTATCTTCCCAGCGTGGTTTCAAGCGTTATCAATGATAACAAAAAGGATGTAACCGTGTTGGTAGCTGAGGATAAATGGTACGGCGTTACCTATAAAGAGGATAAGGATGATGTTGTAAAGGCCATATCCGAAAAGATTGCCGCAGGAGAATATAACGAACTTTAATTATGTTATGAAAAGCCGCCGAGGTTGCTCGGCGGCTTTTGTAATTTTAATAGCCTTCCTTTCATATACTTTCTTAGTGACCTTAATGAAGGTCTAGGAAAAAAGAAAGGGCGATAAAAATGAAAGAATATTATCCAGAGGGTAGGCTTATATCAAGCCTTGAAAACCGAAAGATTATTTCCTCTCCCGTAACTCTGGCTCAGGCTCAGGCGTCAGAAACAATACTTGAAGGAAATGTTATAATGTGCGATAATCTCCGCAATATGACGGTAGATTTAGGCTGTATGAGGGGCATAATTCCCCGTGGTGAAGGAGCCATTGGTATCGCTGAGGGTGTTACCCGCGATATCGCGCTTATATCCCGCGTTGGTAGGCCCGTTAGCTTTATTGTTACTGCTATTAAAACCGATGATAAGGGTAGGCTTTATGCTATTCTTTCGAGAAAAGCGGCTCAGATTAAATGCAGAGATTACATACTCAACGAAAAGCGGGTGGGGGATATAATCGAAGCCCGTGTAACACATCTTGAAAGCTTTGGCGCCTTTTGCGATATCGGTTGCGGTAATGTGGCGCTTTTACCAATAGATTCCATTTCTGTTTCACGCATAGCGCATCCTATGGATCGCTTGAAAGTAGGTCAGAGCATTAAGGCTATAATTAAAAATATAGATGAAGAAGGCAGAATAACCCTAACCCGAAAGGAGCTTTTAGGTACCTGGGAGGAAAATGTTAAAATGTTCAGCCCCGGTCAGACCGTTTCGGGAATTGTAAGAAGCATTGAAAACTATGGTATTTTTGTTGAGCTTACTGCCAATTTAGCAGGTCTTGCCGAGCCTAAGGATAATGTTTATATCGGTCAGCAGGCGAGCGTGTATATTAAAAGCATCATTCCTGAAAAGATGAAAATTAAACTTATAATTATTGATAGCTTCGATGGCGGTAAGGCGAGCCCCGAAATATATTTTTATGAGGGTGAGCATATGGAGCGCTTTGAATATTCGCCGCCTGATAGTTATAAAAAAATTGTAACAGAATTTTCTTCGGGCTATTGATTTTAACAAAACCTTGGGGTATAATGTTTCTCGGTGATTAAAATGAGTGAACAAAAAAATTGTAGCGGTAACTGCTCATCCTGTGGCAGTAACTGCTCTTCAAGAAAGGCAGAAAGCCTTATTGAGCCCACGGGCGAATTTAATAATATCAAGCATGTTGTTGCCGTAGTAAGCGGTAAGGGCGGCGTAGGTAAATCTATGGTAACCTCAATGCTTGCGGTTGAAATGCGTAGAAAGGGTTATAATGTAGGTATTCTTGATGCCGATATTACGGGTCCCTCCATACCCAAATCCTTCGGCGTAATCTCTAACGCTATGCAAAATGAGATAGGTATTATTCCCGCCGAAACATCAACGGGAATTAAGGTTATATCAATAAATATGATGCTTAAGGAGCATGATGCGCCTGTTATCTGGCGCGGTCCTGTTATTGCAGGCGCTGTTAAGCAGTTCTGGCAGGATGTTGTTTGGGGAGACCTTGATTATCTCTTCATCGATTGCCCTCCCGGAACGGGTGATGTACCTCTTACCGTATTCCAAACCATTCCTCTTGATGGGGCTGTTATTGTAACCTCTCCTCAGGATTTGGTTTCACTTATTGTTAAAAAGGCATATAATATGGCAAGTATGATGAATATTCCCGTAATCGGTATGGTTGAGAATATGAGTTATGTTGAGTGCCCCGAATGTAATCATAAATTCAGCGTTTTCGGTGGTGGCAGTGAGAGCGTTGCCGAGGAGCTCGGCGTAGAGCTTCTTGCTAAAATGCCTATAAATGTATCCTTGGCGCAGATGGTGGATAACGGTGCCATTGAGCGATTTGAGGGAGATTTCCTTAAAGGCGCCGCTGAGAAAATTGAAAAACTGAATAAATAATAGAAAAGGGCAGTCCAAAGGGCTGCCTTATTGGTGAAAAATATGAGAATGAGACATAAAAAGCACCTTGGCGAAAGGCTGGAAGCTGTATCTGATTATTTGTATATCAGTAATAGTGATGATCGCAATTTCAACACCGCGGTGCTTAATAAGGATTATATAGATTTTACCGCTTGGTTTGGAAAGGAACAACCCATATTTCTTGAAATAGGATGCGGTAAGGGAAAATTTGCTGTGGAGTATGCTAAGCAAAATCCTCATATAAATCTTTTGGCGGTGGAAAAAGAAGCCAATGTAATCGTTTCTGCCTGCGAGCTTGCAAAGGCACAGGGCGTTACAAATTTAAGATTTATAAAGGCTTCCGCCGAATATCTTGAAAGGCATATCAAGGAGCAAACGGTTGAGAGAATTTTTCTTAATTTTTCCTGCCCGTTTCCCAAAAACAAATATGCCTCCCACCGTTTAACTGCTGAAAACTTTTTGAAGATATATAAAAGGCTTCTCAAACCAAGCGGAGAAATTCATCAAAAAACAGATAATATGAAGCTTTTCGAGTTTTCTATCGAGCAGTTATCGGCAAACGGCTTTGCGCTTAAGAATGTTAGCCTTGATTTACACAACAGTAATTTTGAGGGCAATATCGTAACCGAATATGAAAACCGCTTTGTATCGATGGGTTTACCTATTTACAGATTAGAGGCTTATATGAAATAAAGAAACAAGGTGCCTGAAAATCAGGTCACCTTGTTATTTTTTGCCCCTAAGCGAAATTTCGAGGGCAGGTTTTAATTTTCAAGACCGAGTAGGGATAGCGGAGAAACACAAACGCCATCCTTGTAGGCTTCGAGATGCAGGTGATAGCCATCTGCACATTCACAGGGTACTGTTCCAATAACGCCTAATTCATCGCCCGCTCTTACATTATCTCCCGATTGATAATTAACACTTAATAGACCGCAATACTTAACCACGATTCCGTTACCGTAATCAACCGATATGCATTTTCCGAAATCACTATCATCCTCTATGGCTGTAACTGTGCCGCTGCCAACCGATTTAACGGCTTCCTTTTCGTTGCATTGCATATCAATTCCAAGGTGTAATCTCATATCACCGTAGGTTGCTGATTTTTGTAAAACTGTGTCACTGAAGCCCTTTAACACCTTGCCCTCAACAGGTAATACAAAATCTACGGTTTCGGGCTGAGTCTGTGGCTGTTGCGATGATACATCCTCTTCATAGGGAACATCGGTTACAGGGTTTTCAACCACCTCTGACATACTGTTATCAGGTGTTACTTCACTTATATCATTATATGATTCGTTGGATGAATTATATGATTCGTTTGGTAGGGAACTATCGGGGTTATTCATATCATCACTGTTTCTTGAAACTGCAAACCAAGCGATAACTCCTATGGCTATTAAACATAAGGCAATAATGGCATAAAAGCCTAAACTGCCGATAAACCGTTGTTCTTTCGGATTTTCTTCGTAATTCATTATTAACGCTCCTTTGTTTTACTTCAAAGGTAGTATTAGCATAAATATTAAGAAATATTCCTTAAAAAATTAAAATAATGTTCATAATAAGTCCAAATTTATGTTTTACTATATAATCGTACCAAGCGGGAGCCGCACCCGTCTTGATATAATCCTCGTTTTCGAGGATTCTCTCCTCAAACCCCTTAAAAGCGAGAAAGAGTCGTAGTTTCTACGGCTCTTTTTCGTTTTTATATTGTAATATTTATTTTGATGTGTTAAAATCTATGGGGTGATTGATTTGAAGATTTTGATTGTTCGTCACGGAGATCCTGATTATGAAAAGGATTCTTTAACAGAAAAGGGCTTTCGTGAGGCAGAGCTCTTATCTGAAAAGCTTAAAAAATTGGATATTAAAGCGGTTTACTGTTCGCCCTTAGGTCGAGCCAAGGCCACTATGGAGCCAACCCTTAAGAAAATGGGCTTAGAGGCTACAATATGTGAGTGGCTTAAAGAATTCCCCGCGTATGTAATTGATAATGAAACGGGAAATAAGCGAACCCCTTGGGATTTGGTGCCTTCTTTCTGGACCAAGGATGCAAGATTTTATGACCGTTTTGATTGGCTCAATACCGACTTGATGCAATCGGGAAATGTAAAAGAAAAATATGAATATGTTACCAAAAGCCTTGATGAGCTTTTAGCAAAGCACGGTTATGCGCATGTGGGTAATTTTTACCGTGTGGAAAATGAAAACGATGATACTATTGTTTTCTTTTGTCATTTTGGTGTTGAATGTGTGTTATTAAGCCACATTTTAGGAATTTCTCCCGTAGCTCTTTGGCACGGATTTGTAGCACTGCCAAGCTCGGTTACAACGCTTATAACTGAGGAGCGTGAGCAGGGGATTGCATATTTCCGTTGCAACGGTTTTGGAGATATTTCCCATATGTATGCAGGCGATGAGCCGCCTGCCTTTGCGGCCCGTTTTTGCGAAACCTATTCTAATATGGAAGAGAGACATTAAATGCCACTTATTTATGATTGCTTAATAATAGGCGGTGGCGCCGCAGGTATGTGCGCCGCTATCAGCCTTAAAATGAATAACCCATCATACAAAATAGCAATAATTGAACAGCTTTCCAGGGTTGGTAAAAAGCTCATTGTTACGGGTAACGGCAGATGCAATATCACTAATGCTGATTTATCCTATAATAGCTTTCATTCCGAGAATGAAGGCTTCCTTAAGCACATTCTTGATAATTATAGCGGTGAAACCGAGAGCTTTTTTGAAGGGCTGGGCGTTGTTTTTACCACGGATGATAGGGGAAGAGTTTATCCGAATTCTCTTCAGGCTTCTTCGGTGGTGGATGCTCTTCGCTTTAAGATAGAAGAATTAAATATCCAGGTTTTTACCGAAACAAAAATGCTTTCTTATAAGAAAAAGAATGCAAAATTTGAGGTAGAAACTGATAAAGAGATATTTATTGGCAAGGCCCTGCTTATTGCCGCAGGTCTATTTTCAGGCGGCAGGAAGCTTGGCAGTGATGGAGCCGCATTCGGTTTAATGAAATCAAGCGGCTATAAAACTGTTAAAACTACACCTGCAATAGTTCAGCTAAAAACCGAAAGCGATATAGTTCGCCAATTAAAAGGTATTAAGGTTGATGCCGATGTAATCCTTAAGGAAGGCGGAAAAACCCTTCGTCAAGAATTCGGAGAGGTGCTTTTCTGTGATTACGGCCTTTCGGGGCCTCCCATAATGCAGGTTTCACGATTTGTTGAAAGAAGCAAAGGGGCAAAAACCATCTATCTTGATCTTATGCCGCACCTGGATTTTAACTCCCTTTTCGAATTGCTTTTAAGAAGATGCAAAACCCTTAAAGATAGAAAAGCCGAGGAGTTTTTTACGGGTTTTCTTAATAAAAGATTGGGTCAGGTGATTATTAAAATAGCCGGAGTAAAGCTTGGGGATAGCGTAACTGCTATAACATCCTCGCAGGTGAAAAAAATAGCATCGCTAATAAAAGCGTTGCCCTTTAATGTTATAGGAACAACGGGATTTGAAAATTCTCAGGTAACTGCAGGCGGTATCTCACTTGATGAATTTAACAGCTCCTTGATGTCCGTAAGAGAAGAAGGCTTGTTTGCCGCAGGTGAAATTCTTGATGTTGATGGCGATTGCGGAGGTTTTAATCTTCAGTGGGCGTGGTCAAGCGCATTTTGTGTCGCAAAGGGAATTGCGGCATATCTCGGCGGTGTAAAATGATTATTGTTAACAATATAAAATTATCTCTTGATACCGATTTCTCAAATCTAATACCCATACTTGCAAAACACCTTAAAACTGATGTTGGAAATATAAATTCGGTTTCCCTTTACAGAAAATCTGTGGATGCAAGAAAAAAAGAGGATGTTCATTTTTGTTGCTCTTTTTTGGTGGATCTTAAATCGGAGCAGGATAGGATTTTGCGAAAGAATAAAAATGCAAATCCCTATAAGGAACAAAAATACAATTGGAAAAAGGCAGATATAATTCCCGAAAACAGACCTATTGTGGTAGGCTTCGGCCCTGCAGGTATGTTTGCCGCCCTTTTGCTTGCAAGAGCGGGGTTAAAGCCCTTGGTGCTTGAAAGAGGCAACGATGTTGAAACAAGGGCTCGTGATGTTGAAGAGTTCTTTTCGGGCGGAAAGCTAAAGGAAAATTCAAACGTTCAGTTCGGTGAGGGGGGAGCAGGTACCTTTTCCGATGGTAAGCTTAATACGGGTATTAAGGATGGCAGATGCAAAACGGTTCTTGAAGCATTGGTTTCCTTTGGCGCCGATAAGAAAATTCTCACCGATGCTAAGCCGCATATCGGCACCGATATACTTAAAACCGTTGTTAAGAATTTAAGGCAAGAGGTTATTTCTCTCGGCGGTGAGGTGCGATTTGATACCCTCCTTGAAGATATAAATATTAAAAATAATAAAGTCGAAAGTGTTACCGCAAACGGAGAAATCATTCCTTGCGAAAAACTAATTCTTGCCACAGGTCACTCGGCAAGAGATACATTCAGAATGCTTAAATCCAAGCAAATTGAGATGATTAGAAAGCCATTTTCAATGGGTGTGAGAATAGAGCATCTGCAGAAGGATATAAACCGCTCGCTATATGGAGATTTTGCTAATCACAAGGCGCTTGGCGCCGCTGATTATAAACTTGCAGTTCACCTTGAAAACGGCAGGGGAGTATATACCTTCTGTATGTGCCCGGGCGGTGAGGTTATTAACGCCTCAAGCAGTTTAGGTCATACGGCTGTAAACGGTATGAGCAACAGCGGTCGTGATGGCGTTAACTCAAACAGCGCTCTGCTTGTTAATGTTGATCCGGAGGATTTAGCGGGTGATGATGTTTTGGCAGGATGCGCTTTTCAGGAGAAAATTGAAAAATCAGCCTATGATATAGCGGGCGGCGCCGTTCCTATTGAAACGGTTGGTAGCTTTGTTTTCGGCAAGGAGCAAAAGCTTGGCAGGATAAATCCAACGGTTAAACCCGAAACAAAGTTTTGCGATTTTAGTAAAATATTCCCCCCATTTATAATCGAAAGCTTAAAAGAGGGAATAGTTTTATTTGATAAAAAGATAAGCAGATTTGCCTGTGATGATGCAGTTTTAACCGCACCAGAAACCAGAAGCTCTTCACCTGTCAGAATTGTACGCGGTGAAGATGGCCAATCTGTATCTCTTGCGGGACTTTTTCCTTCGGGAGAGGGCGCTGGGTACGCGGGTGGAATTATGTCTGCCGCTGTAGATGGCTTGCGAACGGCCGAAATGCTTATTGCTTCATATACTTAAGAATACCCTGAGCGGAGATAATCTGTTGAAAAGGTATTCGTATTCATCTGGTGATTTTATTACGGGATTTTTACACCTAAAGAAAGGTATAAAAATTCCGTATTTTTCTTTGCCTATATCCTTTATCAGAAGACCTCCGATAGCCTTTATAACTCGCGTTAGCACAACGCTGTGATTTAGATTATCCGTAGTTATCTTGACAAATTTATCCTTAATATCTATATTTATATCGCGGGCTCCGATGCATTGGCAAACAATAAAAATAACGGCGCTTCGGTTTATTTTTCCTTTGCCGTTTCCCGTTACTTTTATATTGACCCATCTGTTCCTCTTAATCATTTCTGCTAATATTGATAGCGATAATTTATCAAAAAAATAATCAAGCTGTGTTTCGGTAAATGTTTTTTCACAGCATATTATTTCAAAAAGCAATATATTCCTAAAAAACGAGAGTGTTTTATTACATATACCGTTTTTGGCTATTCTTTTTTGGAGATATATTCTTAAAGCGGAGGCATATCTTGCCCTTGTGTTAGGTGAAAATTGCATATATAAAATCAAAACCTCCCCGAATATTATGCCAATATATATAAAAAATAAAAAAATTGTTAAAAATTAAACAAAATCACTTGAAAAATAAATAGAAATAGGGTAAAATATAAAAAGTAAAAATTTAGGAGGTTTTTCCAATGGTTAAAGTTGCTATTAATGGTTTTGGCCGTATCGGCCGTCTGGCTTTCCGTCAGATGTTTGGCGCAGAGGGTTATGAGATTGTTGCTATTAACGATCTTACCAGCCCCGCAATGCTCGCTCACTTACTCAAGTACGATTCCGCTCAGGGCAGATATGCTCTTGCTGATACCGTAGTTGCTGGTGAAGATAGCATCACTGTTGACGGTAAGACCATCAAAATCTATGCTGAAAAGAACGCTGCTGATCTTCCTTGGGGAGAAATCGGTGTTGATGTTGTTCTTGAGTGCACAGGCTTCTACTGCTCTAAAGAAAAGTCACAGGCTCACATCGATGCAGGTGCTAAGAAGGTTGTTATTTCTGCTCCCGCAGGTAAGGACCTTAAGACCATCGTTTACAGTGTAAACGAAGATACTCTTACAGCTGAGGATAACATTATCTCTGCTGCTTCCTGCACCACTAACTGCCTCGCTCCCATGGCTGATACTCTTAACAAGTATGCTCCCATCCAGAGCGGTATTATGACCACTGTTCACGCTTGGACAGGCGATCAGATGGTTCTTGATGGTCCTCACAGAAAGGGTGATCTTCGCCGTGCTCGCGCTGCTGCTTGCAATATCGTTCCTAACAGCACCGGCGCTGCTAAGGCTATCGGTCTTGTTATTCCCGAACTCAACGGCAAGCTCATCGGCTCTGCTCAGCGTGTTCCCGTTCCCACCGGTTCTACTACTATCCTTGTAGCAGTAGTTAAGGGTAAGGATGTTACCGTTGAAGGCATCAACGCTGCTATGAAGGCTGCTTCCAGCGCTTCCTTCGGTTATACTGAAGAGCAGCTCGTATCTTCCGATATCATCGGCATCACCTATGGTTCTTTGTTTGATGCTACTCAGACTATGGTTACCAAGATTGATGATGATACCTATCAGGTACAGGTTGTTTCTTGGTATGATAACGAGAACAGCTACACCAGCCAGATGGTACGTACTATTAAGTACTTCGCTGAAATCTAATAAGATTAAAAATCAAAGCCCGCCGAATTTTCGGCGGGCTTTCTTTTATGATAACACAACGGGTTCGATCTGCTTTCCCTCTAACGCCTTCTCAATGGTTTCCTTGGTTTGTGAAAAATCGCAAATTAAAGAATTATTTTTACCGAAGGGGTCATCTTGCCTATAGGGGATGAAGTAGATGTTTTTTGTGTTGTGTAACAGACCTATGTTTTTTGCCGATGCTCCGAGAGCATCATTAGAGGCAAGCCCTAAAACTACGGGCTTGTTGTTTCTCAGATGCGCCTTAACTGCCATGGTAACCGCCGTATCGGTAATGCCTAAAGCAATTTTAGAGGCGGTATTACCTGTGCAGGGAGAAACTACAATAATATCCAGTAGATTTTTTGGGCCTATCGGCTCGGCAGAGGGGATATCGTGTATTATCTTATTTTTGCATATCTCCTCCACAAGAGTCTTGTGGTCCTGAGCCTTTCCAAAACGGGTATCGGTTGAATAAACGATTTCCGACATTATAGGAATAATGTTTATATCAAGCTCCGAAAGTTTTTTTAATTGTTCAAGTGAATTTTTTATTGTACAAAAAGAGCCGCAAAGGGCATAACCAACCGTTATATTTTTCATATCTTATCTCCTTTGCCCATTGATAATTTGAATTACTGTTTCAGAAATAATTGTTCCTGCCGTGGCAGGCGCGATTTTACCCGGAATACCGGGTAGCTTAATATATCTGATGCTCTGCGGTGTATCGGTAAAGCAACCCTTGGTGGAAAGATCTATTATAAGATTGCTCTGGGTGATATCAGCTCTATCAAGCACAGGGACATCGATTGTATTAAAGATAACATCAAATTCACGGCACAGGTCACTTACGGAATCGGTTTTAATATAATCAATTCCAAGGGCATCTAGGTAGGCAAAATCTCTATTGTTACGGGCGCTTACCGTAAGTCTGCAGCCAAAGGAAAGCAGGCGGGAAATAAGTATGCGGGAAACTCTTCCGCAACCAATTATCAAAACCTTGGATTTCCAAAGGGTATGTTCGGTGTTTTCTATGGCGCAGTGTATAGCACCTTCGGCAGTGGGTACAGCGCCCAAAACAGCATAGCTATCGAGTTCGAGATAATTTATAAAGTTACTCCTGTTTAAGCTCAGACCGCCGCTTATAATCAGTTTTTCATCGGGGAAATCGTCAATAATAGAGAGTGGTATTTTTCGGTTTGTGAGTGGACAGTTAATATTGATTTTATCTCTCGAAGCAGGAACGGGTAAAAGCAAAATATCCGCCCAATTTATGTTACCGCAATCACCGTTTAATAAGCCCAGTGTATCCGTTTCATAACCTTTTTCCTCTAAATCCTTTCTCGCAAAGAGCATACGCCTATCTCCGCCGATGAGTAAAATTTTCATAATATTACCTACCTAAAAATAAATCAGGTGCCTGATGTAATTCATTACATTTTATGGCACCTGACTTAGTTTAGTTACTGTAATCTTTTAATTTTTTTATAAGGCCGCTTTTTTCGTTTGTTGCGGGGTTTACTATAACCTCGGATAAGAGGAATTTAAGAGCATCTCCCACGGCTTTGTGAGAAAAACCAAGGGCTAAAACATCATCACCGCTTATATTAAGATGAGATATTTTATAAGGCTCATTATTATCTAAAATCTCCTTTAAGAGTATTCTTGTATTGTGGCAGTTGATATTTTTAATTTTTTCAAGGTATTCAAGATAATCGCAAAATTGCTCACATTCACAAAAACCAAGCATCTGCTTTATTTGTTCTTTGCTCACGGGGAATTGGGATGAAATCAATCGGTCTAAAATGCTTATATATTCAAGCATTTTATTGCTGAGCTTTAGATTTTTAGCAACCTTAATTTTATCGCAATCGCAAAGGGAGAGCAAGGCAAATAAACGCAATTCCGATTTCTTATCAAGCTGTGTGATAGGGGAAAGGTCGCGGCAATTTTCAACACCTAAGTGGATAAGCCCCTTTGAGTTAATAAAGAGCTCTAAAGCCTTGATGTTATTTCCAAGAGATGCTTTTTTAAGTTCTTCGGCAATCCGTTCACAGCTTATATTTTTGATAAGTGAAATCGTATTGATGGCGGCCTCAAAGGTGATTTTTTCAATATCAAATCCCAAAACGGAAGAGAATCTGAAAAGCCTTAAAATTCTCAAAGCATCCTCATTAAATCTTATCTCAGCTTCGCCTACAGCTTTCAATGTTTTGTTTTTAATATCCTCAATTCCGCCGAAAAGGTCCTTAAAGCCTTCTTTTTCATTGTAGCATATAGCATTAACGGTGAAATCTCTGCGGGATAAATCTTCGGATAAATCGGATACAAAGTTAACTTTATCGGGGCGGCGGTTATCACTGTAGCCCGATTCGCATCTGTAGGTGGTTATTTCAACGGGCATATTATCGAAAATTACGGTAACCGTTCCGTGCTTTATACCTGTATCAACGGTTTTTTCGAATAGTTCTTTTATTTGGTGGGGTAATGCGCTTGTGGTGATATCGTAATCGTGGGGAGTGAGCCCCATAAGGATATCACGAACACAACCTCCAACCATATAGGCTTCAAAGCCTGCATATTCAAGTTTTTTAATTATTTTGTTGATTTGTTGAGGAATTTCAAAATTCATTTTATCACTTCACAATAAAAAGGGTTTATTTTTTACAAAATATGTTATATTATATATTATATATG
>JAFTWW010000032.1 GCA_017465085.1 Clostridia bacterium | reverse complement strand
GTCAACCATAACAAAGGTTGCGGCAACCTTTGCACCCTTAAGACCTGACAGTATAGCCATACTCTCTCTTATAGCGGTGCCTGCGGTGATAACATCCTCAACTATTACGATTTCTTCGCCCTCAGAAGGCTTGTAGCCTACAAAAACTCCGCCTTCACCGTGGTCCTTCTCCTCTTTTCTGTTGAAGAAGAAAGGAACATCCAGTCCCTCCTTTGCAAGAGCCACCGCTACGGAAACAGCAATCGGTATACCCTTATAGGCAGGTCCGTAAAGAACAGTTTTCTTATTGCCTACCTTTTCAAAATAAGCCTTTGCGTAAAATTCGCCGAGCTTTTGAATTTGTTCACCTGTTTTTATATCTCCTGCGTTGATAAAATAGGGGATTTTTCTTCCCGATTTAGCAGTAAAATCACCGAACTTTAAAACTCCGGCACCTTCTAAAAACTCAATAAATTCTCTTTTATAGCTCTCCATTATTTCTTCTCCTTTTATCCAACAAATTCCGCAACACAGCGCTTATATGCCGCAACGGGATCCTCTGCGGCGGTTATGGGTCTTCCTACAACTATGTAATCTGAGCCTATCTTCTTAGCCTCGGCAGGGGTCATTACCCTTTTTTGGTCGCCTATGTCACCGTCTGCAAAGCGTACACCGGGGGTAACCGTCATAAATTTTTCACCGCAGATTTCGTGAACCTTGCCTGCCTCTAAAGGTGAGCAAACTACACCGTCTAGTCCTGCCTTAGCGGCGTTTGCCGCATAGTGCATAACCACCTTGTCGATAGGCTCTTTTATAAGCAAATCATTTTCCATTCTCTCCTGATCGGTAGAGGTCAGCTGGGTTACCGCTATAAGCAACGGTCTTGTGCCGTCAGGTCTGGTAAGACCCTCTAAAGCCGCTTGCATCATAGTAATCGTACCTGCCGCGTGTAAATTGCACATATCAACATCAAGTCGGGATAGTACAGCCATAGATTTTTTAACCGTATTAGGAATATCATGCAGCTTTAAATCGAGGAATATCTTATGTCCTCTTTCCTTGATTTCCTTAACGATTGCCGGACCCTCGGCATAGTAAAGCTCCATACCGATTTTAACAAAAGGCTTGCAATCGGTGAACTTATCAAGAAAGCTCATCACAGCCTCCTTGCTTGAAAAATCACAGGCTACTATTACATCCTTACCCATTTATTTTGCTCCTCCTATAATTTCACTCAAAGAATTTATTTTATATTTCTCCATAACGGAGGGTAACTCGTTTATAATGTCACGGCATATAAAGGGGTCAACTAAGTTTGCCGCGCCTATCTCAACGGCAGTTGCACCTGCGAGCATCATTTCTATAACATCCTCGGCACTTGATACACCGCCCATACCCACAACAGGTATTTTTACTGCATTTGCAACCTGATAAACCATTCTTACAGCCACAGGAAAAATCGCACTTCCCGAAAAACCGCCCATTTTATTTGCAATAACCGGCTTTTTTGTACGAAGGTCTATCCGCATACCTAAAAGTGTATTTATAAGGCTTATACCGTCCGCTCCCGCTTCCTCGCAAGCCTTGGCTATACTTACTATATCGGTAACATTAGGGGATAGCTTTATTATAACCGGCTTAGTTGTTTTCGCCTTAACCGCTTTAGTTACCTCTGCGGCGGCCTCAGGCGAGGTTCCGAAGCTCATTCCTCCGCCGTGAACATTAGGACAGCTTACATTTACCTCAAGCCAGCCTACCTGCTCGCATTTATCAAGCTTTTCACAGGTGTAAACATAATCATCGACCGAAAATCCGCTTACATTTGCCATAACCTTTTTATTAAAGCATTTTTTAAGCTTGGGCAGCTCCTCTGATATAACTTTTTCAACACCTGGGTTTTGAAGACCTACCGCGTTAATCATACCGGCGGTACATTCGGCAATTCTCGGAGTAGGATTTCCGAATCTTGCATCCTTAGTGGTTCCCTTAAACGAAAAGGTTCCGAGTATATTTATATCATAAAGCTCTGCAAACTCATAGCCGTAACCAAAGGTGCCTGAGGCAGTAATTATAGGGTTATCAAGCTCTATACC
>JAFTWW010000031.1 GCA_017465085.1 Clostridia bacterium | reverse complement strand
GAAAGATTGCTATCATCATCGGTACCGTAGATAGCGGTTACATTGAAATCCTTAGTACCTGTGGGGGAGAGCTCTACTGAATTCTCATCTGTTACTATCTGTACCTCTTCCTCCATAGTGGTATAAACTATGGAGCAATGAGCATCAACGGGAAGAACATCGGTTATCTTGCCGTTTGCGTCGGCAACGATTTCTTTATCTGATACGGGGATTAAATCGCCGTACTCGTATTTTTCAGCCGAATCAACTAAGCCAGCCTCATTGGGCTCGGGATAGGTATGAACATGGCGGCGGAAGGTTTTACCTGCGGCGGCAGAGCCGAAATCAATAGTTAATTCTCTTGTATCACTGCTTTCCTCTACTTCAAGCAAAGCGGAGAAATCGCCATCCTTACCGTAAACCGCGCAAATTAAATCATCAGCATCAACTGTGCTCTTATAGGTTTTGCAGTTCTTAGGAATATAACGGGTATAGAGACCGCGTTCACCGTAAATAACTCTTATATCGTCTATATCCTGATTTATAAAGTCCCACATTCCCATTCTGCCTACGCCGAAGGTGAAGCCAAAATCAATATACTCTGCCGAAGCCGACCATTGGGCTATACCGCCATAGCCTGCATTGGTCATAGCGATAACCTGAGAGGTTTCGCTATATTTATAATCAGCATTGTAATTTTCTTCAACGGAAACACCAGAACGGGCAAGAGCGCGAGGGCCAAACTCATTCGCCCAAATGCCATTATATGCGGCGCCCATTCTATTATAAAGCTCGGTTGCCTGTTCCCAGGTTTTATAGTGAGGATACTGGTGGGCATTGAGAATCTGGAACATAGGGGTTCCATCCTCTTCAACCAGATTTTCCTTAACATACTCAAGCCACTCAGGAATCTGAGGCTCATCAATAAAGCCTGAGAGCTCGGTGCCAAGCATATTGAGAACATCGCGGGCGTTCTTATTATAATAGGGGCTTGCAGGGTTATTTGTATATGTATGCTTTTTGAATTCGTAATGAACGTGAGAAAGCATCTGCACCCAATATTCTTTCTTATTGGCAAAGGCTTCATAGTTACCGCCGTTTACCTCGTTAAAGAAGGAAAGGTGGGTAACGTTATCGTAGCCTAAATCCCAAGCGTGTTCAAACAGCGCATAGGTCATTTCGGCAAATTCCTGAAGATCGGCAGGGGCCGCGCGAAGACCTGCTTCACTAACGCCTGCATCCTCAACCTGCCACCAGGCTGTTTCAACAGTAGCGCGACCGCCCACATTTATAACAACGGTAGCGCCGATATCGTGATACATCCTTATCTTTTCATAGAAATTTACAACATTAAGATTTTCCCAATGGTAAATTCCGTTCTCATACTCTTCCTTCATCTGATCTGCGGGGAGAGTTTGATCCATAAGCCACTGGGGAAGGAACAAAAGACGAACATACTTAAGCTCCTGAATGGCGTTACGCTCTTCATTAACAGTTTGATACGCATCATTCATTCCACCAACATAGTTACTACACCAATGGTTAGTACCAATGCCAATGAAATCCTCTGTTAGAACCGTATCGGTATCCACAGTGATCAAACGGGTTGACTGAGCGCTTGGCTCAACAGCCATAGAAGCGCCTGCCACGCTTACGCATACAACAAGAGCCAGAACTGCTGCTATTAGCCTTTTTGTGAAAATGTTTTTCATCAAACAACCTCCTAAATTTTATTAGCCGAACAAAATCAGCCATTTTTTGCCACAAAAATTCATTTCGGTAAATTTTGCTCCATTTTAATTAAAGCCTCATTTTTGGCTTTCACTTCCGACCAAATATGTGCTATTTACACATATAAAATTAATGAGCAGAAAAAACCTTGTGAATTTTAATGGCAAAGACTCTGCTATCATTTTACAATGAGTTCATACTTTTTTACAAGTAAATTTATGCTATATATAAGACAAAATCCGCCATTTTCCATAAAAAGCGTATCTTTTACAGCTGTTTTCCATTTTCAAGTGAAAAAACCGCCAAATCCTGCTAATAGGATTTGGCGGTTTTCGTTTTAATTTTCTTTTTTCACAAAATACTGACGGGGCGTAAAATTCTTTTCTGCCTTAAAGGAGCGGTTAAAGCTTCTTACCGAACCGAAGCCGCTCTCTAACGCCGCTTTGGTGATATTGTAGCCCTCATGCTCTATAAGGTCTATTGCTCTTGCTACCCGCATCATTGATATGAACTTAGGGAAAGAGGTATCAAGGCTTTCGGAAAAGAATCTTGATATAGAGCGTTCGCTTATCCCCGTTTTCTCCGAAAGGGAGGAAACGGTAAAGGTGGGGTCTAAATAATTCTCGTTACAAGCGATTATAAGCTTTTCACTCGCCTTCATATCGTTTTTGAAGCGGGGAACAAAGTTGACCTCTTTAACGACCTCTCCAAAAAATGCGCAGCTTATATGAATAGCGTTAACCTCTTCCCAATAATGATTACGGTAGGTTTCCAAAACATCTACAAGATGCCCAAATCTCTTTTGCTTTTCGGGGAGCCTTATAAGATGGCTTTCAGGCCTTATGGCAAAGAGATTAAGCCCATAGCCCGAAAGCATTGAAATAGGTATTCCCATAGCGATATTTAACTGATCGGGCGAGGGATCCTCATAAGCGTGAAGCTCATAAGGCAATATAAGAAGCAAATCACCTTTTTGGTACTCATACCGTTTATTTCCTACAATAGCAACACCTGTTCCCTCAAGGAAATAAAGCACCTCTACCTTTTCGTGAAGATGCATAGGATAAGTATTTTTATAGTTCCAATAGGTAATATAAGGGCCTTCCACAAAGGGATTTTCGTAAAGCATAGTTCACCTCTTAAAAGGAAATGTAATCCGATAAATTAAATGAATAAATTATCTTTTCTTTAATGGGCTTACCCATAATCTTCTCACAGGCGGCGGCATAGATATTTAACTGCTCGCTGTAGGTTTCGCGAAGCTTATCTATATTATCCACCCTATCGGTCTTAAAGTCAAGCACAACAATACCGTCCTCCTCGGCAAAGCATAGGTCAACGGCGCCCTGAATTATTACAGGCGTATCCTTAATTTTCTCGGGGAGAGCATCATCGATGCGAGAGGCGGGGATTTCGCTTAAAAACCGCATCTCTCTTCTGATATCAAGGCTTTTTGATATTCTCTCATAAAGAGGGCTATCGAAGAACTCGGAAATTGCCTTTCTATCCACCGCTCCCGCTTGTTCCTCGGTGATATACTGCCATTCGGCAAGACGATCAATCTCAGCATCAACATCGGGCTTCTTGCTCATATCTATGAACTGCATAACGCTGTGTGTTGCCGTACCCTTACCTGCGGCAGAAAGCCCGTTTTCAAGCATAAAGGAGGGCTTGTGGGTAAATGCGAAACGGTCGCTTTCCGCCTTGTTGGCAAGGTCGGAAACCGAGATTTTAGACCTTACCGAGCCCAGCGCCTCAAGGGGATATTTATATGATAAATTCTTCTTGATACGCTGCGTGATATCATCATTTGCTATGGGGGTAAACTCCTTTACCTCTGCCTTTGCAAAGGCCGTGTTATAGCTATTCATAACGCGGAATGCGGCTTCTCCCCCCTGCTTTGCCGACCTTGTGGGTAGCTCGCAGAGATTTCGCAAAATCTGAGCATCGGGATGGATAAGGGCTGTGGCCAGCAGCCAATCGTTCATTTTTCTTGAGCTTTTAAGCCATTCGGCATCAAGCTCAAGACCTACGCGGGAAATATTCGATGCCGCATTATTAAGGGCAGAAACGGGATTTTTAGGTGAGCTTACTATGATAAGACGGTCAACCGCCCTTGTCATAGCAACATACAAAAGCCTCATTTTCTCCTCGGAGGTTTTTTCGGTTTCACCAAGCGCAGAGAGAATATGACCTAAATTTTCCTCATCACAATCCGAAATATAGTTATAAAACTTAAAGCCAAGGCCTAATTTACTGCCATAAAGGATTTTTGATGAGGAATCAACCCTATTTATATCACTCGCCACATTGGAAATTATACAAACGGGGAACTGTAAACCCTTGGAGGCGTGCATTGTCATAATTCTGACACAGTCACTCCCCTCCTTAGCCGCTGATTTCACGGCCTTTTCGGGAAGAGTTCTTATATGGGTTAAAAATCCGCCTATTCCACCGCCCGAGCCCTCGCAATAGCAGGCGGCTACATTCCTAAGGGTTATAAGATTTGCCCTTCTCGCCTCCCCGCCCGACATGGCGCTTACAAAGTTAAGATAATCGGTAACGGCATAGAGCTTCGAAATAAGCTTATCCACCGATAAAACCGCGGCCTCACGGCGCATAAGGGATAGAGTTTCGAGAAAATCCAACACTTTTTTATTACCGAGGGAAGCGCTGTTATTAACGGCGGCATAAAGCTCGCCCTTTTTGAAATCGGCTCTGATTTTTGCCATTTCCTCGGCGGAAAAATTGAATATGGGGGACATCATAACCGTTAAGAGCTCGATATCGTTTCTTGGGTTATCGATGATTTTAAGGAGGCTTAAAACGGTGATGACCTCCTCCGTTTCGAAAAAGATCTCTGCCCCGTAATTAACGGGGATTCCTGCCTCTTTAAGCATCTCGGCTATAACACTTGCTTTATTTTTTACACTATCAAGCAGTATCACAAAATCGGAGAATTTCGCATTTCTCAAGGCTTTGCCATCGGTTATGACCTGACCCTCGTTCATAATCTCATTTATGCGATGAGCTATACATCTTCCTTCAAATTCAAGCCTTTTAAGCTCATCCTCATCCCCCGTTTTATCCGCCAGAATAAACTCAACGCAGTTTCTACTGCTTTCGGGAAACTCGCCCGAGGCGTGAAGCTCCTCCTCCTCGTTATAAACGATAGAGCCGATATGCCCATCAAGGAGCCTGCTGAACACAAAGTTCACATAATCGCATATACCCTTGCGGCTACGGAAATTATCCGATAGGATAATCTTTTTAGCATCCTCATCTTTGGCGTTTTCAATGGATGTATACGCCCTTTTCTTCTTCATAAAGTTTTCGGGATTTGAGCCTCTGAAGCCATAGATACTCTGCTTAACATCACCTACGGTAAAAAGCTTTTTTGCATTACCCGAAAGGATGTGGAAAAGGGTATCCTGCAAATCGTTTACATCCTGAAACTCATCCACCAAAACCTCATCATATCGGCTAAGATATTCCTGCGCCGCGCTATTTACCTCATAGCCATGGGGCGTGGGGGTGCAAAGGAAAGAAAGAGCCAACTGCTCGGTATTATAAAAGGTTAGTGTGTTTTCCTTTTTATAAGCCTCGAAAAGCTCCTTGCTATAATCGCCTATCATAGCGGCAAAAAGCTCTACGGCAGGACGTTTTTCCCAAATATCCCGCTTTACAAATTCGGTATCGGCATAGAAGATTTTTCTTAATTTTTCGATTGCTTTTGCGATTTTTTCTTTGCAGATTTTGAATACGGCGCCATCATCGGAATCGGAGGGCACCGAGGGTTGACGGGGGATGTTTGCCTCACCGACCGCCTTATAAAAACCATCCCACTCACCTTTAGAAAGTTCTTTTATAAGCGTATCTATAAGCAGGGATAAGGTTTCGGCATAAGCCTTATGCTTGGAGCCTAAAAGCTCGGCGGCATCCGCCATTTTTTCTATTGTTTTACGAGCGCCGTTTAGGATATTTTCCGAAAATTCAAACGCTGTTTTATACCAGATGTGCTCCTTATCAAAATCCGTAACGTAGGGATTTATAAGGCTTCTTAAAAACTTCTCGGGGAAGGGCAGCTGTTCGGAATAAAGATGAATTTTTTCAATCTCCTCCGCCAAGGGCTTTTCATCATATTCACAGCCCGTAAGCTCTAAAAGCTTAGTAAATTCGGGGGTGTTTTCCCTTATTCTTCGGCCGATAACCTCACTCATAACCCGATTGTTTACAGCGGCAAGGCCTGAGCCATCCTGCACGGTGAAATCGGGCTCCACACCGCATTTATCAAAGTTACTGCGAACAAGGTTTATACAAAATGAATCAATGGTGCAGATATCTGCCGAGGCAATAAGGTGCTTTTGCCGCAGGAGTCCCTCATCATCGGGATTTTCACGGCACACCTCATAAAGCCTTTTTTCTATCTTCCGCTTCATTTCTGCGGCGGCGGCATTGGTGAAGGTAACGATAAGCATTTTATCAAGACTTATTGGGTTTTCCTTCCGCGTTATTTTGCGGATAACCCTCTCTACTAAAACTGCAGTTTTACCCGAGCCTGCGGCGGCAGAAACCAAAACCGTGCCCTCGGTATTTATGGCACTTTCCTGCATTGGCGTAAAATCAAATGCCATCCTCTGCCACCTGCCTTTCTATCTCGGACATAACATCCATATTGCTCATTCTCGGCACCTTTCGATGCTCCTCATACTTTTTGCGGCAAATGGCAGAAAAATCGCAATATTTGCAGGCATCGCCATCTACCCCATCTATTGGATCTGCATTTACATCGCCGCTCAGCATCATATTGCCCGAAGCCTTAAGCTTACGGGTTATAAACTCGAAAATTCTATCAAAATCGCCCTTTGAAACGAAGTTGCTTGTGTTTCGCGAGGAAAGGGCGGGTACAAACTCACCCTTATTCTCCTTATCCATCGCCCTTACAAGCTCCTCATCCGCCTGCATTAGCCCGTTCATACGGCGTTTTGATTTCTCGTTCTTGCTTCGCTTTGCGGTCATATAGAATATACCTGCAGGCTCACCGCCAAACTCCTCGCTTTTGGCAACCGCATAGAGATATAAAAGCATCTGCATATTCTGACCGAAGAGTACATCGGGGAACTTAAACTCCTTAGAGCCCGTTTTATAATCCACAATCCGTATATAGCCGTTCCATTTATCGAGGCGGTCAACTATGCCGTTAAGAGAAATTGAAGCATCATCATCAAGGGGGATTTCAATCTCGGGTATATCACCATCGGCGCCGATCTTAAGCTCGCAATGGCAGGGCTCAAAATCCGATTGGGCAAATTCATCGGCAAGTCTTTTCGCCACGAATTTAACCGAGCGGGAGATGGTGGATACAAGATATTTAAGCCTATCGTTTTCAATGGAACGGTAGCCCGGTATATCATCAAGATATTCAGTTACATATCTATCAACATTAAGGTCGATTTCTTCATCGGTAAGCCTACTTACACCCTTGCCGAACTCGGTTATAAGCCTTTCAAGGACATAGTGAACTAAGGTACCCCTCTGGAGCACGCTGAACTCAACGGGCTCAAGGCGGTTTGCCTTTAACCCATATTTACAAAAATACATAAAACGGCAGGAATTAAAGGTCTCAAACCTTGTGGGTGACATATACATTTTACTGCCAAACAGATTTTTAGCCGTTTCACCGCTTATCTTGTTTTCGGGGGGCTTTGCCATACCTAAAATACTCTGCGCGCGAAGACTCATATCTTCATCCGAAAGGGCATTTTTAAGGGTTAAAGCCTCTCCTGCATCCCTTCCTAATCTCCTGCACATCTCCCCGAATGCCGCCTCCTTGGTTTCGGGTAACAGCCCGATTTCAAGTGGGGATGGCGCAGAAATTTTAATGGGATTAAGGTTTTCTTCGATATCCGTAACAAAGGCTGAGGGCTGCGCGGCGCTTCCATCGGCAAGGCTTTCGGAATAGCTTATAAACACCTTTTCAGAGGCGGTACAAAGGCTGGAATAAACGAGATATTCTTCATCTACGGCGCCCTCTATTGCCTTATCGGGAATAGCAATATCGTTAAGCTTTAATATCTCACGCTCTCGGTTGCTGAATATACCCGTAGCGGTGGAAACGCTGGGGAAAACGCCCTGATTGGCGCCCATAATAAACACATATTTTGGTCTGTAGGGTCTGATTCTATCCGCCGCGCCGAAGGTTACCTCATCAAGAGTTTGAGGAGTGATTCCCACCGAGGTAAGCGCAAGGGCAGTTTTAAGGGCATCCTCAAATTCCTTACGGGATATCTCACCCTCGCCGAAGCAGAGGCTTATACTCTCAAGGACCGACATAAAGGCATCCCACGATTGCCGCAAGCCCTCTGCGTAAGCTTTATTCTCCACCGTTTGCTTTGCGCTTAGCCTATTAGAGCTTTTATCCGCCTTAACGCTAAAAAGCAGGTTAACAAGGGCGGTTGACATCTTTGTGGCATTGCCGCAAAACTCTTTTCTGAAGGCGATTATGGGGGCCATCATTTTCTCTCTTAAAGCATTTATCTGCGAAAGCTTTTCGGCTATTTTATCGGGGTCACCCTCCTTGAAGCCATCGGGATTCATATCCCATTCCTTTTCCCAGGCATCCCCATCAATGCTCCAAAGATAAGTGTAATTTTCAATCTGTGATAGCTCATCAAGGCTTATAAAATCAAGTCCCGATTTATAAAAACGGAATATTCTTTCACTACTTATTTTTTTAGCAAGGGCGGCGGCATTAAGGCTTACTACCGAAACGGGAAGTGAGGCAAGATTCATTCTGCCATCAATAAAGCAATTAACACCGTTGCGCCCGCAGGCGTTACTTAGCTCCTCCTCATAGGCGGAGGTGTCGCGTACTATAACGGCAAAATCATCAAATTTTGCATCCTCTTCTCTTACGGTTTTTCTTATGGTTTTAGCAACAAACTCTGCCTCTTCGCTAATATCCGTAGCGTTGCAAACCGTAACCCCTCCACAGCTTAATTTACCGCAATCGCTATACCCTGCCATAAATCTTTCAAGGGTGGCAAGATCCCCGTTTTCATAATGGGAGGCGCTAAGCTCTATATCGGGTAGCACGGTAACATTACGGTTTTTGGCTAGCAGGGTAATTTTTTCCTTAAGGTTAAGGGTATTGGAAAACACACCGCCCTTACGAACGGCTTTAGTATCTGCCGTAAGGCCTACCGTAACCGAATTTGCGGTGGATATTATTCTGCCGAGAATCTTAAACTGTTGCCCCGTAAAGCCCTTAAAGGAATCAATAAATACATCCTTGCCCTCAAAAAATCGGTTATTATTAAGGATTTCATAGAGTTTATTAAGCTTATCGTTGGGGTCTATAAATTTTTCCTGCAGTAACAGATTAAAGTTCTTATAAACGGTAGCGGTATCCATAAGCTTTGCTTTAAGGGAAGCTTCGCCTACATTTTCGGCAACCTGCAAAAGCTCATCATATGATATACCGTGGATTTTGAATTCGGATACGGTGTTAAGCATCTTCTCTATAAAGCCTGCAGAAGCTGTATATTTTCCCCACAGCCTTAAATCATTTCGGGCTATTTTGAGGGCTCTGCCCATAAGGATGATTTTATCCGCATCACTAAGCTCCTTACCCGCTGAGCCTCCGTAAATTCGGTTCACCTCATCGCAAAGTCTTGTAAAGCTGATAACCTTTACTTTATCAGCCTTCTGCTCACCGAAGCGGCTAAGAATTGCTCTTTCGCTTTCGAAGGAAAATTGCTCAGGCACCAAAAGATAAGGGCTCCCACCCTTTTCGATACATTCGGCGATTTTTTCCGTTATGGTATAGCTTTTACCTGAGCTCGCTCTGCCAACGATAAATTGAAGCATCTTAATCCTCCGATTACAAAATTCTACTTTATTTTAACATAAAAAAGATAAAAAATAAAGTATTCATTATCTTTATAATACACTTTATCCCGAGTCATTTTCGGGACATTAAAAAAGCGCTGCCAAGCAGCGCTTTAATCTATTTTTTATAGGCGTAAAACAAATCGCCGAGCCATACCCTTATTCCGTTGCCCTTATAATAGCGGTTATACTCTTTAAGATGCCCTAAAAGAGCCATATACTTAAAAATATTTTTGGTTTTCAAAAACTCAATTCTCTTTTTCTCAAAAACTATGAATTTTTTTAGGCTTGCCTTTAGGGCGTTATCCTCGGTTAAGGATAATAAATAGGAGTGGCCGTTTACCGATTCCTCTAATCCCAAAATTCTTTTATCAAGCCTTCTCTCTTCCCTTTTTTTATCCGCTGTTAAGAGGGAAACGTTTTGCGAATGGAAGCGATAATTAGTGAGAACGGTATTAAGAATCGCGGTTTTGCCCGCAATTGAGCCTACCATACAGATAAGCCAATCGTGAGAAAGCAGAGATTTAAGGTCAATAGGCTTTATAAGGGGCTTTATTTCCTTTCTGAAGCACAGGCTGAAGCCTCGGATATAAGAACAGCCTACCTGACTTTCAGCCGATACATATTCCACCGAATCATCATAATTCCCGCCTAAATAGGTAACGCCCGAATTTTCCATTATTTTTGAGTTTTCATCAATAACATTATATCTTGAAGAAAGCACTGAAATATCGGGATTTTCCTTAAGGCATTTCATCATTTTCTCGGTTTTACCTTGGAGCCATTCATCATCCTGATCGGCAAGGAAAATCACATCGCCCACGCATTTTTCTATGGCGCCGTAAAAGTTAAGACAATAGCCCACATTGCTTTCGTTTTTGAAGATATGCCAATTATCAAGGCCTTTTTCTTCTATAAAGCGGCGGCAAAGCTCAAGGGTGTTATCGGTGGAACAATCATCACAGATAACAACTTCATCCACGGGCAAGGACTGATTTAATATGCTTTCAAGCTGTTTTATTATAAACCTTTCGCCGTTATAGGCGGCAATAGCCACAGAAATCATTATCTCACCTTTATAAAGAGTTTTCTTGCCTTATATTTAAGAATATAGCAAAGCTTACAGAAATTGTAAATCCTATTGCAATTTCCGCTTTTTGCAACGCTTATTATAACCGAATTATATCTGCCTTGAAAGCGGGCGCCCTTTGCCGCATTTATAAAATCCTGTTCACCGATTTCTTTGCTTATAAACTGTTTTATCTCAGCCTTTTTGCAAGAAAGGAACATATCAATAAAGGCAGAAAACACGGATTTTATATAATAAAAATCGCAGTAGGGCTCAATACCCACAGTAACATCCTTTAACTGCTTCGCTCTTTTTTTGAGGAGAGTCAGCTTATCGGGATTATACTTTTTAGTAATGCTACCCATATTCTGAACGTAGTGATAAAAGCATTCGCTGTAAACCGCAATTTTAGGCTGATGGCGTAAAAGCTCTAAGTGGAAGGCGGTATCCTCAAAAATCTCGCCCTCAGGCATAGTAACCCCTGTTTTTCTCAAAAACTCGGTTTTATAAAGCTTATTCCAAGGGGCATCCAAAAGGTCCTTTGATTTAAGGGGGATTATCTTTTCGCCATATTCTCCCTCTATAATCATTTCCTCGCAGTTGTTTACCCTTTTGGAGCCTCCAAGCTCTATAAAGCATCCGCAAACAACCATATCCGCCTTGGTTTCCAACGCCTTTTCATACATAAATGCAAAGGCGCCGTTATCCATATAATCATCGCAATCGGCAAAGGTTATATACTCACCCTTAGCCTCTTTTATACCTAAATTGCGCACCGAAGAGGGACCGCCGTTTTCTTTTTTTATATAGCGCACCCTATTATCATTTTGAGCAAAGGACCTGCATATCTCACCGCTTTTATCGGTGGAACCATCATCAATGAGTATTAGCTCAAAGTCACCAAGACCTTGAGCTAACATGGAATTTATGGATTGTTTTAAGGTTTTCTCACCGTTAAAAACGGGAACAATAACACTGATTTTCATAATTAAAACAGTAGCTTTCCTTCAGCAACCTTTTTAAGATACTCTCCGTAGGGGGATTTGCCGTATTTCTCGGCAGATGCAAGAAGCCTTTCCTTATCTATCCAACCGTTGTGGTATGCAATTTCCTCAATAGCGGAAATCTTAATACCCTGACGGTTTTCCACAACCTTAACAAATTCGGTAGCATCTGCCAGAGCATCCATTGTGCCCGTATCAAGCCAAGCATAGCCCTGACCTAAGGTAACAACATTAAGGGTGCCTTCCTCTAAATACATACGGTTAAGATCGGTAATCTCAAGCTCGCCGCGTTTAGAGGGCTTAACCTTTTTTGCAAGCTCAACAACCCTGTTATCATAAAAATAAAGGCCTGTTACACAGTAGTTGGATTTAGGCTTTTGAGGCTTCTCTTCAATGGAAATGGCCTTGCCGTTCTCATCAAATTCAACGATACCAAAGCGCTCGGGATCCTCAACATAGTAACCGAAAACGGTGGCGCCGTTATCCCTTGAAGCCGCATCCTTAAGGTGCTTTTTAAGACCGCTTCCGTAGAAGATATTATCGCCCAGCACCATTGCGCAGCTATCCCCTGCGATAAACTCCTCACCTATGATAAAGGCCTGCGCAAGACCATCTGGTGAAGGCTGAACAGCATAGGAAAGGTTTATTCCGTAGTTTGAGCCATCACCTAAAAGGCGCTCAAAATTGGGAAGATCGGTAGGGGTGGAAATGATAAGAATATCCTTTATTCCCGCAAGCATAAGGGTTGAAAGGGGATAATAAACCATAGGCTTATCATAAATTGGTAAAAGCTGTTTTGAGGTTACCATTGTAAGCGGATAAAGACGTGTTCCGCTGCCGCCTGCTAAAATAATACCTTTCATTCTGAAGGCTCCTTTATTTTTAGATTATAGTAATATCTATGGAATTTATAACAACATCGGTTACGGGCTTATCTGCGCCTGCAGTTTCAACATTTGCTATACCATCAACTATCTCTAAGCCCTCGGTTACCTGACCGAAAACGGTGTGACGGAAATCAAGCCAAGGAGTGCCGCCCATACTGCTGTAAGCATCTATAATTTCTGTGGGGAAGGCATCGCCCAAATCCTCCATCTGAGAAATCATACCATCGGGAACGGTGTTAGCCTGAACAATGAAGAACTGGCTCCCGTTGGTATTAGGACCTGCATTAGCCATAGAAAGAGCGCCGCGAAGGTTATGAAGCTCGGGAGTGAATTCATCCTCAAAGGAATGGCCCCAGATAGATTCACCGCCCATACCTGTGCCCGTAGGGTCGCCGCCCTGAATCATAAAATCCTTTATAACACGGTGGAAGATAAGACCGTTATAGTATCCGTTCTTAGCGTGGGTTGTAAAGTTTTCCACAGTCTTGGGGGCTTGTTCGGGGAAAAGCTTTATGGTGATATCACCCATAGATGTGTGCATAACTGCAACGGTATCACCGCACTTAACTTCACTTAACTGTAAACAAGACATAAATATTGCCTCCTTAAAATCAATAACTTTTTCTTTATTTTAACAGTATTTCCGAAATTTATCAATAGTTTTGTTGATAATGCCCCGCTAATTATGCTATAATAATTCAAAACAGAGCAAGGCAGGTGAGAAAAGCGGTGGAAAAGCTTACTGAATTAAAGGCTAAAGCCAACCGATTGCCAAAAAGCCCTGGCGTTTATATTATGAAGGATAAATCGGGTAAAATCATCTATATTGGCAAGGCAAAAGCCCTTAAAAACAGGGTTACGCAGTATTTCGGCGCAGGCAATCAGCATACGCCTAAGGTGCGGCAGATGGTTTCGTTTGTGGATGATTTTGAGTATATTATCTGTGACAGTGAGTTTGAAGCGCTTATTCTCGAAAACTCCCTTATTAAACAAAATCAGCCTAAATATAACATTCTTCTTAAGGATGATAAGGGCTATCATTATATTAAGATTTCCGATGAAAAATGGCCCCGCATTACCACCTGCAATCAGGTGGACAGGAGGGGTGAATTTATAGGGCCTTATTACTCATCAATGGTGGTTAAGGATACTGTGGAAGAGGTAAGAAAAATATTCAAGCTTCCCGATTGCAATCGAAGCTTCGATAAGCCTACTAAGCCCTGCCTTAATTTCCATATAGGTCTTTGCGATGCGCCTTGCAGATGTAAAATATCTCACGGCGATTATATGGAAACGGTGAAATCCGCGGTGGAATTTATTAAAAAGGGCGATACGGAAAATACCCTTTCCCTACTTGAGAGAAGGATGGAATCCGCCGCCGAACGCCTTGATTTCGAATATGCCGCAAGGCTTCGGGATAGAATAAACGCCATAAAAAAGCTTGGCGAAAAACAAAAGGTATTTATGTGCTCCCATGCTTCGCAGGATGTTTTTGCCCTTGCCTCCATAGGTGAGATTTTCTGTGTGAGCGTGTTTATTTTCAGAAACAACAGATTAAGCGATAAAAAGCATTATTTCTTTGAGGGCGAAGGTGAAAAGGGCGCTTTTTATAACGAATTTTTAGCCCGATTTTATGAGGGTATCACGGATATTCCCCCGAGAATTTTGATAGATACCTTGCCGCAAGACCGCGAGCTTCTCGAAAAATGGTTAGGTGAAAGATTAGGTAAAAAGGTGACCATTTCGGTACCCAAGGCGGCAGAGCCTTTAGAGATACTTAATATGTGCCGCAACAATGCGGCGGATAACCTATCCCATAAAACCGAGCAAAGCGGAAGGGAGATGTCCGCCCTTAACGAGCTTGCAAATCTTCTAGGGCTCGAAAGAGCGCCCAGATATATTGAGGCCTACGATATATCCAACACCGCGGGGGATGAAAACGTGGCGGGTATGATTGTTTACCGCGATGGTAAGCCCTATAAGCCTGCCTACAAAAAATTCAAGATCAAAAGCTTTATAGGTCAGGATGATTTCCGCTCCTTAGCTGAGGTTTTGGACCGCCGCTTAAACGAATATGAAAAGGGCGAGGATGAGGGCTTCTCCACCCTGCCCGACCTTATACTTTTGGATGGCGGTAGCGGACAAATTTCCGCCGTGGAGCCCATTCTCAAAAAGCACAGGGTGAATATTGCCCTTTTCGGTATGGTTAAAGATTCCAAGCACCGCACCCGTGCCATAGCCACCTCGGGCGGAGATATCGCCATAAAATCCAATCGCAAGGCATTTACCCTTGTTACCGAAATTCAGGATGAGGTGCACCGCTTCGCCATAGGATATCATAGGCTGAGCAGATCCAAAAAGATGCTAAGCTCCGCCCTTTTGCAGATTGAAGGCATAGGACCTAAAAAAGCAAAGCTTTTAATGGATAGCTTTAAGACGGTTGATAATATTAAAAAAGCCTCTTTAGATGAGCTTAAAAATGTTAAGGGCTTCGGTGAGACTTATGCCTTAAAGGTTTATGAACATTTTAGGAATGAATAGAAAAAACGCCGATGGGAAACCATCGGCGTTATATTATTCTTTGCAAAAAATAATAATTCGATTTGTGATTAAGCTTTGTTAAGCTTATTTACGAGAGCAGATTTCTTTCTTGCGGCGTTATTCTTATGAATTAAGCCTTTGCCTGCTGCCTGATCGAGCTTGGAAACAGCAACCTTTACGGTTTCGGCTGCATCGGGAGCCTTTGCTTCGATAGCGTTATCAGCCTTCTTAACAGCGGTTCTGAGTGCAGAACGGAAAGCCTTATTACGCTCATAGTTTGCCTGACTTACAGCAACTCTCTTCTTTGCAGATTTGATATTGGGCATGGTGCCACCTCCTCATATTTACTCACAGTAATTGATATAATACCACATCAAGTTAAAAATTGCAAGATATTTTTTATAAAAAATGCCTTGTTTACGATATTTTTCTTATTACTCGGGCTTTTTCAAATCACTTACGATACCTTTGATCATAATAACGATAACTCCCGCTAAAATTACGCAGGCTACGATTATCATAGCATAAAGCCAATTAAAGTTATTGCTTTCCGAAAATTTAAGGGTGGAAAAGATATTTTCAATCTCCTCGCTTACGCTATCCCCTGCGTTATAACAGGAAAGCTGATAAACGTAACCGTTTTTAACGGTTATATATTGGATTGAGGTATATTCTCCGCCGCTATCCTTTAGTGTTTCGGTTATGGCAATAAAGGTTTGCTCACCCGATTTAAGCGTTTTATATTCCCTGCCTTTTGAAAGCTTTTCGGCAATCTCCTTAAACTCACCATCATTAAGATTGGAAAGGTTGCCAAGCTGAGCCGAAAACTCATTTGTATATTTTGAGAAACGAAGCTGGGCGGAGTTATCCTCCTTAACGGCAATAAAGAGCATACCGTTGGATGAAAAATAATTCTTATATTTTTCATCCTCCATACCGAATATTTCGGCAACCTTATCCTCCTTGCTCTCACCGTAGGAAACGATATATTCCTCGGGAAGCTCTATCACATAGCCCTTACCTGCGGCGGCTACGGGGAGGCTCAGGGAGAACATAAAGCACAGGGTTAAAATTAAAAATTTTATCTTCATATCAAATTCCCAGATTCTGTTTTTTTGCGGCAGTAAGGGTGTTTTTCATTAAAACGGCAATAGTCATAGGACCTACTCCGCCAGGAACGGGGGTTATGAAGGAGGCCTTATCCTTTACGGCTTGGAAATCCACATCGCCGCAAAGCTTACCCTCACTTCTGTTCATACCAACATCTATAACCACGGCGCCCTCTTTGACCATATCGGCGGTAACAAAGTTGGCCTTGCCAACAGCGGCAACCAAAATATCCGCTTTACTGCAAACCTCTTTAAGCTCCTTTGTTCGCGAATGGCAGGTGGTAACTGTGCCGTTCTTATGGAGAAGCAGTAGGGACATAGGCTTACCTACTATATTTGATCTGCCGATAACTACGCAGTTTTTGCCCTCAACCGAAATATTATAATAATCAAGCATCTCCATAATGCCTGCGGGGGTGCAGGGGGCAAAATCATAGTCCCCTATCATAATCTTACCCACATTAGAGGGGTGGAAGGCATCCACATCCTTAAGGGGTGAGATGGCGTTTATAACTACCCTTTCATCAAGGCCGCGTGGTAACGGCAGCTGACAAAGGATACCGTTAACGCTTTTATCGTTATTCAGCTTTTCGATAAGGCTTAAAAGCTCCTCCTCGGTGGTGGTTTCGGGAAGAACAAATTCCTTAGAAACGATGCCTAAAGCCTCGCAGGCCTTTTTCTTGTTTGCAACATAAATCTGCGAAGCGGGGTCACTACCCACAAGGATTACTGCAAGGCAGGTTTCAATTCCTTTTTCTTTAAGGGCGGAAACCTCCTTAGCCACATTATCCTTTATATAGGCGGAAACCACCTTACCATCTATAATATTACTCATTTTCTGCTATCTCCTCTTGGGGCTGCGCCTCATCCGTATTTGCGGCAAAAACCTTTTCATATTCGCCCTGACCGAGCTCCTGCTTATTCTTCTTGAAAAGTATTGCAAGTGTTATGGCTGCCGCCAGGAAAATAACGGCGGAAACAAGGCAGGAAACCCTGATTTTGCCTAACATAAGACTATCGGTGCGAAGCATTTCGATAAAGAATCTGCCGAAGCTATACCAGGTTACATAGGATAAGAATATCTGACCTTTGAAGCGGCGGCGCTTGGCAAAATGGTTAAGGATAAAGAAGCCTATTATGCACCATACAGATTCATAGAGGAAGCAGGGATGAACGAGGCCCTCGCCCATCTCCATTATAGTGCGGTTGCTCTGCATACCCCACCAACTGCTACCCGTAAAGGTGCCGTAAGCCTCCTGATTTATAAAGTTGCCCCATCTGCCTACGCCCTGACCGATAATAAAGCCAACGGCCGCCAAATCGAACATATCAAGCAGGTTTACCTTTCTTATGTAGCACATTAAAGCGCCGCAAGCGAAAGCGCCTATAACGCCGCCATAAATGGCGATACCTGCAAAGCCTGAGGAATCGCCAAAGCCGAAGAAATCCTTAATGCCATTTAGCTTTACTCCGTCAAAAATAACATAGTAGGCTCTGGCGCAAAGAATGGCAACGGGGGTGGTAACGAGGACCACATCGAGCATACGGTCGGTATTTATGCCGAAACGCTTTTCGTTATAAATAAGGGCATAAACTACTGCAAGCAAAAAGCCGAGAGCAATAATAATGCCGTACCAATAAACATCCCAGCCGTTTTTACCTATGGGAAGGGTGAAGGCTATGGGATTAATTGTTAAGTTAAAACCGAAAATTTCTACTTCGTAGCTCATTTATTTTTCCTCCTTGGGAACAATTACCGAGAGAACGGAATTTTCACGGCTGAATGAAACAAGGCGCTTAACAACGCTCTCTGCCGTAACCGATTTTAACAGCTTAATTTCCTCGTAAAGCTCCTGACCGCTCACCGCCGATTCAACAAGGCTCATAGCGCTTCCCACTACACTGCCCATTCTGCGAACAGCATCGCCGTACATACCGCATTTAACGGCAGAAAACAGCTTTTTATCGATTCCGTTTTCTCTTATTCTGTTTATTTCCGCATCTATTTCCTCGGCAACCCTTTTAGGATCGGTGGATTCGCCCTCAAAGAGCATAGTTGCATAGCCCCTGCCGCAGAAATACTCACTGCCAAACTCATCATTTATAAGCCCCTCCCTTACAAGACGGGCATATAACGGCGAAGCCTCGCCGCAGATAAGCTCAAGCAAAAGCGACATGCAAACCTTGGTTTTAAGGCTCCGCTCGGGTGTGGTTATCTTCTGCTTATAGCCATAGCAAAAGGCGGGTATTGCAACCGAAAGCTCCTGCTCAACATAAGTGTTTGCAACGCTCTCGTTTTCTATAAACTCTTTTCTTGAAATCTCCACGGGAGGATAGTATATAACCTCTTCCTCAATCTGCTTAAGAATCTTATCGGCATCAACGTTACCAGCTATGCAGATGAACATATTAGAAGGGTTATAGAAGGTTTCGTAGCAACGGTATAAAAGAGATGCATCAATCTGCGCGATAGATTCCACGGTGCCCGCAATATCTATTCTTACAGGATGCTCGCTATACATATTTTTAAGCATATTGAACATAACGCGCCAACCCGCATTATCATCATACATACCGATTTCCTGCCCGATTATGCCCTGCTCCTTTTCCACGGTTTCCTGAGTGAAATATGGATGCTGAACGAAATCAAGAAGAATTTTCAGGTTCTCATAAAAATTATCGCCGCAGGTAAAAAGATAGCAGGTGCGGTCAAAGGAGGTATAGGCATTTGCCGAAGCCCCCGTAGCTGCAAAGCGGGTGAAGGCATCACCCTCCTCACTTTCAAAGAGCTTATGCTCTAAGAAATGGGCTATGCCCTCGGGAACGCTTATCTCCTCGCCGCCATCCTTTGAAAAGACGGTATCAATAGAGCCGTATTTAGTACCGAAAACGGCGTGCGCCGAATCGAAATTCGGCTTCTCCATTATATAAATCTCAAGTCCCGTAGGGTGAACGGCTTTAACATAGCCCTCGCCGAAAGGACCCTCAAAATACTGTTTTTTTATCATTTTTCCACCTCGCAGGGTTTAAGACTGTAAACCGTATGAAGCTCTATACCCTTTGCGGCCTCGCATACATCCTCACGGGTAACCTTTGAAATAAGCTCCGAAAGCTCCTCGGGAGAGGGAGGATTTTCCTCGAAAACCTTAAGAGAATACCACATATCAAGCATACTCTGACTATCATAATAGGTTTTTAGAGAATCCTTTGTGCTCTTTATTGCCGACTCAAACTCAAAATCGGTAAACATACCCTTTTTCATTATGAAAAGCTGATCGGTTATAGCCTTTATTGCCTTCTCCTCATTTTTAGGATCTATGCCGCAATCAACGGTTAAAAAGCCCTTGATTTTAACAAGCCCCACCGCGCAGTAATAGCAAAGGCTAAGCTTCTCACGGACATTGTTAAATAGCCTTGAATATGGTCCGCCGCCAAAGATATCACACATAAGGCTAAGGGATAAGGTTTCCCTATCGGTGCCGCTCATCTTACTTGTAAATCCAAGCACCAGCTTACCCTGAGTTATATCCATATTTTCGGTTACCGTTCTCACGTTCTCTGCGGGGGCAAGGCAGGTATTTTCCTTGCAATCGGTAACATTTTCGCGGCCGATACCGCTAAAGGCCTCGCTCACGGCCTCAAACAAGCCTTTGGGCATTTCAGAAGATACAACATTCACCCTTACAAAACCGCTTTTTAACATATTCTGCCAGGCTTCATAAAGGCTCTTGCCCGTAACAGTCTCCACCTGCTCTACGGTGCCGCACTTTGAAATGCCGAAGGCAGAGCCCTTAAACATCTCCTCGATGAGCCTTTTTTTAGCGTAAATTCTCTTTTCGCTGAATTCACCCTTGATATGCTCTATGGCCTTGCGCTTTTCCCTCTCGGTATCTTCAAGGGCAAACTCGCCGTTTTCTGCCTTAGGTCTGAAGATAAGATCGCAGAGAAGCTCGCAGGCCTGCGCGGTCAGATCCTCCTCATCAATGGTATATTTATCGTTTATAACAGAAATACCCACCTTAAGCAGCTGATAATCGCCTATCTTTTCGCAGGAGGAAATAAGATTTGCTCCGTAAAGTCTTGTAAGCTTATAATTAAGCTTTGAAAAATCGGGATATTTATCACTACAGGTTGTAAGCACAAAGGGAAGCAGAGCATTATTCGCTACTGTTTCTTCCCTTAAGGGCAGATAAAAGTTAAAGGAAATGAGGGTAGTGTTAAAACGGTCATTCTTAATAAAACGGCCTAAAACGCCCTCACCTAAATTTACAGTTTCGGGTAACATCGGTTCCTCCCAAAATAAAAATATTTATTCATCTTATTATACCACATTTACCCCCTTAATAACAACCCTTTATTTAATGTACTTTTTTCTTGTAATTAGTAGGTGCATATGGTATAATATTATATAATTATACTATATTTAGGTGGTAATTGCTATGAAATGTCCTTTTTGCGGTTATGAAGAAAGTAAGGTAATTGACTCCCGCCCTACCGATGAGGGTGAGAAAATCAGAAGAAGGCGTGAATGTCTTAAATGTGAAAAACGTTTCACGACCTATGAGATGATTGAGAGCCTGCCAATTATCGTTGTTAAAAAAGATAAATCAAGGCAGCAGTTCAATCGCGACAAGCTGCTTAACGGTATGATGAGAGCTTGTGAAAAGCGCCCCGTTTCTATCGAAACCGTAGAACACGCCATTGATGATATTGAGCTTGTTATTCAGAACTCACTTGACCGCGAGGTTACAAGTGAGAGAATAGGTGAGCTTGTTATGGAAAAGCTTAAGGGTATTGATGAGGTAGCCTATGTTCGTTTTGCCTCGGTTTACCGCCAGTTCCAAGATATTGATACCTTTATGGATGAGCTTTCCAAGCTTCTTTCCAAGGAGAAGAAATAATGACCGATTACAATAAATTAGCAGAGCTTTTACTGCCCCATATTGATAAAACTCCCGATTATTACGAGAAACTTTATCCCGAGAGAAATTTACCCGAGGGCGCAAGGGTAACGCGAGTAGCCCCCAGCCCCACAGGTTATCTTCATTTAGGCACCCTTTTCACCTCGATGGTAAACCGAATTACCGCTACGAGCACGGGCGGCGTATTTTTCACCCGTATTGAAGATACGGATAAAAAGCGTGAGGTTAAGGGTGGAATTGAGGATATTATCGATGGTCTTAACCGCTTTGGTATAACCATTGATGAAGGCTTTATAAGCGGTACCGAGGAAAGCGGAATTTACGGCCCCTATCAGCAGAGCAAAAGAGCCGAAATTTATCAGACCTACGTTAAGGACCTTATTAAAAGAGGTCTTGCCTACCCCTGCTTCTGCACTGCCGAAGAGCTTGATGCTGTTCGCTGTGAGCAAGAGGCAAATAAAATCCGCACAGGCTACCACGGCGAATACGCCAAGCACAGAAACATCACCTTGGAAGAGGCAAAAGCTCTTATTGATGAGGGTAAATCCTTTGTTATAAGGCTTCGCTCGGGTGGCAACGAGGAAAACCGTATAACCTTTGAGGATACCATAAAGGGCAAAATCGAAATGCCACAGAACGATGAGGATTTTGTGCTTCTTAAATCCGATGGCATACCCACCTATCATTTTGCCCATGCTATTGATGACCACCTTATGCACACCACCCACGTGCTCAGGGGTGATGAATGGATTTCCTCTGTGCCCAAGCACATAGAGCTCTTTAAGATTTTGGGCTTTAAGGTGCCCAAGTTTGGCCATGTATCCCCCATAATGAAGCTGGATAACGGCGCGAAGCGTAAAATTTCCAAGAGAAAAGACCCCGAGGCCGCCGTTCATTTCTTTGCAGAGCAGGGCTATGATGCCAAGAGCGTTATCGAATATCTCATGACCATTGCCGCATCCGATTTTGAGGATTGGCGCAGAGCAAATCCCGATGCCGACCTTAACACCTTTAAGTTCAATCTTAAAAAGATGAGCGTTTCAGGCGCCCTTTTTGATGAAAACAAGCTTAACGATGTGAGCAAAATAAAGGTAGCGGCCATGTCGAGCGAAACGGTTTACGAAAAGCTTACCGCCTGGGCTAAGGAATTCGATGAGGAGTTTTATAGCCTTCTTACCGCCGATGAGGAATATTCAAAGGCTATGCTTAGTATCGATAGAGATAACTCCGCCAAACCCCGTAAGGATATTGCCAAATGGAACGAAGCAAAGGATTATTTCGCCTACTTCTTCGATAGCCTTTATACCCCCTGCTACGAGTTCCCCGAGAATATCAAGGCTGAGGATGCCAAGGCGTTCCTTATGGAATACAAGAAGGTTTATAACAAGCAGGATGACCGTCAGGCTTGGTTTGACAGAATAAAGGAGCTTTGCCCCAAACTTAATTTCTGCGCAGATACCAAGGAATACAAGGCTAATCCCACCGCCTACAAGGGTAGCGCAGGAGATTTAAGCACAATTCTTCGTATTGCGGTTACAGGCAGAAGAAACACCCCCGACCTTTGCAGTATTATGCAGGTTTTAGGTCGTGAGCGTTGCTTTGCCCGTATAGATCAGATAATCAATTCACTTTAAGAGGTTTTATAAAATGGAAGAAAACAAGGTTTTGAGTGAAGAAAACGAGGTAGTTAAAAACTCCAATTTTATTCACGATTTTATAGATGAAGATTTAGCGGAGGGCGTTTACAATAAAGTGCAAACCCGTTTTCCCCCCGAGCCCAACGGATATCTTCATATAGGTCACGCCAAGGCTATCTGCATTGATTTCGGCGCCGCAGAAAAATACGGCGGAAAGTGCAATCTTCGCCTTGATGATACCAACCCCACCAAAGAGGATGTTGAGTATGTTGACGCTATAAAGGAGGATATCGAGTGGTTAGGCTTTAAGTGGGATAACCTTTACTACGCCTCCGATTACTTTGATTTTATCTATGAATGCGCTTTAAGGCTTATAGATAAGGGACTCGCATATATTGATGAATCCACCCCCGAACAGATAAAGGAAATGAGAGGAACTCTCACCGAGGCAGGAATTAACAGCCCCTACCGCGACCGCCCCATAGAAGAAACCCGCGACTTATTTAAGCGTATGACCGAGGGTGAATTCCCCGAGGGCAAGATGGTGCTTCGCGCTAAGATTGATATGGCTTCTTCCAATATCAATATGCGTGATCCCATTATCTACCGCATTCTGAAGGCTCACCATCACCGAACAGGCGATAAATGGTGTGTTTATCCTATGTATGACTTTGCTCACCCTTTAAGCGATGCTAAGGAGGGTGTTACACACTCCCTGTGCTCCCTTGAGTTTGAGAACCACCGTCCTCTTTATAACTGGGTACTTGAAGCTGCCGATATAAAAAATCCCCCAAGGCAGATTGAGTTTGCTCGTATGAATGTTAACTATACCCTAACAAGTAAGCGTAAATGCTTAAAGCTTGTTAACGATAATCTGGTTTCGGGCTGGAACGATCCGAGAATGGCTACTCTTTGCGGTATGAGAAGGCGCGGATATCCCGCCGAGGCCGTAAGAGCCTTTGTTGATAAGATAGGCGTTTCCAAGGCTTACAGCGTTATTGATTACGCTCTGCTTGAATCCTGTGTGCGTGATTATCTCAACGAAAATGCAGATAGGGCTATGGCGGTGCTTAAGCCCCTTAAGATTATTATTGATAACTATCCTGAGGGTAAGACCGAAGAAATTGAGGTTGAAATCAACCCCAATAAGCCCGAGCTTGGCAAGAGGGCAGTTACCTTCTCGAGAGAAATTTACATTGAGCAGGATGACTTTATGTTAAATCCTCCGAGCAAATATTTCAGACTCTGCCCCGAAAAAGAGGTGCGCCTTAAGGGCGCATATTATGTGAAATATGCTTCGGTTGAAGAGGATAACGAAGGCAACATCACAGCGGTTCACTGCACATATGACCCCGAAAGCCGCGGTGGTGAAACCCCCGATGGCCGAAAGGTTAAGGGCACTCTGCATTGGGTAAGCGCCGAAACGGGCATTGATGCCGAGGTAAGACTTTATGACCGCCTTTTCAATGTTGAAAACCCAAGTGATGAAGAAGGCGTTTCCTCCTTCGCAGATAATCTCAACCCCGATTCCCTTACAGTTCTTTCGGGCTGTAAGATAGATGCATCCCTTAAATGTGTTAAGCCGGGAGATACCTTCCAATTTATGCGTCAGGGTTATTTCTGCGTTGATACCGATTCTACTGATGAAAAAATAGTATTCAACCGCACCGTAGCCCTTAAGGATTCCTTTGGTAAAAAGCTATGATAAGGGTTAAAGAAATTTTTGATTTTCTCTGTGAGAGATACCCGCTCCAGACCGCCTGCGATTTTGATAACGCGGGGTTTCTTGTGGGCGATAGGGAAAGCAAAATAAAAAAGGCTCTTGTGTGCCTTGATTGCGATATTACGGCGGTGAATAAGGCAAAAGAGCTTGGCTGCAATCTTATAATCACCCATCATCCCGTTATCTTCGGCGGACTTAAATCCATAACCGAGGAAAGCGTGGTTTATAAGCTTATTAAGGAAGATATTTCGGTAATAAGTATGCACACCAACCTTGATATTGCGGCAGATGGGGTTACGGTAAGGCTTTGTGAGGCTTTAGGGCTTAAAAATATAAAGCCCTTTATAGCTCTCGATGGCTTTGCTCTTCGAAGTGCCACGGCGGATAATCTAACGCCCGAAGACTTTGCCGCTCTCATTAAAGAAAAGCTTAGCTTTTCGGTGAGATTTGTTAAGGGTAGCCGAAATATAAATAAGGTTTTGCTGTGTTCGGGAAGCGGCGGAGAATTCTTAAGAGATGCCATTGATAACGGCTTTGATGCATTGGTTACCGCCGATGTTAAGCATAATGTGTTTATCGATGCCGTAAATTCCGATATTTCGGTTTTTGATGGCGGCCACTATGCTACCGAAAACATTATAGTAAAGCCCCTTGCAAAGCTATTGCAAAATGAATTTTCTGATATAGAATTTATCCCCTATTCACCCGATTTAATAAAAAGCATATAAAAATAGGAACCTGAAATAGAAAGAAAGAGAAGGTTCAACCTATCGGTTGTTCCTTCTCTTTCTTTTTAATGAAATATTTTGCTGACGCAAAATGTGAAATAATTCTCTTCGAGAATTGTGAAATATTCGGGACTGCGCCCGAATGTGAAATGAAATAAATCCCCATACGCCGCAGCGTATTTCACATTGCGAAGCAATATTTCACATCCGCAGGATATTTCACAAATCCCGCAGGGGATTTATTTCGTTGGCGTAATGTCCGCTAAGGACATCACGCCATTTCAGGTTCCTATTTTTTATCTGATTCCGTATTTCTCAATAATATAATCCATATCCTTATCGCCTCTGCCTGAGAGGTTAATAAGGATTGAGCCTCTGCCCATTTCCTTTGCAAGCTTCATAGCATAGGCTACGGCGTGGGCGCTTTCAATAGCGGGGATGATACCTTCAAGGCGGGATAATTTATAGAAGGCATCAAGGGTTTCATCATCGGTTACCACATCGTATTTAACACGGCCTAAATCGTGAAGGAAGGCATGTTCGGGACCCGAGGAGGGATAATCAAGACCGCTCGCAACCGAATATACGGGGGCGGGCTCGCCGTTTTCATCCTTTAACATTATACTGTTAAAGCCGTGCATAACGCCCTCGGTGCCGAATTTAAGGCTTGCGGCGTGGTCGCCAAGCTTTTCTCCTCTTCCTAAGGGCTCAACACCGTAAATATCAACGGGATCGTTAAGGAAGCCCGAGAACATACCCATAGCGTTAGAGCCGCCACCTACGCAGGCAACTACTGCATCGGGAAGCTCACCTGTCATCCCAATAAACTGCTCTCTTGCCTCAATTCCCACAACGCTCTGGAAATCACGCACCATCATAGGAAACGGATGGGGACCTAAAACAGAGCCGATGCAGTAAATGGCATCCTTATACTCGTTAGCATAGGCTGCGAAAGCGGCATCAACGGCTTCCTTAAGGGTTTGTAGGCCTTCGGTTACCTCAACCACGTTAGCGCCTAAAATCTTCATTCTTGCAACATTGGGCGCCTGTTTCTTTATATCAACCGAGCCCATATAGATATCGCACTCAAGGCCGAAATATGCGGCGGCGGTAGCAAGGGCAACGCCGTGCTGACCTGCGCCCGTTTCGGCTATGATTTTTTTCTTGCCCATATATTTTGCAAGTAAGGCCTCACCCATACAGTGATTAAGTTTGTGAGCGCCCGTATGATTTAAGTCCTCACGCTTAGCGTAAAGCTGAACATTACCAAGGGTGCCCGAAAGCCTCTCAAGGTGGGAAATGGGGGTTGGGCGGCCCTGAAAATCCTTACGGATTCTGCGAAGCTCACTTATAAACTTGCTCGATTTGCAGATGGTGAAATAGGCTTCGGTAATCTCCTCCATAGCCTTTTTGAGCTCATCGGCAATATAGCAACCGCCGTATTTACCGAAAAAGCCGTTCTTATCGGGATAGTTTTTAAAATAGGTATCAAAGTTAATATTATTAAATTCCATTTTGGTTTCCTCCGTAAATTATAAAAAATTTAAGTTATTTTAATTTACGCCATCGTTTAGTTAGTAACATATTATCTTCTCCATTTCAAAATAAAAACGCCCTTGACAGAAATATTCTATCTGCCAAGGACGAATAAAACAATTTATCCGCGGTGCCACCTTGAATTCATAGAGAAAATCTATGCGCTTTAAGGATACTGACATATCCCCGACAACTTACGTATGCCCTCACGTTGCAGAATACTCTGTTTTCACATTTCACTGCACCCTCAGCGGCCCATTTGACAACCTGTTTCTTATCTGCTCCCAGCTTACACAGACTCTCTGCAAAGTCATAATTGCCTTTATTCCCGCCTCAACGGTTTATTATTTTATATTGGTATTATACTACCGCTTTTTTAACTTGTCAATAGTCTAAATTCTATCAGCCACAAGGCTACCCATCTCGGAGCAGGTAACCTTCTTAAAGCCCTGTTCAAAGATATCACCCGTGCGGTAGCCCTCATCGAGCACCTTATTAACGGCCTCCTCGATGGCATCGGCCTCCTTTGCCATATCAAAGGAATAACGAAGCATCATAGCGGCAGAAAGGATGGTGCCTAAGGGGTTGGCTATATCCATACCTGCTATATCGGGAGCAGAGCCGTGGATGGGCTCATACATACCAAGAGTTCCCGAAGAGAGAGATGCAGAGGGCATCATTCCGATAGAGCCCGTTAGCATTGAGGCTTCATCGGATAATATATCGCCAAACATATTTTCAGTTACCAAAACATCAAACTGAGTGGGATTTTTAATAAGCTGCATAGCGGTATTATCAACAAGAATATCGCTATACTCAACCTGGGGGTACTCTTCGGAAAGGCGGTGCATCGTCTTTCTCCAGAGTCTTGAAGTATCAAGCACGTTAGCCTTATCAACAGAGGCCAATTTCTTGCCCCTCTTCATAGCGGTTTCAAAGGCCACTCTGCCTATGCGCTCGATTTCGCCCTCGCTATAGGGCATTAAATCGGTGGCAACAAGCTGACCATCAACCTCTTTGGTTTCGCGACTACCGAAATAAACGCCGCCCGTAAGCTCTCTTACAATAAGTAAATCAATGCCGTTTCCAACTATCTCCTGCTTTAAGGGAGATGCATTTTTAAGCTGCGGGAACAGCTTGGTGGGGCGAAGATTTGCAAATAGATTTAATTCTTTTCTAACGGCAAGCAACGCCTTTTCAGGTCTTATAGAGGGGTCAACGTTATCCCACTTAGGTCCGCCAACGGCGCCTAAAAGCACGCTATCCGATGCCTTGCAGATTTCCATACCCTCTTTTGTTATGGGAACGCCGTGCTTATCGATAGAGCATCCGCCGATATCAACCTCGGTATAGTTAAAGCTATGACCGAACTTATCGGTTATTTTTTCTAAAACCTTAATTGCCTCGGCAACGATTTCGGGACCGATACCGTCACCTGCTAAGACTGCTATATTCTTGTTCATAAATTATGACTCCTTTAAGGATGCAAGTAAACCGCCTTTGGCGATAATATTCTGAATAAAGGGTGGGAAGGGCTGAGCCTTATAGGTTTTGCCCGTGGTGATATTAGTGATTATACCTGTATCAAAATCAACCTCCACCTTATCATTCGCGTTTATCTCTTCTGCCGCTTCCTCACATTCAAGGATAGGAAGGCCTATATTGATGGCATTGCGGTAGAAGATACGGGCAAAGCTTTTAGCAATAACACAACCCGTTTTGCAGGTTTTGATAACCAAAGGGGCGTGTTCACGGGAGGAGCCGCAACCGAAGTTCCAGCCTGCAACCATTATATCCCCTGCTTCTACTTTTTTTACGAACTCGGTATCAATATCCTCCATACAGTGAAGAGCAAGTTCGTTTGCATCGGGGGTGTTAAGATAACGGGCAGGGATAATAACATCGGTATCCACATTATCAGGATATTTGAAAACCTTACCTTTTGTGTTCATTATTCTGCCTCCTTAATAAAGCCAGTTATCGCGCTTGCGGCGGCGGTATGGGGAGAAGCGAGATAAACCTCGCTCTCGGTATGGCCCATTCTACCTACAAAGTTGCGGTTGGTGGTGGCGATACATCTCTCGCCCTTAGCAAGAATTCCCATATAACCGCCAAGGCAGGGACCGCAGGTTGGGGTGGAAACTACTGCTCCCGCATCGATAAACGCGGTAATATAGCCTTTTTCCACACATTCGCGGTAAATCTGCATTGTGGCGGGGATTATGATGCAACGAACTCCATCGGCAACGGTTTTGCCCTTAAGGATCTCATACGCCGCCTCCATATCCTCCATTCTGCCGTTGGTACAGCTTCCTATAACAACCTGATCGATCTTAATATGAGAAAGCTCCTTTGCAGGATGGGTGTTTTCGGGAAGGTGGGGGCAGGCAACCGTGGGAACGATTTTGCTAAGATCAATATCGATAACCTTTTCGTATTCGGCATCGCTATCTGCTTCAAAGATTACGGGCTCACGCTCGCTTCTGCCCTTAAGGTAATTAAGGGTTACATCATCAACGGGGAAAATACCGTTTTTAGCGCCTGCCTCAATTGCCATATTGCAGATGCAAAGGCGGTCATCCATAGAGAGAGCCTTAACGCCCTCGCCTACAAATTCCATACTCTTATAAAGCGCGCCATCAACGCCTATCATACCGATAATGGTAAGGATAACATCCTTACCGCTACAGTTTTTGTTAAGCTTTCCCGTAAGATTAAACTTAATAGCGGAGGGTACCTTAAACCAAGCGGTACCCGTTGCCATACCTGCCGCCATATCGGTTGAGCCAACGCCCGTTGAAAAGGCGCCAAGGGCTCCGTAGGTGCAGGTGTGACTATCGGCGCCGATTATGCAATCTCCCGCAGTTACAACGCCCTGCTCGGGTAAAAGGGCGTGTTCGATACCCATTTTACCAACATCGTAAAAATGGCTGATGCAATTCGCGCAGGCAAACTCACGGCAGGTTTTAGACTGCTCGGCCGCCTTAATATCCTTATTAGGAACAAAGTGGTCAAGAACGATTGCTACGCGGTCTTTATCGAAAACCTCGGTAAAGCCACCCTTGTTAAATTCGTTAACGGCAACGGGGGTGGTGATATCGTTGCCTAAAACTATATCAAGCTTAGCGCTTATAAGCTGACCTGCCACCACACTCTTAAGTCCCGCGTGGGCGGCTAAAATCTTTTGAGTCATAGTCATACCCATAGCCGTTATCCTCCTATACTTCTGTTTATTGCGGAGAAGAGGGCGTTAATGGAGGAGGCGATAATATCATCGTGGATACCTGCGCCCCATACCTTTTCTCCGTTTTCTCTTACTATGCTAACATAGGTAATCGCCTGTGAGGATGAGCCCGAAGAAAGAGCGTGCTCCTCATAGGAAAGCTCTGAAAATTCAATGCCTAAATGCTTTTTAACCGCATTACTTACTGCATCAAGGCGACCGTTACCCGTGGCGTGTAAATCCATTTTATTGCCATCAATCTCAACTGTAATGGCAACATTTATTTCGGGTGTACGGGTGAAATGATAATCTATAAGCTTAATATGGGTATTTATATTAACATAAGTTTCGGTAAATACATCAAGCACCTGCTTGGGTGATAGCTCGGCGTGGGCGTGGTCCGAAACACTCTTAACGGTATAGCCCACATCCTCGCGCATTTTAGCGGGAAGAACATAACCGAAATTATGCTCAAGCAGATAACCGATACCGCCCTTGCCCGATTGAGAATTGATGCGGATAACATCGGTTTCATATTCTCTGCCAACATCATTGGGGTCGATGGGTAGATAGGGAACGGTCCAGGTATCGCAGTCCTTTTCCTCGCGCCATTTCATACCCTTGGCAATAGCATCCTGATGGGAGCCTGAGAAGGCGGCAAAAACAAGCTTACCTGCATAGGGCTGACGGTCATAAACGTGCATTCGCGTAACTCTTTCGTAGAGTTCGGCAATTTTAGGCATATTTGAAAGGTCAAGCTCAGGGTCAACACCCTGGGCATACATATTAAGAGCAAGGGTTACGATATCGGCATTACCCGTTCTCTCACCGTTACCGAAAAGCGTGCCCTCAATTCTATCGGCTCCTGCAAGGATACCAAGCTCACAATCGGCAACTGCGCAACCTCTATCATTATGGGGATGGAGAGAAACCTCAACCGCATCCCTATATTTAAGATTATCGCACATATACTCAACCTGATCGGCATAAACGTGGGGAGAAGAAAGCTCCACAGTTACGGGAAGATTGATAATAGCCTTTTTATCGGGGGTGGGTTGCCATATATCGAGCACGGCATTGCACACCTCTAAGGCATACTCGGGCTCGGTGCCCGTAAAGGACTCGGGTGAATACTCATATCTGAAATCCGCGCCCGTTTCCTTAGCGATTTTATTAAAAAGCTTAGCGCCATCAATGGCTATTTGCTTTATTTCTTCCTTGGATTTTCTGAAAACCTGCTCGCGCTGAGCAAGTGAGGTGGAATTATAAAGATGCACTACCGCATTCTTACAGCCCTTCAATGCATCAAAGGTTTTGCGGATGATGTGCTCGCGGCTTTGAGTTAAAACCTGAACGGTTACATCATCGGGAATTAAGTTGTTATCAATAAGGGTGCGAAGAAAGGTATATTCAGTTTCGCTTGCGGCAGGAAAGCCAACCTCTATCTCCTTAAAGCCAACCTCAACCAAGAGCTTGAAGAAATCAAGCTTTTCTTCGAGGCTCATAGGGATAATGAGGGATTGATTTCCATCCCTTAAATCAACAGAGCACCAGGTAGGCGCCTTTTCTATATAAATCTTATCCGCCCATTTCCTTGTGGGATTTTTCACGGGGAAAAACTGGCGGGTATATTTCTGTGTGTTAATCAAACGAACTTCCTCCGTTTCACTATATATAAGCGATTACTTCTACCTCAACCAAAGCGCCTTTAGGTAGATCCTTTACGGCTACGCAGCTTCTTGCGGGAGCCTCGGTTATATATTTGCCGTAAACCTCGTTAAAGGCGGCAAAATCAGAAATATCACTTAAAAAACAGGTGGTTTTGATTATATTCTTCATACTGCTTCCCGCCTTTTCTAAAACGGCGGAAAGATTTTTCATTACCTGCTCGGTCTGCTCGGTGATATTTTCTCCTACCAAAGCGGCGGTTTCGGGAGATAGGGCTATCTGGCCCGATGTATAAACGGTGTTTCCGTAAACAATGGCCTGAGAATAGGGGCCTATTGCCTTGGGAGCCTTATCTGTGCTTACTTTATTTAACATATTTATCTCCTTAAATGAATTATTCTATGATCTTAATTCCCGCATCCGTAAGAGCGTTTTTAATGGCTTCAATATGCTCAAAGTTACGGGTTTCGAGGGTTACTCTTAAGTAACAGCCGTTAACATCTGAGCCCTCCCCTGCATGCTCGTGGTGAACAGAGGTAACATTTCCGCCCTGCTCAGCAATAATACGGGAAACTGCCAATAGCTGACCGGGTTTATCAACCAGCTCGATAAGAAGCCGACACTTTCTGCCCGACATCATAAGACCGCGGGTTATTACCCTTGAAAGAATGGTAACATCAATATTACCGCCCGAGAGCAGACAAACCGTTTTCTTGCCCTCAAGGTCAACCTTACCGAACATAGCGGCGGCTACGGCAACGGCGCCCGCGCCCTCTGTTACTAACTTATGCTGCTCCATAAGGGCTAAAATTGCGGCGGCAATTTCATCATCATTAACCGTAACAATTTCATCAACATACTTTGAGCAAAGCTCGTAGGTTAAAGTGCCCGGTTCTTTAACGGCGATACCATCGGCGATGGTAAATACCGAATCAAGCCTTTCAATATGGGAATCGTTTATGGAGTTAAGCATTGAGGGAGCGCCCGAGGCCTGAACACCGTAAACCTTAACATCGGGATTTAGCATTTTAAGGGTATAGGCAACACCCGAAATGAGTCCTCCGCCGCCTATGGGAACGATAACCGCATCCATATCGGGAAGCTGTTCTGCAAGCTCAAGGGCAATAGTTCCCTGACCTGCTATAACATCGGGGTCATCAAAAGGATGGATGAAGGTATAGCCCTCGCTGTCGCGAAGCTGTAACGCCTTATTATATGCATCATCATAAACGCCTTCAACAAGGCAGATTTCGGCGCCGTAGCTTCTTGTTGCCTCAACCTTGGAGATGGGGGCGCCATCGGGTAGGCAGATAACCGATTTAATACCGTTTTTCTGCGCCGCAAGGGCAACTCCCTGAGCGTGATTTCCTGCAGAGCAGGCCACCACTCCCCTTGCCTTCTCCTCATCTGTAAGGGTGGACATTTTATAATAAGCGCCTCTTACCTTAAAGGAGCCCGTTATCTGAAGATTTTCAGTCTTAAGATATAACTCCACGCCCTTTTTAAGCTTGGGAGCATAGAGAACATCGGTTTTTATCGCAACATCCTTTAAGGCGTATCTTGCTTTATATACGTTATCAAGTGTTAATTCCTTCATATTCTTACCCTTCTATATAAGACTGTTTATAAACTGTTCGGCGGCCCTCGGCGAGCGGCTTCCCTTTTGCAGAGCAAAGGCTTCAGCCTTAATATCAAGCTCCGATTGCTCCATCGTTACGCCGCTTCTTTGAGCCAAGGTGTGAACAATATCAAGATATAAGGATTTATTCGGTCTTTCAAAATAAACCGTAAGACCGAAGCGATCGGATAAGGATAACAGCTCCTGCACCGTATCGCTATGGTGAATATCGTTATCTGCCGCTCTATCGGAGAAATTCTCCTTAACGATATGGCGGCGATTGCTTGTGGCATAGATAACCGCATTGCTTGCCTTTGCCGAAGCCGAGCCTTCAAGAGCGGCTTTCAGCATACTGAAGCAATCATCATTTTTATTAAAGGAAAGATCATCTATAAAGATAATAAATTTAAGTGGGTTATCGGCAATTCTGCCCATTATGTAGGAAAGGGAGAAAAGCTGATCCTTTCTTATTTCAATGAGCCTTACGCCCTTATCATAAAAGAAATTGGCGCAGGCCTTAACGGTTGAGGATTTGCCCGTTCCCGCATCGCCGAAAAGAAGCACGTTGGCGGCAGGCTTACCCTCAATTAAAGCCTCGGTATTATCGAATACCTGCTGACGAGCGGCCTCGTAGCCTACAAAATCATCAATCGAAACGCTATCGGCAGAGCTTACGGGGATAATCTCCCCCTCCTCCACCTTAAACATCTTAGAGGTGGCAAAAATTCCGTAGCCATAGCGGTCGATATTCCGAAGTCGCTCTTTATATTCCAAAGTAAAATCAATAGCTTCGTTCTGAAATTTCGGCTTATAGCCATCATACTCGATACCTTCCCACAATTCATCAGCGGTAAGGCCTGTGAGCTTTGAAAATACCCTAAGCTCAAACAAAGCGTTTTCTTCCAATAACTTTGGTATGGGCGCTTTTTGGGCTGTGAGGGTTATATATTTATTCTCATCGGAATAAACTTTTCTTCGCAAAAAATCAGAAAAGCAGTAATTATCATCTGCCAGAGAAAAGACAAACTGACCGAACAGACGGGTTTTGTTCTCTACTGAATTTTCATTTAAGAATTGAAGCAGGGCTTCTAACGTATCGCTCTTAAGTATTCCGCGGAATACCGAAAGGGATGAAAGCTCTAGCGCCAATCTTCTCCTATCTTGCTCGGTCATAATTATCTATCCTTCAAATTTATTTATAACAGCGCCCTTATCAGCTGAGCTTACCTGCGCTGCATATCGGGCCAAAGCGCCCTTGATGCCGCTCTTTTTCTTAATTTCGGTTGTAGCCTTACGAGCGGCTATTTCCTCATCGGAAACCTTAAGCTCTATTGAATATTCGGGGATATTTATTGAGATTATATCTCCATCCTTAACATAGGCTATCATACCGCCCCTTACTGCTTCGGGAGAAACATGGCCTATGGAGGCTCCTCTGGTTGCTCCTGAGAATCTACCGTCGGTGATAAGGGCAACATCCTTATCAAGTCCCATACCCGCAATAGCGGAGGTGGGGTTGAGCATCTCTCTCATACCGGGGCCGCCTGCAGGACCTTCATAACGGATAACTACTACGTCACCCTTTACGATTTTACCTGCATAAATGGCCTCAATAGCATCTTCTTCGCTATCAAATACCTTAGCGGGACCCGAGTGAACAAGCATCTCGGGCGCTACTGCGCTACGCTTAACAACACAGCCATCGGGAGCAAGGTTGCCTCTGAGCACCGCAATTCCACCTGTTTTTGAATAGGGGTTTTCTACGGGACGGATTGTTTCGGTATCGCGGTTTACGCTCTCCTCAATATTCTCACCAAGCGTTTTACCCGTGCAGGTTAAAACCGAGGTATCAAGGAGATTTAATTTAGTAAGCTCTTTAAGAACGGCATAAACGCCGCCTGCCTCGTTAAGATCCTCCATATAGGTATGACCTGCGGGGGCTAAATGGCAAAGATTGGGGGTTTTCTCACTAACCTCGTTTGCCATATCAAGATTAAACTCTACTCCGCACTCATTGGCGATTGCGGGGAGATGGAGCATACTATTGGTAGAACAGCCCAAAGCCATATCGGCAGTAAGGGCGTTTCTGATTGCGGCAGGAGTCATAATATCGCGGGGACGGATATCCTTTTTAACAAGCTCCATAATCTGCATACCTGCATGCTTGGCAAGCTCGATTCTTGCGGAATAAACCGCAGGAATAGTTCCGTTACCCCTAAGGCCCATACCTAAAACTTCGGTAAGGCAATTCATAGAATTTGCGGTATACATACCCGAGCAGGAGCCGCAGGTGGGGCAGGTGTTCTCTTCGCATACGCAAAGCTGTTTTTCATCAATCTTACCTGCCTTATATGCGCCAACCGCTTCAAACATACTTGAAAGACTTGTTTTCTTACCATCTACCCTGCCTGCAAGCATAGGTCCGCCGCTTACAAAAACGGTGGGGATATTAACTCTGGCGGCCGCCATTAAAAGACCCGGTACGTTCTTATCGCAGTTAGGCACCATAACAAGACCGTCAAATCCGTGGGCTAAAACCATAGCCTCGGTGGAATCGGCGATAATATCGCGGGTTATAAGGGAATATTTCATTCCCGTGTGGCCCATGGCGATACCGTCACAAACGGCTATTGCGGGAAAAACAATGGGTGTTCCCCCTGCCATAGCAACGCCCAATTTTACCGCATCTACGATTTTATCGATATTCATATGTCCCGGAACTATCTCGTTATATGAGCTGACAATACCAATAAGAGGTCTTGACTGCTCTTCCTTAGTAAGACCTAAGGCGTGATAAAGGCTTCTGTGGGGAGCATTCTGAAAACCATCTACGATTTTTTCTTTAATCATACAGCCTCACCTATTAGTTATTGATGAGCTTATCCTCATCACTCCAGCTATAAAGCTTACGGATATCCTTACCAACGGTCTCGGCGGGATGCTCAGCGGCAAGCTTTCTCATAGCGTTAAAGTGAACCTGACTGCCCGCATCGGACATATCAAGTAAGAAATCCTTAGCAAAGGTACCGTCCTGAATATCGGAAAGAACCTTCTTCATAGCCTTCTTGGTCTCCTCGGTGATGATCTTGGGACCTGTTATGTAGTCACCGTATTCAGCGGTGTTGGAGATGGAGTAAAGCATACCCTCAAAGCCGCTCTGATAGATAAGGTCAACGATAAGCTTCATTTCGTGGATACACTCGAAGTAAGCGTTTCTGGGATCGTAGCCTGCTTCGGTAAGGGTTTCAAAGCCTGCCTGCATAAGAGCGCAAACGCCGCCGCAAAGAACTGCCTGCTCACCGAAAAGGTCGGTTTCGGTTTCGGTGCGGAAGGTAGTTTCAAGAACACCTGCGCGGGCGCCGCCTATACCTAAGGCATAAGCAAGGCCGATTTCAAGAGCATCGCCTGTAGCATCCTGATGAACGGCTACAAGGCAGGGTACGCCCTTGCCAACCTGATACTCACTGCGAACGGTATGACCTGGGCCCTTGGGGGCTACCATTATAACGTTTACATTCTTGGGAGGCTTAATGCAACCAAAGTGAATATTAAAGCCGTGAGCGAAAGCAAGGGTTTTGCCCTCTGTAAGATTGGGCTCAATGCTCTCCTTATAAAGCTTAGCCTGCTTCTCATCGTTGATAAGAATCATAATGATATCGGCATTAGCGGCAGCATCGGCGGCGGTCATAACCTTAAGGCCCTGTGCCTCTGCCTTTGCCCAGCTCTTAGAGCCGTTATAAAGACCTACGATAACATCAACGCCCGAATCCTTAAGGTTAAGAGCGTGGGCGTGGCCCTGAGAACCATAACCGATAATGGCAACGGTTTTACCGTTTAACTTTGCTAAATTGCAATCCTGCTGATAATAAATGTTCTGCATAATAATTACTCCTTAAATTTGTAAATTTATTTTTTATTCTGTGATGCTGCGGTTTCTTTCAAGGGCCACAACACCTGTTCTACAAAGCTCAATAATTCCAAGAGGCTTTACAACATCGATAAAAGCGTTTATCTTGGAGGGCTCACCCGTAACCTCAACGCAAAGGGTTTTGGGATTGTAATCGATAATCTTAGCTCGGTAAATTTCGGATGCCGCCATAACCTCACTGCGATTTTCGGGAGAGTTCTTTACCTTTACAAGCATAAGCTCCCTTTCAACGCTCTGATTATCATCAAGAAGCTCAACATTTTTAACGTTGTGCAACTTCTTTAATTGGTTGATAAGCTGTTCTCTTAAATAATCATCACCCGAAAGGGTTACGGTAATTCGGGAGAAGGCGGGGTCATCGGTTTCGCCAACGGTAAGGGAGTCAATATTAAACCCTCTTCGCATAAACAGACCCGAAACCCTTGTAAGTACGCCGTACTTATTTTCAACCAAGGCCGCTATTACAAATCTTTTCATTTGCTCGCCTCCTCAACAGAAGTTATCATATCATCAATGGAGCCACCGGGTGGCAACATAGGAAGAACAAATTCATCCATATCGATTATGGCATCGATAAGGTATGGACCGTTATGGCTCATAGCTCTCTTGAAAGCCGCCTCAAACTCCTCTACGGTTGTTACCCTTTCGCCAGGAAGACCAAAGGCATCGGCAAGCTTTACAAAATCGGTTTTTCTGCCAAGGGAGGTGTTTGAATAGCGCTTTCCGAAGAACAGAGTCTGCCATTGGCGTACCATTCCCAAAACGCCGTTATTCATAATAACAGTAACAACGGGGGTATTATAGGTAACCGCGGTGGCAAGTTCATTAAGATTCATACCGAAGCTTCCGTCACCCGTAATAAGAACGGTGCGGTCGCCGCTGCCTATCTGAGCGCCGATTGCGGCGCCTAAACCATATCCCATAGTGCCAAGGCCTCCGCTTGAAGCAAAGCGGCGGGTTTTTGCAAAATCAACATATTGCGCGGTCCACATCTGGTGCTGACCGACATCGGTAGCGATTACGGTGTTTTCATCCTTAACGGCGTTGATAATATCGAATGCCTTTTTGGGAGAGAGCCTATCCCCTGCTATCCGCTCGGCTTTTTCGCTTATAGCCTCGCCCTCTGCTTTAAGAGCGGTTACCTTTTCATTCCACTCAGGGTTGCTCTTATTATCAACACGCTCCAAAATTCGCTTAAAGGAGGAAACTATATCGACGATAATACCGATATCTACCTTAACGTTTTTGTTTATCTCGGAAAG
>JAFTWW010000030.1 GCA_017465085.1 Clostridia bacterium | reverse complement strand
TATAAACGACCAGTTTACTGGTAGCAAGTAGTGTTTGCATGGCTGGCAGGCCAACAAAAAAGCGCACTTGTGCGCCGCCAGTATCGGTTAGGGCTATGCCCGAAAATGAAAAACCACCCGCTATGCGGGTGGATATTTATTATACCATCTTATTCAAAAGATAAATGGATAAATTAAGATATCCCGCAAAGGTTACCCACAGAATATAGGGTATAAACAAAAGCCCTGCGGTTTTATTTATCCGATAGAAAGAAACCGCGGTAAGAATAATCAAAATCCATAATACCACAAGCCAGATAAACGCAAAAAGATAATTTTCCATATTGAAGAAAATAAAGGACCAGGCGTAGTTAAAGAAAAGCTGAATTATATATAGCCTTTTAGGCGTGGTGATATCACTGCCGCTCACGCTGATTAAATAATAGGAAATACCCATAAGGGCGTAAAGTATGGTCCACACCACAGGGAACAGCCAATCGGGCGGAGATAAATCGGGCTTATTCATATACTTGAATTTTTCCATAGCGCCCGAGGTAATAAAGCCCGTAATGGCGCCTAAAATAATGGGAAACGCCATACTGCCTATCAGCTTTTTCCAATTTATTTTCAAAAAAATCAACCCCTATCGTACTTAAAGTATATGATTTTTTTGAAAAAATATAACATTATAAATAAATTATAATAGGTTTTATTCCACCCGATACAATATCGATAACCGCATAAGATGCCCTGCTTTCCCGCGGTCTTGCGGCAGAACCGGGATTAACAAGATAGATTCCATCCTCATAGGATATATTCGGAATATGAGTATGGCCGTAAAGGGCAATATGGCAGCCTGAATTTCTGGCAAATTCTGAAATACGGGCGGTGCCGTATTTAACCGAAAATTTATCACCGTGGGTAAAAAGAATGTTCTTGTTTTCAAGCTTTACAATATCGTAATTCTGGTAACTGCAAAATCCATCGCAGTTACCCTTTACTATATGAAAGCTTTTATCCTTAAAATCATCCATTATATTCTCAATATCCGAAACCACATCTCCTAAAAAGAAAACATGTCGGGCTTCGGGTTGGGAACGGATTATCTTAGCGAGAACAAAAGGGTTTTTGTGGGTATCGGAAATCACTAAAATTCTCATTGAGTCAAACCTCATATTTTTTCAAATTTTTCATAGTATTAAATGGGGGGATTTATATGAATAGCAATTTTGATAATATTGATAAGCAAAAGCTGATAAACTCGGTTATAGCCTCTTCGGGCGGTAAGATAGATAACGCCGCCATAAACTCGGCTAAGCAGGGGGATATGTCGGGCCTTATATCTGCCCTTAGCGTTGAGGATAAAAAGAAGCTTAACGCCGCTTTGCAAAGCGGAAGCTTAAATAAAATACTTGCAAGCGATGATGCAAAGGCATTGATGAGTAAATTCTTTGGCGGTGGGAAATAAATGGATGATATAAGCGAAAAATTAGCAGGTATCCTTAACGATCCCGATAGTATGGAGCGGGTAAAGCGGATGGCCGAAAGCCTTTTAGGCGAACAAGGTAAGGAGGAGGAAAAGCCCTCTTTGCCTATGTTATCGGGGGAGGGTATGCCCTCGGCAGATGAGATGCACAGAATAATGCAGATAGTTTCTGCCCTCAAATCCAAGGGGAACGATAGCCGCACAAGATTGCTTTTGGCCCTTAGGGAAAACCTGAGTCCACCGAGAAAAGAAAAGGTGGATACCGCCGTAAAAATACTGCGGCTTATTGATATGCTTCCTCTTCTTAAGGAGAGCGGAATATTCAATCTATAATTTTTTCAGAGTTGATGAATATGTCAGAGCAAAACAGAGATTTTTTAAGAGAACAGCAGGCGGCTCTCGAACGCATGAGAGAGATGAGCCGCCGAGCAACACTCGGTAATACTGCCCATAATATGCCGCCTTCTCCCGCCTTCTTAAAGGTGGGAGGGGTGGCTCAAGCTAATGATACACCAAAAAAGGATGAATTGGAAGGAAAAAATAATGATAAGGATAATTCTTCGGGGATAAAGGGCTTTATCGATAATCTCCTATCGGGAAACGGGGATCTGGGAAAGCCCATTTTTGATAAATTAGGGGCGGACCCCGATATGCTTCTGATTTTAGGTCTGCTGCTCATTTTATACAGCGAAAAATCGGATAAGATGCTCCTTTTGGCATTGCTTTATATACTTATGTAAACCTCTTTCCAATAATTTACATTTTTCGACCGAAAATTGCATTTTTCTCACTTTATGTAAACCTGGACAACCCATAAAGTTATCCAACTTATCCACCGTGTATTCCACATTTTGAAGGTTAAAAACACGGATTTCGTGAATAAATCAAGCTTTTTTCGGTGGATAACTCGGTTGAAAAGTTGAAAAAACCCGTATGCAAATATAAAGTGAATAAGAAATTATGTTAATAAAAATAAAAAATTTTTTATGTGAAAAACAGTGAAAATAAGGTATTTTTTTGTGGCTTTTTTGTAATTTTTTAAGGCTATTGAAAATAAGGAGAGAAAGTGATAAAATATTCCTTGAAAAAGGAGGGATTTTTATGCAACTGATTATTTCACACGGCGCTGTGGATCTATCGGGTGAGCCAATACTCACGGATATAAATATGGAGATAAATACCAACAGCAGAATTGCCGTTGTGGGCAGAAACGGTTGCGGAAAAACCACCCTGCTTAAGCTTATCTCAGGGGAATATCCCCTTGCAAAAGGCCTTGATACCAACCCCACCATATCGGTTTCGGAGAATTTTAATATAGGTATTCTTAATCAGATGACCTTTAGCGATGAAAATCGGTTGATGGTGGATGAAATAAGACTCGCATATAAAGATATCCTCGAAACAAAGTCGCTCCTTGATGAAGCCCAAAGGAATATGGAGGAAAATCAAAGCGAGGAAAATATAAAGCGTTATTCCGATTTGCTGGATACCTTTGTAGCCCTTGGAGGTCACTATTTCGAAAGGGAATACGAGGGCGCCATAAAGCGCTTTGGCTTTACCGAGGAGGAAAAGTATAAACGAGTCAGCGAGTTTTCGGGAGGCCAGCGCACCAAAATAGCCTTTTTGAAGCTGTTGCTTTCAAAACCCGATCTTCTCTTGCTGGACGAGCCCACCAACCATCTCGATATAAACGCGGTTACCTGGCTTGAGGATTATATACGTAATTATAAAAAGGCGGTCGTTATCGTTTCTCACGACCGTATGTTCCTTGATAGAACGGTGAATGAGGTCTATGAGATTGAGTATGGCAGGAGCTATAAGTATATAGGCAACTACACCGATTTTATAAAGCAGAAAAAGGAAAGAGATGCCCTGCTCCTTAAACAGTACACCGCTCAGCAGAAGGAGATTGAGCATTTAAGCTCGGTGGTGGAGCGCTTCAGATATAAGGCAACCAAGGCGGCTATGGCTCAATCTAAGATAAAACAGATAGAGCGTATGGAGAAAATTGAGGCTCCCATAGCCCATAACGAAAAAACCTTTAAGGCAAATTTAGAGCCTAGTGTGCGAAGCGCCAAAGAGGTGCTTACGGTAAAGGATTTGCAAATCGGTTTTGATAGAGTTCTATCCACCGTTAGATTTTCTATGCTAAGGGGAGAGAGGGTTGGCATAATAGGCGGAAACGGCCTTGGCAAATCCACCCTGCTTAAAACCCTGGTGGGAAAAATAGGAGCCCTCGGCGGCGAATATAAGCTTGGGGCTATGGTTAACGTGGGCTATTTCGATCAGCAACAGGCCCTCTATCGCGGCAACCAAACCGTTTTTGATAACTACCAAAGCGAGTTCCCCTCCCTTAGCGATTTCGAGGTGAGAAGCGCCCTTGGAGCCTTTCTGTTTACGGGGGAGGAGGTTTTCAAAACCCTGGATATGCTCTCGGGTGGCGAGCGGGTAAGGCTTGCCCTTTGTAAGCTTTTCAGAAAAAATCCTAATTTTTTGATTCTCGATGAGCCCACAAATCATATGGATATTGCCTCCAAAGAGGCCCTGGAGGAGCTCCTCCTCGATTTTGAGGGCACCCTTCTTTTTGTATCTCACGATAGATATTTCATCAAAAAGCTTGCCAATAAGCTCCTTGTTTTTGAGGAGAACGGCGTAGAGTTTAAGGATATGACCTATGATGAATATCAGCTTGAGCTTAGCCAAAGGGTGACCGAAGAGCCTGCAATGCAGATTAAGGAAAAACCGCAGAAAAAAACCTATACCACCCCCGCCAAAGAAAAGGCCAAAAGGGAAAGGGCGATTAAAAAAGCAGAGGAGAAGATCGCCGCAATTGAGGGTGAGATAGAAAACCAAAAGGCAGAGCTTGAAAGGGAAGAAAACCTATCCGATTACGTTAAGCTTTCGGAAATAGGTGAAAAAATAGAAGCCCTCGAAGCAGAGCTTTTAGAAGCCCTCACCGAGTGGGAAAATTTAGCTGAATAAATATACTCCCGCCCCTAAGATAATTCTTAGGGGCGGGAGCTTTTATTAAGAGGTTAAAAATGAAAATTCAAAACAAACTTTAATATTCCTCAGGCGCCTCTTCTACCATTTCATATTTGTCCTGCGGGTCATCGTCAACGCCCTTAGCCTTTACTGCTTCAAAGTATTCCTCAAGGCCGCTACCTTCGGTTACTATGGCGATGGGAGAATAGTTTTTATAATTGCCTTCAAAGATATGATACGCGTATTCTCCCGTTAGAGGAATAAGTATATAACTTGATTTCTCAGAAATCACATACTGACCGTAGAAAGTTGGGTCTGGAAAGCCGAGGTACATCTCTAAATATTTTTCTTTTGCCCTTATTACGCTTAGGCTAACATCGGTTATACCCGTATCCACCCGTTTTATATCCTCCTTATGATAAAACCATTTTTCAATATGCTGCATTATTTCATAATTAAAGGGATAATTTAAGCCATATGAACTTGATTCTCCTAAAAGTGTTTCGCCCTCGTAGGCGCTTATGGTGCTTGCCGAGCTTACGGTGCTGCGCCACCTTTTTTCCTCTTCGGTAAGGGGTGTAAACTGAACATATTGGAAATACTGGTCAAGTCCTGAGCCGCCATAAATCGGTCCGGTCCAACTATCAGGGTTGTTTATGCGGTTATGGAAAATTATATTTTTATATTCGCCTGTTACAGGAATAAATAGGGTTCTGCTATTTCTGAATTCTGCGTTTCCATAAAATAATATTTCATTGTCAAACTCCAATTCTACCGCCATTTCATTTTGCTTTATTGGTCTTAAAGTATCAGTATTAGCAGCTAAACTCAATCCTATACCCGTTTCCTTATACTTAAACCACGCCTCAATGTGCTTAGCAATTTTGTGATTTAACTCTTTATCTGTTGAAACGGTAGAAGCGCCATCTTTATAAAAGGTTACGGTGGCGGGGGCTATAATGGTGCTTTGCCAATCTCTAACCTTTTTATCAAGGGTTATCCCCTCAAAATACTGCTCTAAGCCGCTACCCTTCAAATTATAGGGCTTGTTCTGATATTCTCCGCCGCTTGTACCGCTGAACACATAATAAGCGTATTTTCCTGTAAGAGGAATTTGTATCTCATAGGTTTTTTCTAAGCTGATTTTACCTAAAAAATTTATAGCGCCTTGAGTAGAAGAGCCAAAATTAAGCTCTATTACCATTTCGTTAAGTCGGTTTTCCCAGATAAGTTGCTTAGTAACCTTCATATCTACTATGGGCAAAGTATCGTTTTCATAATCATAAAACCACTTTTCAATATGGGTAGCAATTTGTTTTCTTAGAGTTTTATCCTTGCTATCTGCCCTCATACCACCTTTGTAGAATTCTATACTTGTTGGCGTTGCAATAGTGCTGGGATAGCTCTTCCTTTCGGTGTTAGCGGTCTCCTTGTCCGAAACGGTTTCCTCGCTTTCGGCGGGGAGGGTTTCGTAAACTGAAATCCACTCGCTGTAATACTCAGGCTCCTTTTTGCAACCTGTAAGGCAACTTAGCAATAGCAAAGCGCAAATTACACAACTAAAAAACCTTTTCACAAAACCCTCCCCTTTCATATTAAGCTTTCAACATTCGGTTTTATTCGATGGGAACAGCATATAGCCAACTAGAAGAGTAATTTTCAGAATTAACAGTTATGGAATATTCCATATATACAATTTCATCCTTCACTATTAACCGCTGTTTATCAACGGTATAATTTACATTTTCCCCTACTTGAGCTTTAAGCTTATCTAACATAGCCGCTTCGTTTATGCTTTCTATTTCGAAATCATCAAACATACCGGTAGCGATATTCATAAAGCAAATATTACCTGCAAAATCAATGGTAAAGCCTATTGAATCCTCGGTCGCATAACCGCAAATGTGCTTGGAGTATGTCATAATATAACCCATTTGCTCATTGCAAAGAACACTATCAAGCGCATATCCGCTATGATTGTAGTTTTTGTTTATATAATCCTCGGCTATTTGCAATGCTTTTTCTTCTGTGATGCTGTTAGAATCCTTATATCTTGCATAAGATTCAATAATAACCGTTTTTAAGCCGCCGGTTTTTACATCATAAATAAATCTGTTTTTATCATCCGCAACATAAGTTATTTGGTTATTTAATGTGCTCTCAACAGATGTTCCGGTTAAATTAGCTCCCATATCCAAAAATTTTAGATCGTAATTTTTGCCGCAAAAATTCTGTTTTTTATTTGCACGGAAATCAACCTTTGTATCGCTGATTTTTGCGATTTCGGCTTTTAGCGCTTTATCTTCGGCGGAGAGGAGTTCTGCGGAAGAACTATCATCGGCCGAAACGGTTTCTTCGCTATCGGCGGGGAGGCTTTCGTAAACTGAAATCCAATCGCTGTAATATTCAGGCTCCTTTTTGCAGCCTGTAAGAAAGCTTAGTAATAGCAAAACACAAATTACACAACTAAAAATCCTTTTCACAAAACCCTCCCCTTTACGAGTTAAATTTTAATATTTGCTACTATTTTATAGGAATTGCGATAGTAGTAGCCATAGAATATTCACCCGTATCAATACTTACAGTATAGTTCATAGCGGGATTATTCTCCAGAACTCCTAACCGCTTCTTTTTTATGGTATAACCCGCATTATTTGGAAATGTATCATTTAATTCATTCTCAAGTTCTGGAATAAGTTTAGTTTCATCAACACTGAAATTCATACCTTCAAATATGCCTGTATTATCTCTTAAAAAAATCAAATTACCGTTAAAATCAATTTGCAAAATAATTTCATCATCAGTTTCGTAACCCAATGTGTCATTAGCAAATGCAATCATATAATAATCATTCATTTCTCTTGAAAAAGAAAGGTTATATTTCTTTAAATCGCAAAACTCCAAAGCAAATTTCGCTGCAATTTTTTCCGCATGACTTAATGAAATACTGTCGGTCTGCTTTTGAACTTTCGGCACACCAAATTCAGCTAAAAACAGTTTTCCGTCTTTGAGGTTATAGGTGAATTTAGCATCATATCCGTCTTCGGTTTTGCCCATATAATCTATTTTTTCTGTACCCTTATCCGTGAAAAGAGTGTTTATTTGCTTGTAAGAAAGGTTATAGTCCTTACCACAGAAGCTTTGATTTTTATTTGCGCGGAAATCAACCTTTGTATCGCTGACTTTAGCGATTTCTGCTTTTAGCGCTTTATCTTCGGCGGAGAGGAGCTCTGCGGAAGAACTATCATCGGCCGAAACGGTTTCTTCGCTTTCGGCGGGGAGGCTTTCGTAAACTGAAATCCACTCGCTGTAATACTCAGGTTCCTTTTTACAGCCTGCAAGAAAGCTTAGCAATAGCAAAACACAAATTACACAACTAAAAAATCTTTTCACAAAACCCTCCCCTTTCGTATTAAGTTTTCAACATTAGGTTTTATTCGATGGGAATTTGAGCAATCTCGGTAG
>JAFTWW010000029.1 GCA_017465085.1 Clostridia bacterium | reverse complement strand
TTAGGCCTCTTCTTCCTGCTCTTTTTTCTTTTTCTTAGCAAGGATTATGAAGAAAGTTATGCCTGCTGCTACTATTACAATAGCTACAACTACGATGATTATCCAGAGATAATCGGAGATATCGGTACCATCGCCCTTGCGAACAACTCTTACCTTCTTACGCTTTTTATTGCCATTATCGGTATCATCGTCATCCTCAGCTTTTTCATCATCGGCTTCGGTATCATCATCCTCATCCTCTACGGAATTATCCGTATTCGTGGGAGTATCATCGTCCTCCGTTTCTTCGGGAATATCCACGAACTCGCAGAAGGCAACGCTCATATTATATGCATCGCTTAATTTTACAATACAATATTCGCCATCGGCTTCAAACTCGACCATAGTGTATTCGCCATCAATATTCGCAATCACATACGCCTCACCCGCGCCCGCGAAGAGGGCTTTGGGGATATAAACGTTTATATCTCTTCCGCCTGTATCGGTAACAATATTTCCGTTAGCATCAAGGAGATACACATCGTATATATCCGAGGCGTAGGCTACTCCCTGCTCTGTCATACTCCGTTTTTCTTCCTTCGAAGCGGGGCGTTTTGTTACGGTTATGCCCTGAACGGTGGTAAACACATCGTTTTCGCGAAGGGCGAGAACGTCGGCTCTGATGCCCGTTTCCTCATCGGTAACGGAGGCCGCAACGCCCTCTGAAGAGGAGTTGTTCATAATATTAAATCCGTTAATTCTGATTTCCGAAATTACGGTTGCGACCATATTGGTAAACTCATAATACTTTTGTGTTGAATTAACGATTTCAATTCTCACATACTGAGCCACGGTAGGCAACATAATATGATTATAGCTTCCGCTCTCATCGGAGCATTTTTCAGTAAACTGCGCAACGGGTTTGGCATTTTTACCAAAGAGAAGTATTTCATCTTCACCAACATAAAAGTTGATTTCACTTGGCCAATAATCGCTCGTGCTGCCCGAAACAAATTCAATGTTATCAAGGGCGATAAGCGCTCCTAAATCCACTAAAAGACTTATGCTTTCCTTACCGTTGCCATTCTCGTCACCTAAAGAGCCGCCGAAAAAATCGGCTACCGAAGCTATCTCGCCGTCAAAGGCGTTGGGCATACCGTAGAGCCAGCTGACCGTTTTATACTCGTTAGCGTTATCCTCGGTGCTTCTGATATTATAGGTATCCTTTTCCTCAAGCCAGATATCAACGAATCCGCCTCTTTCCTCAGCAACGTTATAATAATAAAATTCCTGAGAGTTCCAGCCTATAACCTCAAACTCGGTAGGATCAAATATGCCGTTTGCAGTATCGGTAATACTAAATCTCACGTAACGGGCAACTATGGGCTCTTCACCGAAGGTACGGGAAATATTATTTACAGCATCCCCGCTGTAATCAACGACCAAGGAATCACTGCTCCACACGCCCTCAACCGAGGTAGCGGCGTAAACCTTAAGGCCCTTGATATTTTCCGTAAGGGTCCGAAGCTTAACGGCGTTTACGGTTTTATTTGCGCACAGATTAAACAGAACATCTATGGTTTTTCCGTTTTGCGCGATGGGGGTTGAAATATCATAATTGCCATCGTAGGCATACTGATAATCTATACCGTTATACTCATTTTCGCCGATGGTAGTTTTATTGCCGTTCTCATCGGTACGATAAAGTTCAACGGGCATATGGCTTAAGAAATTGATTTCCTTGAGAGGCTTCTGATATTTTTCGCCGTAAACCGCAACGTCACGAAGACGGATATATGCAAGACCGCTGTATTTTTCAAGACTGGTCTTGTAGTCATTGATGGGAACCGTAATATTAAAGTCCACATACCTACCCTTAACGCCCTCGCCTACTGCCTCAAAAAGCTGGGCTAAGGAGGTGCCGTTTTCGGAATCCACCATATTGTTATACTCTAACACGGTGCTCTCATCCTTAAACAAGGTAGCGTAATTTTCCGAAACCTTAATATTATATTTTCCCGTGTAAAGATAGGGCTGATTCCAGTGGTTTATAAACAGCTTTTTAATGTAATACACTTCTCTTAGATCGAAGAATATGTGAATGTCTATCTCAGCGCCCGCCTCAACAATAGCCGTTCCTGCATAGGTACCGAGACCAATACCTGTATTATTGTTTACATCGGTAAGATTGCTAATGGGATAGGTGAATCCATCGGTTTCTGAATTGTTCCATTGCGATTTAACGCCTTTGGCAGACTTAACATATCCTTTGGTTTCGGGAAGATTCAGAAGGCTTGAGCCAAATTCAGCCATTTCTTCATTTGTAAAGCTTCCAAATTTTACATTATAAAGCTGATATTCGCCGTAAATTCCGAATTCGCTTAAACGGAGAACATTATCATAGCTATTGCTATCGGCGAAGGGAGAATAAACTCTAAGGGCGAAATACGAGCCGCTTATATCGGGCTTCCCATCATAATTAAATATTTGGATTTGGGAATTTTGAGCATTTTCGCTATGGGCCACTATAGATTCGCTAAAGAAAAGTTTATCAACCGAATCTGCGACATATAATCTATACTCTGAATTTCTCAGCGCTTCGGTTGCCGCATTTCCAACAAGGAGATCCGAAATCTTTACGCGCCCATCAAATGCAAAAATCAATTCGAAATAAGAGCCATCCTCCGTGAAGGTCAGATCGGCTATCTCAAAATTTGTATCGAAGCTATTATCATATAATGACGAGGCATTTTCTGATTCAACGGAGTTTTTCTCATTTCCGTTAAAATAATAAGCTTTAATTTCAGCTTTGTTTATATGGTTTTCGCCAAGAGCCGATAGGGTATCTCCCAAATCCTCAGCGGTTGAAAATTCCTTTAGGTTACAACCGAGAGCCATATTATCAGCATCCCTGATGGCTATGGCGTTTTGTAGGGCCGTTGTGAAATCTTCGGTATCGGAAAGACCGCTTATATCAACCTTGTTTGCGGCATATACCCAATCCGCTACAGACCAATCGGTTGTATCGCCCGTGGGATAGGTTTCCGGATCCATAAGCATCCAAGCCGCCTTAAGCTCGGCAACGGCCAGCATCTCTTCCTTGCCGTTAGAAGCTTTAAGCGCTTCTACTGCATTGCAGAAGGCCTTAAACTCAGGCGCCTCGGCTTCATAATATCCGCTTTTCTCTGCTTCTTTAATATATTTAATTGCCTCAACTATAAAGGCTGTTTTATCTGTATCGGCAAGAGCGAGTATATACGGATTCGCAGAGCTGAATACAGCAGTAAGTGTGCCTACTGTGATATCTGCTATACCCGAGCAATCGAAACCGAAGGAGGTTACGGGAGCTTCCTCCATCAAACTGCCATTATGGCTTAAATTCCAAAGACTGCTCTTATCAGGCAAATCGGACATCTTAATCTCTTTCCAGGCGTTAACGCCGATATAATCTGCCGAATAATAATTCTGTAGGCTAAAACGCTCGTTGCCCTTTATTATAACCCTAGGACGTATTATAAGAGCCGAGGTAGTACTGAGATAAACGCTATAATTCTTAAGCTGAGAAACGGTAAAATTTGCGCTTTGGAATGCGGGATTAAATTTAATATAATCTAATCCATCGCTTGCACTCTCTCCGCTTGAATGATAGGTAGCATATTTATTACCCAAAACGGTTTTATCTGCAAGATCCCCGCCCTGATAATCAGAAGTATTGTATACATTTATCGGAGACTCTCCATCAACCGCATCGGGAACAAATGATACCTTGGCATCAGGAAGAGCGAGCCATTTTGATTTAACATCGTTTATCAGCAAATTAAATTCAAAATCGCTGTCAATGGCTATAACCGCATCTTTATATCTTAGGAATGCAGCATCATCCTGCGCATAATATCCGTTTTGAACTGCTTCGGCGTAGAAGTTAGAAGCAGTTTTGATAAACGCTTCCTCATCAGTTTCGCTAAGAGCAAGAACAGAATCGGAATACGCACTGAAGGTTGCAAACATACTGCCGATAACAACATCGCTTGCGCCGCCGATATCGAGCCATATTTTTAAGAGTGTTTCATCCTTAACGCCGTTTAGTGTATTTTTAAGCACGCTAAGCTCGGGAAGATCGCTCATTTTAAGATTGCACCAGCTATTTGCCGTC
>JAFTWW010000028.1 GCA_017465085.1 Clostridia bacterium | reverse complement strand
TATAAACGACCAGTTTACTGGTAGCAAGTAGTGTTTGCATGGCTGGCAGGCCAACAAAAAAGCGCACTTGTGCGCCGCCAGTATCGGTTAGGGCTATGCCCGAAAATGAAAAACCACCCGCTATGCGGGTGGATATTTATTGCATTTTTCTATATATCGTGATAAACTAATGATAAGAAAATTTGTTGGTTTTTATGTGCTAATCTCATTTTAAATTTATTGCGATGCGAGATATCGATTTAATTATTAGTATATGGGAATTTGAAAGTCGAGGGGACTAATAATGTTATCTAATTTTAATTTCTTGGCTAAGTATTGGCCAGATTTAGCAGAAATCGGCAAAATGGCCGAGATGCATCTTTATTCAGATACTAATGCTTGCATATATAAACTTGGACTGCTTGGGGAACGTGTAGTTTTAGAAATCTGCAAATTCGAAAAACTTGACATGCCTGAAGAATCGAATAATGCTGATCGTATTAGGTCTTTAAAAAGCATAGGCGTTATTCCTAAAAATATTGATGATATTTTATTTTCACTCAGGAAAGCTCGGAACAATGCGGTTCATAATGGATTGAGTTCTGTAGATTCTGCTAAAACATTACTTCACATGGCATATACCTTATCTAATTGGTTTATGGAGGTATATGGCGATTGGGAATATCAGGCAGAAGAATATAAAGAGCCAGTTAATTGTGTTGATGAAAATGATTATGAAGAAAGAATTAAAGCTCAAGAAGAAAAATTGAACGAACTTATCGCGGCGGTAGAAACTATAAAAACTAAAGCAACCGAAACGCCTAGCATAGAACGTGCATTACGTGCAACAAAAGTTTCTGAAAGCATTGAATTAACTGAAGCAGAATCTTTAATCATCAACAAAGAACAGATACGTATAGATGTATCTACTATTCCTGTGCTTAATTATGCGTTGCAACAAAATAATATTCCTACGGTACAAAACATAACAATAAACAATAATTCAAATATTGGCCTTGAGAATGTTGAAATTCGCATTTCTGCCGATACAGATGCGATTATTCCTTTCTCAACAACCATAGATTATATACCTGAAAATAAAAATTATGAAATTAAAAATGTTCCTGTATCATTAAATGCAGAGTTTTTAGCAGGAATAACCGAAAAAATTAAAGGTCGCTTAATTGTTGAACTGTTTAAAGATGAGGTATTAGTAACCGAAGAAAGTGTTGAAATAACCGTATTAGCTTTTGATGAATGGCATGGCTATGTTTATTATCCTGAGTTGCTCACTTCTTTTGTTACGCCAAATCATCCAAATTTAATAAAAATAATAGCTCGTGCTGCTGAATTGCTAAAAGAATGGACTGGAGATCCTTCGATGGACGCTTATCAGACGCAGGATCCTAATCGTGTATTAAATCAAGCGGCAGCAATATTCAATGCTATTAAAGAAGAAAATATTATTTACAGTGTTCCTCCCGCAAGTTTTGAAAAAATTGGTCAGCGTGTTCGCTTATGTGATGCTGTTATCGGACAAAAGTTTGGAACCTGTCTTGATTTAACACTTCTTTATGCTTCATGTTTGGAAGCAGTTGGTCTACATCCAATTATGGTATTGACAAAAGGTCACATATTCAGCGGCGTTTGGTTAGAGGCGTTATCTTTCCCAGAAGCTGTGCAAGACGATCCTTCTGTAGTGACTAAACGTTTAGCCGCAGGTGTTAATGAAATTGCAGTGGTTGAAACAACCTGTGTTGTAAACGGGAAAAATGCTACATTTGATGACGCAAGAACCGTTGCTGAGCATAATTTAGTCGGCACAGATCCTGTTGAGTGTATTATAGATGTACATCGTGCGAGAATAAGCGGAATCTCGCCTTTGCCTCAAAGAATACATAATGAAGACGGATGGCATATTGATCATGATTCCATAAAAGATGAAAACAATACAGCCGCACCAAAAGCTATTGACGGAATCGTTGATGTCAATGTAGGTTCTACCGAACAAAATGATCCTAAATTGATGCAATGGGAAAGAAAGTTGCTTGATTTAGGTTTGCGTAATAATCTTATAAATTTACGCTTTTCTAAAACACTTATTCCCTTACTTTCTTCTTCGTTGGACGATTTTGAAGATGCACTTTCGAGCGGTAGCGATTTTTCAGTTTTAGCAAGGCCAACCGATTGGCCTATGAATACAGAAGAACAAAGTTTTGAAAGCACTCATGATTTAGGCCCCTATGTTAGTGTTATCAAATCCGAATTCGCCAACAAACGCCTACGTTCAACCTTGACGGAAGCCGAATTAACCAAAATTATAAAAGGCTTATATCGTACTTCCAAAACAGCTCTTGAAGAAAATGGCGCTAACACACTTTATCTGGCGTTAGGACTTTTGCGTTGGTATGAAAATCCGCGCAGCACAAAGCCACGCTATGCACCTATAGTTCTTTTACCTGTTGAAATTATACGAAAATCCGCAAACAGAGGTTTTGTTATCCGCTTGCGCGACGATGAGCCTCAAATGAATATTACAGTTCTCGAAAAGCTTAAACAAGATTTTGGCGTTGTAGTAGAAGGGCTTGATCCATTACCTGCGGATGAGCATGGTGTGGATTTGCGCCGAGTATTTACAATTTTGCGTAAGGCTATTATGGAACAGCCACATTGGGATGTGTTGGAATCGGCATACCTTGGCATATTTTCTTTTTCGCAATTCGTAATGTGGAACGATCTGCGTAATCGTACAGAAGATTTAATGAAGAACAAGGTTGTTAAGAGCTTGGTTGAAGGCAAACTTTCATGGGAAGCAAATCCTATGGAAATTGGCACTCGTGTATCTGAAGATAATGTGCTTTTGCCTATGCCTGCTGATGCCTCACAACTATATGCAATCGAAGCCGCCTGCAAGGGTGAAAGTTTTGTTTTGCACGGACCTCCAGGAACTGGTAAGTCTCAAACAATCACATCTCTAATAGCAAATGCATTATCGCAAGGAAAATCTGTGCTTTTCGTGGCCGAAAAAATGGCTGCGCTTGAAGTAGTGCAAAAACGCCTTGAAAATATAGGAATCGGGCCATTTTGTTTGGAACTTCACTCTAATAAATCCAAGAAAAAAGATGTTCTTGAACAATTGAGACGTGTCACCGAAGTGACTAAATACACAACGGCAGAACAATACGCACAGAAAGCAGAACAAATCGCAAAATTGCGTTCCGAACTTGATTCCTATGCTCTGCAACTACATAGTTCACAACCATGCGGTTATACTTTATATGAGTTAATAAACGAATATGAAAAATATAAAAAAGCTCCCGACATTTCTGCTTTTTCAAGAGATTATGTTGAGGGCTTAGGAAAGTTTACTCTCGAAGACCATACAATTCTACTCGAAAGGTTAATTGCTGCCGCAAAGGCAGTAAAACATCCTTATAATCATCCCCTTTCATGTATAGGTGTCACATCCTATACGCAGAATTTGCGTGCAGAGTTGCAAGATAAGGTTTTTGCATATAAAAATGCTTTAACCGAAATTTCCGATACGCTCGAAGATTTCTCTAACAAACTGGGGATTTCGAGTCCACATTCCTTCTCCGATGTGCAAAAACTATATTTAATTGCAAAAGAATTCAGCTTCTGGTTTTCTTTCCCAAAATCATGGGCAAAAGTTGAAAACTTAACCCGTTATCTTACAGAATTAAAAGAAATGGCTGAACACTATATTAAAGCAAACAATTTACATAATAGTTTGATGCAAACATGGAATGAGATGTTTTTGCAACAAAGCGGCGAACAATTACTTAAAGAGTATAATGATATTTCCGCAAAATGGTTTTTAGCTAAGATAACAGGAATAAATGGTTTTGCGAAAAAATTAGCTGTATTTTCACACGGTGAAGTAATAAAATCGGATTTAGGTAATGCTATAACAACGCTTTGCAATTATCAAACCGAACTCAAATCTGCAAATGAACTGTTTGCAAAATATGGCGATGATCTTGGCGAATTGTACGTTGGTAAAGAAACCGATTGGTCTAATGTTATCAAACTGATTGATGCTGCAAAGTTGAGTGCTAATGCATTAGTTACCATTACTGGTGATGAAAAAATGCGTTTAACTTTCTGCGGTGAATCCACATTACAAAAAACAGTTAATTCAATACTCGAAAAGTATACTGCATTGCCTGAGACTAAAAATAACTGTTATGGAATTTTGCAAATATCAGAAATGACCGCAGAGTCAAACTGGATATCAGAGCAAATCATCATATGTGATAATATTTTATCTAACGTTGATCAAATAAAAGAATGGATTTCATATAAAGGAATTGTAGGCGAAGCATTAAACGCAGGATTAGATGGTGTGATTGAGGCATATAACGGCGGAATGACACATAGCGATATAATCCCCGCATATAAAAAAGCCATATTCTATGCCTTATGCATTATCGCAATCGATAAAAACTCTGCATTAAATTCTTTTTCTGGCGCTGTGTTTAATGAAAAAATCGAGCAATTCAAGCGTATAGATGCCGAATTGACTAAATTGTCGCAAAAAGAAGTTTATTGCCGATTAGCAAGCAAAGTTCCTAACTTTGTTGCGGCTGCAGCACATAGTTCGGAAATTGGTATACTTCAAAGAGTGATAAAAAGCGGAGGAAGGGGTACAAGTATCCGAAAATTATTTGAGGATATTTCAAATCTTTTGCCGCGTCTCTGCCCGTGTATGCTTATGAGTCCTATTTCTGTTGCTCAATATTTGGATTCCAAACGGGAAGCTTTTGATATTGTTGTATTTGATGAAGCATCACAGCTTCCAACCTGTAAGGCTGTGGGCGTACTGGCAAGAGGTAAGGACGCAGTAATTGTAGGGGATCCTAAACAGATGCCACCAACATCGTTTTTTGCAACCAATACTGTCGATGAGGATAATCTGGATATTGAGGATTTGGAGAGCATATTGGATGACTGTCTTGCCCTTAACATGCCTCAGACACATTTGCTTTGGCACTATCGAAGCCGTCACGAAAGCTTGATTGCCTTTAGTAACAATCAGTTTTATGAGAATAAGTTATATACCTTCCCATCGGTAAATGACCGTGAATCAAAAGTTTCACTGGTGCATGTTGACGGTGTATTTGAACGCGGAAAATCCCGTAAAAACCAAGCCGAAGCCGAAGCGGTCGTTTCTGAAATCAAACGCAGATGCCATGACCCTGAACTTTCTAAATGTAGCATCGGTGTAGTTACATTCAATATATCACAGCAACATTTAATAGACGATTTGCTTAGCGAAGCTTGCGAAAAAGACAGCGACTTGGAAAAATGGGTATATGAATCTGAAGAACCCTTATTTATTAAAAACCTTGAAAATGTTCAGGGTGATGAACGCGATGTTATTTTATTCTCTATCGGTTACGGACCTGATCAAAACGGAAAGGTATATATGAATTTTGGTCCACTTAATCGCGAAGGTGGTTGGAGAAGACTTAATGTTGCGGTTTCACGTGCCAGAAGTGAAATGATCGTTTTTTCTGCTTTGAAGCCAGATCAAATAAACCTTTCGCGTACAAGTTCCGAAGGCGTTGCCGCTTTAAAAGCATTTTTAGAATATGCTGGAGGACATGAACTTGCCCTTGATGAAAATACCTCCGAGCAGTATCGTCACAGTAAGGAAGGAATTGCTAAAACTATTTGCGAAATTCTAAAATCCGAAGGGTTTGATACAGATATGTCGGTAGGCCATTCGGAATACCGCATTGATATCGGTGTTATTGATCCGAAAAATACAGATAAATATATTCTTGGTATTTTGTTGGACGGAGCTTCGTATGAAACCGCTAAGACTACACGAGACCGTGAAATCGCTCAAATCAATGTGCTTAACGGACTTGGTTGGGATATCATACGCATTTGGACTATGGACTGGTGGGATAATAGTCAAAAAGAAATCGACCGTATTATTTCAAAAATTAAAGATTTGCAAAATGGTATAAAAAGCCAAATCGAAGAACAACATGAAACTGTACAAGCAAAAACACCTGAAGTTTTGTCGGCAAATATGCATTTTAATGAACCTGTGTCCATTAAAACGAATGACAATTTAACAGCATATAAAGCCGCTAAACTTAATAATCGATATATGTCAGCCGACGAGTTTATTTCAGGTTGGCATAGGACCGAGATTGTGCAGTCGGTTCAACTTGTTATGCTCAGCGAAGCACCAATAAGCCATAGTATGCTTACTAAAAGGGTTGTACAAAGCTTCGGTATTGCCCGTTCTGGAAGTAGAATTCAGGAGTATATGGATAGAGTTTATGCTGCCCTAAAGCTCAACTTTACAATGCAGAATGGCGAAAAAATTTATTGGAACAATGGTCAACTGTCTGAAAATTATACATTTATCCGTGCAACAGGCGATGGTGATAATAAGCGTGATACCAAAGATGTTCCTATTACCGAAGCCGTCAATGCGGTTTGTTATGTTCTTGAACAGCAAATTAGCCTCTCGGAAGAAGATTTAATTCGCGAGGCAGCAAAGCTTATGGGATATACAAGAATGGGTAATATTGTAGTCGCATTGTTTGAAGAAGCTGTCAAACAGGCTACCGAGCAAAGTAAAATAAAATTGGGTTCCAATGGCAAGTGGACTCTGTAAGACTAAAATTTTAAAATCAGGAAAGGGGGATTAAATATATGCTCGAAAATGATGAAAAGCTTTCAGATGAAGAATTACTTGATTTGGTTGGGGCGGGTATTTTGTGCGTTGAGCTCGATGTGTTTCGATTGCTTGCAAAAAATACGAAAAATGAAATAACAGAAGTAACAGGATTGCAATTACAATCTGATTCTGATATGGACGAAACAATAAATCAAGTTATTTTAGACTATATTTCTTTTGTGTTGACACAAGGGGAAATTAGTGAAATTGAATACAAATTTATAACAAAAATTCTGAAAATGAAATACACAAAGGAAAGTTTAAATGAATATTTATTAACCGCACGTATACGTGATTATCTTATGTTTGAGCGCACGAAGTGTTTTTTATCCATATTGCATAATATGGATGAAATGGATATAAATAAAGGCAAATTATTACCATACTTGATAAAATTTTTGGTTAAAATTGATGCATCTTACATTCATGGAGATGATTCTGATTTTGACCAAAATCTCTGGTTGAAAAATCATTTATTGTATTTTGAGAACTTATCTAAATGGTATAAATCAGGATTCGAATTTTGAATTAGGAAATTTTTATAAAGTATATTAAGTTATACACTTTGTGTATTGGGCCTAAGAAGACATGTGACGGTTCTATGTCTTAAAATGTTGGTCCTATTATAACACGTATAAACAAATATAGATTTCCTATAATACAAGAAATCGTGCCGATTTGGTGCGATTTCTTTGTATTTTATGGGGGAATTTGAAAAGTATAAAATGCAAAAAATGTGTTGGTCCTATATTGACACACACGTGAGCGGCTCACCCATACTTCAAAACGGCAAGCTTATCGGCGCCGTTACCCACGTACTTGTGGATGATAGCACCAAAGGCTACGGCATTTTCGCAGAAAATATGCTCGAAACCGCGCAATCCGTTGCAAACGAACAATTAAAAGAAGCGTCGTAAATACAAAGCCCTCCTTGTGTAAAGGAGGGTGGACCTCGTTAGCGGTGGGAGGATTGTAAAACCAACAACCCCTCAGTCTTTTGTAAATAAGAAATAATAAATAATAAAATTGGTGTCGGTAATGCCGACGAAATATACGGTTTGGCCTTGCGAAACTCCAAATTTATTTTTTCTTCTTTATTATTTATTCTTTAATAGCCAATCTCTCAGTTTCGCTATCGCTCAACAGCTCCCTTTACACAAGGGAGCCTTTGCTTTTTTTATTGCAAACAGTAATCTTTTGTGATACAATGGTAAAAAATATATGGAGAGATAACATATGAAGGTTATTAGTCACATAATAGAAACAGGCCTGCCTTATATCATCACTCTGCTGGAGCTTATGGGCATTTTCGTTGTTACTTGGACTGCTCTCAAGGGATTTTGGAGCTATATCCAAAACTCTTTTATGAAGAAAAACATAGATTTGCAAACAAATCTTGCTCGCGGATTTGCAACGGGCCTTGAATTTAAGATGGGCGCAGAGATTCTGAGAACGGTTCTCGTTAAGGATTTAAGCGAGCTTTATATCTTAGGCGCGGTAATACTGCTAAGAGCCCTTTTGAGTATTCTTATCCATATAGAGCTTAAAAAGAAAAAAGAAGATAACATAAGAGATTAAAATTAAACGCCATAGATTACACCTTAATCTATGGCGTTTTTTTATCTGTAGTTTTTAGGCGATTTACCGTAGACTTTTTTGTATATGCGGCTGAAATAATTATAGTCGCTAAAACCCGTTGATAAGGCGATTTCCGATATTGTTAAATCGGTGGTTTTAAGTAGTTTTTTAGCTTTATGCAATCGCCTTTTTCTTATATATGCGGCAATGCCCATTCCCGTTTCTTTTTTGAAAAGCTCATATAGGGTTGTTCTGCCCATACCAAGATTTTCGCAAAGAGTTTTTATATCAAGCTCCTCGCTTAAATGCTCTTCTATATAACCCTTGGCAAGCTTAATTGCTCGGTCGCTTTCAGGGGAGATAAGCTCTTTGTATATTATATAGGAGGTGCATATTTCCATAATCTTTGCGGCGGCGTAAATTTGCTCCTCTGTTTTATAGGTTATATTTTTTATTGCGCCTCGAAGAGCGGTCTTTTCCATACCGTACCTTTGGGACCAAAAGGTAATATTATCATAAAGCTTTTCTTTGTCACTGTCATCGGTAATCTGACCAAACATAAGGTACCCGATGATTTTTTTATTTTCGTAGAGGGGAATAACAGCCTCAACTAACCCTGCGTGGCATTTATAGATAAAAAGCCTGCCCGTTTTTTCACAGTTTTCAAAGGAACGGCGATCGGCAAGGCGGCATTTTCTTCGTGTGTTCGGGCAGGCTTTCATAATTTTGCAGAAATCACAATCCCTTTCGGGATAGGATAAGATTTCCTTAAAAGCGGCATCAAAAAGCACAAACCTTATACCCGATGTAATATAAAAGGATTTCATAACCTCTTGTATCTGAGCCAACTCTAATTCTATCATCACAAAAATTCGCACCTTCCGTACAAATTTACAATTTTAGGTATATTATTGACTATGATTATATCATAAAATTTGTTAAAATCAAGTTGAAATTTTTTGGGAGGTAATTTATGAAAAAACAGACTTTTGCGCTATTCTTCGGAAACCGTGGCTTTATGCCCGCCGAACTAATTGAAGGCGCCCGTGAGGATATGGTAAAGGCCGTTACCGATGCGGGATACGAGTATATTATGATGGATAAGGCGGCCACTCGTTACGGTGCAGTTGAAACCAGAGATGAGGGTAGGCTTTATGCCGAATGGCTTAAATCTCATAAGGGTGAGTACGATGGCGTTATCCTATGTATGCCTATATTTATCGATGAAAATGGCGCTATTGCCGCTCTACAGGATGCAGGTGTTCCCATATTGATGCAGGCTTATCCAGATGAGATAGGCAAGATGGATTTTAAGCATCGCAGAGATGCCTACTGCGGTAAGTTTTCTGTAACCGATGTTTTTGAGCAGTATAGGGTTCCTTATACCGTTATGAAGCCCCATGTGGTAAATCCTTTGACTCCTGAATTCACTAGAAATCTTCACGATTTTGCCGCGATTTGCCGTGTGGTAAATGGTATGAAGAGATTTACCATAGGTTGTATCGGCGCTCGTACCACCGCTTTTAAGACGGTGCGCTTTGATGAAATAACTATGCAGCGCCATGGCATAAATGTGGAAAGCTTTGATTTATCCGAGCTTTTCGAGTTGGTAAGAGCTAAATCCGATGATGACAATGCGGTGATTGCTAAGAAAAAGACTCTGGAAGCATATACTGATTTTTCTAATGTACCTGAGGATAAAAAGAATATGTTGGCGAAAATCAGCGTGGTTATTGATGAATACATAGAAACCTATCATCTTGATGCCATAGCTCTTCGTTGCTGGAATGAGATGGAAACCTATCTCAGAGTTTGTCCCTGTGTGCTTCTCTCCGAGCTTAACGATAGGGGAATTACCGCCTCTTGTGAAATAGATATGTGCTCTGCTATAACAATGAGAGCGCTCTCCTTGGCTACTGAGGGACCTGCCGCTTGCCTTGATTGGAACAATAACTACGGGGAAGATCCTGATAAGGTTATACTTTTCCATTGCGGTTCAACTGCTCAGAAGCTTATGAAGGAGAAAGGTACCGTTACCTCTCATAAGATGTTCGATAAGGGTGACCCGGGCAGCGGTTGGGGAACAAATGAGGGCAGAATTGCTGCGTTCCCGATGACCTTTTCAAACTGCAAAACGGAAAATGGCAAAATAACCATCTATTTCAGCGAGGGTGAGTTTACATCCGATGATATTGAAAAGGAATTTTTCGGTTGCGGCGGCGTTGCAAAAATTCACAACTTGCAGGATAAGCTTATCCGCTTGGCCCGCGGAGGTTTTAAGCATCATACAACAGTGGCAAACGGCCATGTTAAATTGGTTTTGGAAGAGGCTTTCAAATATTATCTTGGCTATGATGTTGTTAGCATCGAGGATTAAGCTATGATTATTGGTGGACTTGATATAGGAACAACGGGCTGTAAAATTGTGCTATATGATGAGAACGCGCAGTTGCTTGATACCTACTATACCGAATATAACACCGCCCATAAGGATGGTCAGCACGAAATTGATTTCAAAGACCTTAGAAACGGCGTTATGAAGCTTTTGAAGGTTGCCGCAGGGAAGTATAAAATAGATGCATTAGGCGTTACAAGCTTTGGCGAAACCTTTGCAATGCTTGATGAAAACGATAATATCTTATCTCCCTCTATGCTTTATACCGACCCGAGAGGTAACACAGAGTGCAAAGAGCTCTGCGAAAAAATAGGTGAGGAGAGGTTGACCCTCCTTACAGGCGCCAAGCCCCATCCTATGTATAGCATTTCAAAGATACTTTGGCAAAAAAATAATAATCCTGTAGTCTTTTCAAAATGCAAAAGAATTCTTTTAGGTGAAGATTTTATAGTCTATACCCTTACAGGAGTTGCTAATATAGATTATTCCCTCGCGGCAAGAACGGGAGCCTTTGATATAGAAAAAAGATGCTGGATAAGCGAGGTTTTCGAAAAAAGCGGTATAGATGTAAAGCTTATGTCAAAGCCGGTTGAGTCCGGAACATTGGCAGGGGAAATTACCGATAAGGTTAGATCAGAGCTTGATATCGACTATGATATTAAGGTGGTAAACGGATATCACGATCAGGTCGCCGCTATGATGGGCGCGGGTGTTTTCGATTATCATCAAGCCATGGATGGAACGGGAACGGTAGAGTGCATACCCGTTATTTTAGAGGAAAAACCAAAGGATATGTCTTTCTATGATAAGGGTTATTCCTTAGTGCCCTTTGATAATGAGCGTTACGCTTGTTATGCCCTTTCTTACACTGGCGGCGCAACGCTCAAATGGTTTAGAGATAATTTTGCCGAGCTCGAAAATTTAAGAGCAAGGGAAAACGGCGAAAATGTTTATGAGCTTCTTGATAATTCCGTAAAGGATAAGCCTACCGGTATCTTGATTTTACCGCATTTTGCAGGCGCCGCCACTCCTTATATGGATATTGATTCAAAAGCGGCTATGGTTGGGATTACTCTTGAAACCGATAAATATGATATTTACAAGGCTCTGATGGAGGGGACCGCCTACGAAATGCTTCTTAATTTAGATGCGATGGGCGATAGCACCGCTGATATTACTGAAATTAGGGCAACGGGTGGCGGAGCAACCTCTGATTTATGGCTTCAGATTAAAGCGGATATTCTCGGCAGAGAAATTACCGCCCTTAACTGCAAGGAGGTAGGTGCCGCTGGTACTGTGGCAATTACGGGAGCGGCCATAGGAGCGTTCGAAAATATCAGGGCTACTGTAGCTAAAATGGTGCCGATTCGCAAGGTATTTGCGCCTGATAATGAAATGAAAAATCTTTACTCGTCTTTTTATAAAAAGTACAAAAAACTTTATAATCAAGTTAAGGAGTTAAGATAATGAAAGATTATATTGGTAATCCTTTACAGATAAGAGGCGCAGAGCAGTATGCTCTGAAAAACGGCAAGGGAAACGGTATGCGGTTTCTCTATATCCGCAACGGTTTAGGCCTTGAGGCGTGGCTCAGCCTTGATAGAGCAGGCGATGTTTCAAGGCTCTCCTTCGGCGGAGATAACTTTGGTTTTTTCTCCCCCTGCGGCTATGTTGCGCCACAGTATTACGATGGTAAAGGCTCAGGTTTTCTTAAATCCTTCACTGCAGGATTTTTCACCACCTGCGGTCTTACGGCAGTTGGTTCGCCCTGCGTGGATGATGGCGAGGAGTTAGGTCTTCACGGCACAGTATCCCATATTCCCGCTGAGCTTATAGGAATTGAGGAAACCACCCAGAGCCTTACTGTAAAATTAAAAATAATCGATGGCGTTATCTTTGGCAGAAAGCTTGTTATGAACAGGGTTTACACCTTTTCTTATACCCAAAACACCTTTGAGGTAAGGGATACCGTTTCAAACGAGGGGGATACCGTTTCACCCTATATGATTATGTATCATTGCAATATGGGTTATCCGCTGCTTAGTGAAAACAGTATCGTTAAGATACCTAACAATAAGGTTACGCCGAGAAACGAGCGTGCCAAGGGCGACCTTGATAATGCTCTTAATATGGAAAAGCCTCAGGCAAAGTATGAGGAGTGTTGCTTTTATTACGATATGATAGAGAAAAAAGGTGTGGCAAGCGCAGGTATTTATAATAAGGATATAAGTAAGGGCGTTGTTTTAAGCTATAACACAAATACCCTGCCCTGCTTTACCCAGTGGAAAATGATGGGTAAAACCGATTATGTTTTAGGTCTTGAGCCAGGTAACTGTACCCCAGATGGCAGAGATGTTTTGCGAGCTGATGGAACGCTTAAATTCTTAAATCCTGAAGAAAGCTGTACCACTGCTGTTAAATTTACCTTTGTGAATGATAAAAAGAATTTTGAAGGAGCCTTTTAGATGCTTGTTAATTTGAAAGAAATACTTGATATTGCAAAAGAGAAGAATATAGCAGTAGGCTGTTTTAATGCGCCTAATATAGCAAGCCTTCGCGCTGTTGTAAGGGCGGCAGAAAAAACCAATCAGCCTGTTGTTATAACCCATGCGCAAATACACGAGGAAAAGGGTATCTGCACTATGGAGGAAATAATTTCAGCTGTTCTCTGGTATGCAAAAAATGCCAAGGTGCCCATTTGCGTTCATTTAGATCACGGCACAGATATTAATTATATCAAAAGAGGTTTAGAGCTTGGCTTTACCTCGGTTATGTATGATGGCTCAGAGCTTCCTTTGGAGGAAAACATCGCTAATACCAAACAGGTGGTAGGTATGGCTAAGGCTTACGGTGCATCTGTTGAAGCAGAGCTCGGCTCTATGGGAGCAAGGCGCGGCGGCTTTGGCGGCGCCGTTACTGCAAGTGATGATGATAAAAGAGTTTCTATCTATACCGAGCCCAATGTTGCGGCGCGCTTTTTAGAAGAAACGGGAATTGATGCTCTTGCTTGCGCTTTCGGTACTGCTCATGGTTTTTATAACGATACTCCAAGGCTTGATTTTGAAAGAGTGTCGGCGCTGAGCGAGGCGCTTAACGGTCTTCCTATAGTTATGCACGGCGGCTCAGGTGTGAGCGAAGCAGACTATAAAAAGGTTATTAAAAGAGGCGTTAGAAAAATCAATTATTATACATATATGGCAAAGGCAGGAGCCGAGGCCGTATCGGATAAGAAATATACTCAATTTCACGATGTTCTTCTTGATGCCGAAAAGGCGATGGAGGAAAACGTTATAAGCGCAATAAAGGTATTTGCTAATCTGATATGATAGAATAATAGAAAAAATGCTCAGGATAATCCTGAGCATTTTTTATCCCTCTTTAATCTTGTTTATGGCGCCCTTTTCAAGTCGGGAAACCTGCGCTTGAGAAATGCCTATCTCCTGAGAAACCTCCATCTGTGTTTTACCTCTTATAAACCGCAATGTGAGAATATTTCGCTCCCTCTCACTCAAATTGCGGATAGATTCCTTAAAGGCTATTTCATCAAGCCAGTTGCGGTCATCATTGTTATCGCCTATCTGGTCAAGAACATATATGGTATCGCCGCCATCTGAGTAAACGGGGTCATATAAAGAGATGGGGTCAACAATGCTTTCAAGGGCTATAACCACATCCTCTCTGGGAATATCAAGCTCCTTCGCTATTTCGGTTACGGTAGGCTCTCTTTGGGTTTCGTTCATAAGCCTTTCCTTAACCTGCATTGCCCTATAGGCCGTATCCTTAATAGAGCGGCTTACCCGCACCGAATTATTATCCCTCAAATACCGCCTGATTTCACCTATTATCATTGGTACCGCGTAGGTGGAAAACCGAACATTCTGGGTTATATCAAAATTATCTATTGATTTAATAAGCCCGATACAACCCACCTGAAATAAATCATCGGGATTTTCCCCCCTGCCCGAAAACCGCTGAACAACACTCAGCACCAAACGGAGATTTCCGTTAATAAGCTCGGTACGGGCATTTTTATCGCCAAGCTTGATTTTTCTTAAAAGCTCTTCCTTGCGGCTTTCTTTAAGCAGTGGCAGGGTAGATGTATCAACCCCGCAGATAATAACCTTATTATTATACATGGCGGCACCTCAGTAAATTTTTCTGTATAAACATTATTACCGCCTGTAAATAGGAATAAACTTATTAAATTTTTTTCCTTTCGACTAAAAAGACTTGAATTTTCAGAAACTTTTTTATTCGCTAAAATGCCAAATATCTTGACAATTATCTACAAAAGTTTTACAATATAAAAGAAAAATCCCGATTGCATTTGCAATCAGGATTTTGGAGCTGATGATGGGACTCGAACCCACGATCTGCTGATTACGAATCAGCTGCTCTACCAACTGAGCCACATCAGCGTCAGTAAATAGATTATACCAACTAAAAGGTCAATAGTCAAGAGGGTTTTATATGAAAACAGATTATGCAACCATATCTAATCAAAGACTTTGCGAGGCAAGAAAAAAAGCAGGCTTTACTCAGGAAACCGCTGCAGAAAGACTTGGTATGAAAAGGAATACCTATGCCCGTATGGAGCGGCTTGGTAACCCAACCTTTGAGGAACTTGCAAAGATAACCGCCCTTTATAATGTTTCGGCGGATTGGCTCCTTTACGGTGAGGATGATTGCAGGGGAGATTCTAAGTTTAATTATGAGCTTAACTCTAAAGGACCTAAGCGCCTTGCTCAGCAAACACGGGGGGCGGGCGATTTACCCTTCGCCATATCTCCCTATGAGCTTAAATGCTTAAAGCTTCTCCATCTTGTGAGAAAGAAGCAGAACAGGGATGCGGTACTTGATTTTATTAACAATATCCGCAAGGCAGAAATTGAAGAAAATGAAAAAAAGCAGAATTCGGATTAACTCCGAGTTCTGCCTTTTTGTTTCTTATTATTTTACCGCCTCAACGGTAACCTTGCTGATTACGGGTTGTAGGTTGGCGGGAACGGTGCCGTTATCATCAACAACGGTGGTGTTTTTGGCAAGGTCATCAACAACATCCATGCCCTTGGTTACGCAACCGAATGCGGCATACTGTCCGTCAAGATAATTACCGTCAGCGTGCATAATAAAGAACTGAGAAGATGCGCTATCGTTGCTGTAGCTGTTTCTCGCCATAGAGATAACACCGCGCGAGTGGGATATGGGGTTTTCTACGCCGTTTGCCGAAAACTCACCCTTGATTTCCTCATCGCTGCCGCCAGTACCGTTGCCTTTGGGGTCGCCGCCCTGAATCATAAATCCATCTATAATTCTATGGAAGGTGAGGCCATCGTAAAAGCCTTCGTTTGCAAGCTTCTCAAAGTTAGCAACGGTTATGGGAGCAACCTCGCCGTAAAGCTCGAGCTGGATATCTCCGTGCCCCTTAACCGAAATGGTGGCGGTGTGGGTCGCTTTATACTTGCCCGTTGAGGTGTTTTCATTGCTGCCACAGCCTGCAAAGCATGCGCACATAAGGCAAAGCGCCAGACATAAGATAAATACTTTTTTAATGTTTTTCATTTCTATCATCCTTTTCGTATGGAATATATCTTACCTTTCGGCTTTTAGAGCGGCCCTTGTTCAGTTTATAAACAGCTGCCGCGAACATTACAATTGCAATAGCAATAATAATGTAAACTGCTATCATATAGGGAGATGTGAAGAAATTTTTAATGCCTCTTCCTATGGCTAAAATGGCGCTTCTCGAAATGTTTTCACCCGCAACCAAATTAACGGTGCCTATAACCTTTTCGGCATAGATTATATCGGCGGTGCCGAGCTTCTGTCCCTTCTTAACGGGAGCATCAACACTTTCACCCGAGAGCTTGGGAACTATACTTATGGTGGATTCATCTGCATCCCGAGGAAGTACGGATATAAAGCTTTCCTCAACATAAAGGGGAACAAAATCCGTTTCCATTGAAAGCTCAACCTTCATTTCGCAGATTGGCTCTTCCGAACGGGCTATCTCCTTAAATTCAAAGGTGGTAAATGCCCATTTATAAAGGTTTTTACTATCTATAAATTCATATCTCTTGCCCGCGTTTGCAGTACAACCGAAAACAAGGCACATATAGTTGTAGCCGTTGTAGGAGGCTGTGCTTACAACGCATCTGCCTGCCTCATTGGTAAAGCCTGTTTTAACACCCTTGGCGTACATATAATAGTAATTAGTTGTATTATCCTGCAAAAAGTTTGTAGTGGAAAGGGTGTGCGCCCGTTCTGTTTCGGTAGCCTCTATCGTATATCTTGAGGTTTCGCAAACCTCTTTGAAAATTTCGTTTTTAAGGGCGTATTTGGTAAGAACGTAGGTATCCTTGGCGGTGGTATAGTTGTTTTCATCGTGAAGACCTACGGGGTTGCTGTAATGTGTGCCGCTAAGGCCTAATTCCTGAGCCTTGGCGTTCATCATATTTACAAAGTTATTAACCGTTCCGCCGTAGTATTCCGCGGCGAGATATGCGCAGTCGCCGCAGGAGGACATCAGCACAAGATAAACAAGGTCTAACTGATTTATCTGTTGCCCCGCCTTATACCAGGATACAACGCTTCCCGTACCGCTTATAAGCTTTAGGGCGCTTTCGGTCATAGCAACGGTACCTTCGGGATCAAAAAGCTCACTTTCGAGCATTAAGGTTACCGTCATAATCTTAGTGATAGAAGCGGGATAAACCTTGGCGGTTTCATTCTTGGAATAGATTACCTCATCGGTATCAAGGGATACAAGCAACGCGCTTTTTGCATCCACATCAAAGCCCGTAGGCTCATAGGCGTAGGCGGTAGTGGATATGGAAAAAATCAGTAAAATACAAAAAATAACCGAAAATATTTTTTTAACCATAGAAATCTCCGTATATATGTGGTATAATTATCAAACAATCAATAAATTTATTATACATTAAAGTTTCTCAAAAGAAAAGAGAAAAATTTAATAAAGTGGGGTGAACCGTATGATTTATGTAACAGGAGATATGCACGGCTGTCTTGAAAGGCTTTACGATAAGGAGTTCAGAAAACTCAAAAAAGGTGATGTTCTTATAGTTTGCGGCGATTTCGGTTATATATTCGATGGTTCTAAAACCGAAAAGCAGGTAATAGATTTCTTCAGTAAGAAAAAGTTTGTAACTGCCTTTGTTGAAGGTACCCACGATAACCTGGAAACCATCTTCAAATGCCGCACAACCGTTTGGAAGGGCGGCAAGGTCCATAGAATCAAGGGCAATCTGCTCCACCTTATGCGAGGTCAGATATTCAATATTGATGGCAACAGCTTTTTCACCTTTGGCGGAGGGGAGAGCACCGATAAGGATATGCGGATGGATAAAGGCCTTTGGTGGCGCGAGGAAGAGGCCACCCCTATGGAGATGGCGGATGGCGCCCGCGTTTTAGATGAGGTGGGCTGTAAGGTGGATTATATTATCACCCACGAGCCACCCTCCCTTGTTAAGAGTGCAATGCTTTTAAGGCGCGGCGATAGCGATAGGGTAAATAAGCTTAACGGTTACCTTGAAGAAATCGGCAGAGCCTGCACCTTCAGTCATTGGTATTTCGGCTCGCTTCACGAGGATAGGTCTATAACCGACCGCCACACCTGTGTGTATAAAAAGCTTATTCCCATAAAGAAGAAAAAGCAGATAACTGAAAATGCGGAATTCGTGGTAGATGCTATTTAGCCAAAGCATTCAAACCCGAATCAGATTTTGGGATAAGGAGTTCACGCTGTGGCTTCGTTAAAATACTCGTTAATCCGATAGGATTAACTGCGTTTTGTGCCTCGCCCCATCATAAAATCCTTTTATCACAAAATTCTACGACCTAAAAGGTGCAGTTTTATGAGTGGATTTTGGTGATGCGAAGCACATAAGGCTAACGCCTATGTGCGCCAAAGAGCCGAAAGACGCCTTAAAACCGCCCTTTTAGGCTGGTTCGGGTTTGAATGTTTTGGCTAACCAAAGCATTGGGCCTCAACACATTGGCTAACTTGACAAGTATGGTATAATATACTTAATTCGAGTTTTCGGAGGTATTTTATGTTAAATACAGAAAGACTTTGTCCCGGTTGTATGAACGATAACGGTGATGAAAAAATATGCTCTATCTGCGGATGGGATAGCGATGCTAAAAATGATGCGCAGGCTCTCCCCGTAAGATTCTGGCTTAATGATCGTTATATGGTAGGCAAGGCGCTCCTCAAAAACGGCGAGGGCATTACCTATATCGGTTGGGATAATGCGGAGAACAGCGCCGTAAACATTAAGGAGTATTTTCCTGTCGGCGCGGCTGACCGTAACCCCGATAAAACCGTTTCTATGGTTGATGGCAAGGAGTTTGCCTTTAATGAGGGCTTGCTTAAGTTTATTGAGCTTAATAAAAAGCTTAATGAAAATCCCTTGCCCGTTCTTTCCTCCACCCGTCAGGTGTTTGAGGAGAACGGCACCGCCTATGCGGTGAGTGATACTGTTTCAGGTATTACCTTAAAGGCTTTTCTTGACCGTAATAACGGCAGTCTTAAATGGGAGCAGGCAAGGCCCCTGTTCCTACCCCTTATTGATACAGTTATGGGGCTTAATGAGCTTGGCATTATCCACGGCGCCATTTCTCCCGAAACGGTTTATGTCTGCCGTGACGGTAAGCTTCGTTTAACGGGTATCTGCATAAACGAAACCCGTACCTGCAAGGGCGGGCTCTCCGCAGGAGTATATAGCGGCTATGCGGCTCCCGAGCAGTATGGTCTTAATGATAATGAAATCGGCGGTTATACCGATGTATATGGCCTTAGCGCCACACTTTTCAGAGTTTTAATAGGCGCAGTTCCTCCCGATGCAAAAGATAGATTAAATGGGGATAGCCTTTCTATTCCCGCAAGATTTGCCGATGAACTGCCCCGTCAGGTATTGGTTTCCATAGCCAACGGCTTACAGCTTGATTTAGAAAACCGTACCGATAGCGTTGATACCTTCAGAAACGAGCTTGTATACGGCGAAACCAAGGAAAATGAACGCCGCGCGGCCGCAAAGAAGGCGGCAGAGGCAAAGGCAGCCGCGGCAGGTAAGGAACCTGCTAAAAAGAATTCCGCAGTAAAATATGCAATCATTTCTGCCGTTTGCACCATAGCTCTTTTCGGCATAGTGTTTGGAATTCTTTCGGCAACGGTATTTAAGGATGGTATTATGGGCGGCGATGATGAGCCTGTAGTAAGTAATCCCGAATCGGTAGTTATGCCCTCCACCCCCTCCATAGGCGATGTGGATGAGGGCGCCGAGGAATCGAAAATTTTGTATGCGGTTCCCGATCTTTCGGGCAAATATTATCATCAGGTAACCGATGAAGAGGAATACGAACGCTTCAAGATTATTATCAAGGGTAAGGAGTATTCCGATAAGTTTGCCAGAGGTACCATCTGCGCACAGTCTGTTGCGGCAGGTGAGCAGGTAGAAAACGAAACCGAGATTCTCGTAACCATCAGCTTAGGACCTACAGAGATAAAGATAGCCAATGTTGTTGGTCTTGATGAGGCTTCGGCTAAGCTTGAGCTTCTCAAACAGGGCTTCCTTTATGAGAATATCGAGGTTGTTGAGAAATACGATACCGAGGCAAAGCCTGGTGTAGTTCTCGGTCAGGAGCCTGAGTATGGCAACAACGCCAATACAGAGCAGATAGTTCGTATTTATCTCAATAGCTATAAGGGCGAAGAGGAAAGCACATCCCTTTTTGACTAATTATAAAATAATACTTGATTTTTTTAATAAAAGTGATATAATACTATTGTAGTATGCAAGAAAGGTGAGTGGGGCAACCCGCTCACTTTTGTTTTGAGTAGGAGGAAAATGAATGGCAGGTGTAGCCGAAAAGGTTTTTGCTCTTGTTAAAGAAACGGTAGAAAATGAGGGCGTAAACCTTTGGGATGTTCGCTTTGTTAAAGAGGGTGCTTCCCATTATCTAAGAATTTTTATTGATAGCGAAAACGGTGTTACAATTGATGATTGCACCAATGTTTCCCACGCGGTAGATCCAATTATTGATGAGGCAGATCCAATCGATTGCTCTTATTATCTTGAGGTTTGCTCGGCAGGCTTGGGCCGCGAGCTTACAAGGGATGAACACTTTACCGCTATGATAGGCAAAGATGTTAAGCTTCGCACCTTTAAGGCAGTTGATGGAACAAAGGAATTCATCGGTAGGCTTGTTTCCTTTGAAAACGGAACGGTTACCGTGGAAATAAACGGTGATAATAAGGAGTTTTCAAGAAAAGAAATCTCTAAAATCACCCTTGAAGATTTTTAAGCAGTATATTAAACGGAGGTAATAGATAAAAATGGCTAAGAGAATTACAGCAAAAGAGAAAAAGGAAAGCAAGGAGTTTTTTGAGGCTCTTCGTCTTATGGAAGAGGAGAGAGGAATTCCTATGGAGTTCATCGCAGATAAGATAGCAGAGGCTATCGTTGTTGCTGCCCGTAAGGATTACGGCGGCAATGATATCGTTTCCTGCAAAATAGATGCGGAAAACGAGATTTTCAGGGTTGTTGCCCGCAAGGAAATCGTTGATGTGGTAGAGGATCCCTTTACCCAGATTTCAAAGGAGGAGGCAGCCGAAATCGATCCCAAGGCTATTGCCGAGGGCTTTATCGAGATTAAGCTTGACCCCAAAAAGTTCGGCAGAATAGTTGCGCAGAACTCTAAGAATAACTTCCGTCAGGGCGTTAAAGAGGTTGAAAAGGGTCAGGTGCTGGCAGAGTTCCAGAGCCATAATAAAGAGCTTGTTACTGCCGTTGTTGAGAGAATTGATACCAAAACAGGTAATGCTATTCTTACCATCGGCCATAACGAAGCAACCCTTCCTAAAATGGAGCAGGTGCCCGATGAAATTCTCACAGAGGGTGACCACATCAAGATTTATGTTGTAGGCGTTAAGGAAACCGAAAAGGGACCGAGGGTTATGATATCCCGCACACACCCAGGTCTTGTAAAGCGTCTTTTTGAAACCGAGGTTCCTGAGATATTCGATGGTACTATCGAGATTAAAGCAATCTCCCGTCAGGCAGGCTCCAGAACAAAGCTTGCGGTTTGGTCTGAGAATCCCGAGGTTGATGCAGTAGGCGCTTGCATAGGTCCTAAGGGCGCCCGTGTTAACAAGATAGTAGAAGAGCTTTCGGGCGAGAAGATCGATATCGTTAAATATAGCGATGATCCCGCCGCCTTCATAAGCGAAGCGCTTTCACCCGCAAAGGTTGTTTCGGTTGAAATTGAGGATGCCGATGCTAAAATCTGTAAGGTCAGCGTTCCCGAGGCTCAGTTATCCCTTGCCATTGGTAATAAGGGTCAGAATGTACGCCTTGCCGCTAAGCTTACAGGCTGGAAGATAGATATTCATCCCGAAAGCGGATTTTTCGGCGAATAAAATTTGAAAGGTAAGAACTGTATTGAAGCCCAGAAAGATTCCCACAAGAATGTGCGTAGGCTGTCGTGAAATGAAGCCTAAAGCAGAGTTGATAAGAATTGTAAAAACCCCCGAAAATGAGATTAAGCTTGATTTAACGGGTAAGCTTTGCGGAAGAGGAGCCTATATTTGCAGGTGTGAGGATTGCCTTAATAAAGCACAGAAGATAAACGCTCTTGCAAAGGCTTTTGAAAAACAGATTGATACCACGATTTATGAGGGACTCAGAGAGGAGTTAAAGGGTATTGAACAATAAGCTTTTAACCCTATTAGGTTTTGCCTCAAAATCGGGAAATCTATCCTATGGATTAGGCGCCTCGAAGGCCTCGGTAATGGCAGGAAAATCTAAACTGCTTATAGTATGTAGTGATATTTCCGAAAAAAGCCTTAAGGAAGTAAATTTTCACGGGGAGAAATATAATGTAAAGGTAAAGGTGCTACAAAACACAGATACCTTTACTGTAACAAATGCTGTGGGCCGCAAATGCGGAATACTTTCGGTTAATAACAGTTCGTTTGCTGATGCAATTATGAGTTTGGGAGGAAATGTTTAATGACCAATAAATATAAAGTAAGTGATATAGCTAAGGATTTCGGCGTTAGCTCCAAGGAAATAACCGCCCTTATTTTAGAGGTAATGGGCGAGGAGAAAAAATCGGGAGCATCCCTTAACGAAACCGAAATCGGTATTTTCTTTGATTATATAACCAAGAAAAATGCCGTTAAGAGCTTTGATGAATACTTTGCCACAGGCGCCGAAGCAAGAGAGCAGGCGGCTAAGGCAAGGCAGAGCGAAAAGGATAAAAAGCTTGCCGATCAGATGGCAATACTTGAGCAGTTAAAGGCGGCCGCTGCTGCCGCAGATGCCAAGGAAAAGGCTGAAAAGGAAGAGGTTAAAAAACCTGCTGAAAAGTCAGTAGAGAAAAAGCCCGAAAAGGTAGAGAAGAAGGAAACTAAGCCTTCAACAAAGCCTGCTGAAGAGAAGCCTCGGAAGCCTGCCAAGAAGGAAGAGGTAAAGGTAGAAAAGAAGGAAGAGAAGAAGCCTGAGAAAAAGGCGGATAAACCCAAGGAAAAAGAGGTTTATACAGGTCCCTTGGTTGCGCCTCCTAAAAAGGAGAAGGGTGAGAGCGTTGCTCCCAACCGCGGCCCTGCTCAGCTTCGCCATGTTGATACCCGCACCTCCAATGTTAATATCGATAAGTATAACGAAAAATATGAAACCATCGCTCCTGCTCACTCAATGAAGGATAACTTCACCCGTAAGCAGAAGATTAAGCAGAAATCTCAGGATTATAGAAGACCTCAGGGCGCAAAGCGTGAAACCGAGGCAGATAAGCTTCGCAGAATGCAGCTTGAGAGAATAAAGAAAACCCCCGTTACCGTAACGGTGGGTGATGAGATAACCGTAAGCGAGCTTGCCGCCGCCCTTAAGAAAACTGCGGCAGAGGTTATCAAAACCCTTATGTCCCTTGGTATGATGGCTACCGTAAATCAGGTTATTGATTACGATACCGCAGAAATCGTTGTAACCGAAATGGGCGCAAAAATTCAGCGCGCAGTTGTGGTTACCATTGAAGAAAAAATTATGGATGTTACCGAGGATGCCGCTGAGGATCTTAAGCCCAGAAGCCCCGTAGTAGTTGTTATGGGCCACGTTGACCACGGTAAAACATCCTTGCTTGATTCCATCAGGCATACCGCCGTTACCGATACAGAGGCAGGCGGAATTACCCAGCACATCGGCGCTTACAGAGTTAATTGCAACGGTCAGGATATCACCTTCCTTGATACTCCAGGTCACGCCGCATTTACCTCTATGCGTCAGCGCGGAGCCATGGCTACCGATATTGCCATCCTCGTTGTTGCCGCTGATGATGGTATAATGCCCCAGACCATTGAGGCTATTAACCACGCAAGAGCCGCCGAGGTACAGATTATTGTTGCCATTAACAAGATGGATAAGCCCGAGGCTAATCCCGATAGAATTATGCAGCAGTTAACCGAGCATTCTCTTGTTCCTGAAATCTGGGGCGGTGATATTATCTGTGTTCCCGTTTCGGCTAAAACAGGCGATGGAATTGATAATCTGCTTGAAAGCGTACTGCTTGTAGCAGAAATGCTCGAGCTTAAGGCAAATCCCGACCGTAAGGCTAAGGGCCTCGTAATTGAAGCCCGTCTTGATAAGGGCAGAGGCCCTGTTGCAACATTACTCGTTCAGAACGGTACCCTTAATACAGGTGATATCATCGTTGCAGGTACCTCTGTTGGTAGAGTAAGAGTAATGGTTGATGAAAACGGAAAAACCGTTAAGAGCGCAGGTCCATCTGTGCCCGTTGAGATTACAGGTCTTGCCGAAACACCAAGCGCGGGCGATGGCTTTGATGCCGTTTCTGATGAAAGACTTGCCCGTGAACTCGTTGAGCAGAGAAAGGAAAAGATTAAGAAGGAGCTCTTTGAATCCAAACAGAAGGTTACCCTTGATAATCTTTTCAGTCAGCTTAGCGAGGGTGAGCTTAAAACCCTTAATATTATTGTTAAGGCCGATGTTCAGGGAAGCGTTGAGGCAGTAAGAGAAAGCCTTGAAAAGCTCTCTAACGAAGAGGTTAAGGTTAGCGTTATCCACGGTGGCGTTGGAGCAATTAACGAATCCGATGTTATGTTAGCTCAGGCTTCGGGCGCTATCGTTGTAGGCTTTAATGTCCGTCCCGATGCAGTTGCCAAGGAAACTGCCGAAAAGGATGGCGTGGATATTCGTATGTACCGCGTAATTTACGATTGCATAGAGGAAGTAGAAGCCGCTATGAAGGGTATGCTTGCTCCTAAGTTCAGAGAGAGCATCCTAGGCTCTGTAGAGGTCCGCAGTACCTATAAGATTTCGGGCGTAGGCACCATTGCAGGTTGCTATGTTTCCGACGGTAAGGTTACAAGAAACTGTCAGATACGTGTTGTTCGCGATGGCATAGTTGTAGCCGAGGATAGTATTGCATCACTCCGCCGCTTCAAAGATGATGTCCGCGAGGTAGCTCAGGGCTATGAGTGCGGTATCGGTCTTGAGAAGTTCGGTGATATTAAGGAAGGCGACGTATTTGAAGCCTTCATTATGGAGGAGTATAGAGACTGATGGCAGGATATAAAATAAATCGCGTAACATCAGATATTAAACTTGCGCTCTCGGAGCTTTTGCGTGAGGTAAAGGACCCGAGAGTAAGCAAGATGCTCAGCATAATTAAGCTTGAGGTTTCGGGAGATATGTCCTATGCAACCGTATATGTAAGCGCCATTGAAGGCGTTGAGAAAACCGAGGAATCGGTTAAAATTCTCAACAAGAGCGTTGCAGGATATTTAAGAAGAGAGCTTGGTAGCCGTATGTCACTGAGAAAGGTCCCCGAGCTTAGATTCATTGCGGATAATTCCATTGAAACAAGCGCCCAAATTTCAAGAATAATTGATTCTTTTAATAAATAAGCAAAATTTATGAAAGGAATTTTAAGGAGTTAATGAGAATTAAAGAAAATGCTTCCTGCCGTCTTCTTAATCTTAGTCAAACGGCAAGGTTCCTTAAAAAACACGATAACTATGTGATTCTTACCCACGCTTCACCCGATGGGGATACATTAGGCTCCGCCTATGCCCTTTATTACGGGCTTAAGGAGATTGGTAAGTGCGCAACGGTTTTGTGCCCTGAGGTTATCCCCTCTAAGTACGATTATTTCGTAAGGGAAACCGACCATATTAAAGGGGATAATACCACTGTTATCGCGGTTGATGTGGCAGATAAATCACTTTTAGGCTCACTTAAAGATGAGTTTGGCGATAGGGTGGATCTTACAATAGATCACCATATTTCAAACACTATGTATGCGCAAAATCTTTATCTTGATTCAGCCGCCTCTGCCACCTGCGAAATTATTTACGAATTACTGCTTAAAATGCGTGTTAATGTTAATGATATTACCGCAAAGGCTCTTTATACGGGTATTGCCACCGATACGGGTTGCTTTAAGTATTCCTGCGTTACGGCTAAAACCCATATAATTGCCGCAGAGCTTTATGAGTTTGAGCTTGATGCCGCAAAAATCAACAAACTTATGTTTGATACCAAATCAAGAAAGCTGGTTGAGCTTGAAAAAATGGTGCTTGAAGGCGCCGAATATCACTTTGATGGAAGATGTATGCTTCTCTGCGTTACAGCCGATATGCAGGAGAAAACGGGTTGCTCAGGCACCGACCTTGAGGGTATTGCCGTTTTATCCCGAAGCGTAGAGGGTGTTATCGCAGGTGTAACGCTTAAGCAAACGGGTGATAACGAGTTTAAGGCCTCCCTTCGCACCTATCCGCCCCTTAATGCCTCGGCTATCTGTAAGCAGTTAGGCGGCGGGGGACATACTGCGGCGGCAGGCGCTACTGTTAACGGTAGCTTAGAAGAGGTAAAGTCAAAGGTGTTAGGCTTTATCGAAAAGGCTTTGGAGGAAACAGATGATAGGTCTGCTACTTGTAAATAAACCCGAAAACATAACCTCCTTCGGTGCAGTTGCACGAATTAAAAGATTAGCAAATGAGCGCCGAGTAGGCCATACGGGAACTCTTGACCCTATGGCTACCGGCGTTTTGCCCGTTTTTTTGGGAAGAGCAACCGCCCTTTCCTCCTATCTTTTAGAGGCGGATAAAACCTATACCGCAAGAATAAGATTAGGCGTTACCACCGATACGGATGATATTACGGGCAATGTTCTGTGTGACCGCAGGGAAGAGATAAAAAATGCCTTTACCGAAGAGGATATAAATAAGGTTCTTGATTCATTTCTCGGCAAACAGCTGCAAACTCCGCCTATGTTCAGCGCTATTAAAAAGGATGGCGTGCGTATGTATGCGCTTGCAAGGCAGGGTAAAACCGTGGAGATAGAGCCGAGGCAGGTAGAGATATTAGAAATAGCTCTGCGCTCACCCGTAGAAGATAATGAGTTCGATATAAGCGTAAGGGTTTCTAAGGGTACATATATCCGTTCGCTTTGCAGAGATATAGGCGAGCGTTTAGGCTGTGGCGCAACCCTTGCGGCGCTTTCAAGAACAAATGCTTCGGGTATAGATATTTCTTCCTGCGTAAAGCTTGAAGATTTAACCGAAGAAAATATAGGTAAGTTTATAATAAGCGAAGAAAAAGCGGTGGAGTATCTGCCGAGGGTTAATATAACTGAAAAGCAGGCAATCCGCTTTTCAAACGGAGGTCAGTTGGATCTTGATCGCCTTAAATTGACCGAGGTTGAGGATGGCGATTTATACAGAGTAAAGTATAACGATTTATTCTTAGGTCTCGGCGTGATAGAAAAAGAAAAAAATCAATTGGCAATTAAGTGTATAATAAATAATATTTAGGAGGGTAGGGTATATGAAAAATGCGGTAATTCTCGGCACCTTTGATGGCCTGCATATAGGTCACCGCGCCGTTATAGAAAAAGCGCGGGGCTTTAATATAATTGCCGTAACCTTCAATATGCCTCCTAAAAAAAGTACCGATGCTTCCCTTGGCGTTCTTATGACCAAGGAGGATAGATTTGTAGGTCTTAAAGATTTAGGCGTAACAGAAATCAAGGCGCTTGAGTTTAATGAGGTTTGCAATATTGAGCCATATGATTTTCTTGATATGATCTGCCGCGAGTTTGCCCCCGAGCTTTTTGTATGCGGCTTTAATTACCGCTTTGGCAAGGGCGCCAAAGGTGATACGAAAACGCTTGGTGAGTATTGCCTTAAGAAAGGTATTGAGCTGAGGGTTGCCGAGGGCATAAAAACCCAAGGAGTGACCGTATCCTCAACCCTTATAAGAGATTATATATCAAAGGGTGAAATAGCCTTAGCCAATAAGCTTTTGTATCGGCCCTTCGGATTTACGGCAAGGGTTATAAGCGGAGATAAGCGGGGCAGGGAATTAGGCTTTCCCACAGTTAATCAAGCGTACCCCCAAGAGCTTCAAAGGGTAAGGCTTGGCGTTTATTCTTCGGTCGTTTTAATTGATGGCAGGGAATATAAGGCTATATCCAATATCGGCATCCGCCCCACCTTTGAAACCAAGTGTGTTATGAGCGAAACCCATATTCTGAATTTTGATGATGACCTATACGGAAAGGATATCCGCATAGAACCCAAGGAGTTTTTAAGGGAAGAAAGAAAATTTGCCGATGCAAATGAGCTTAAAGAGGCAGTTTTATTCGATATTAAAAGGGCTTTAGAATAATAAATTGGTTGACATTTAATAATAATAAATATAAAATAAATATATAAAGATTTTTAGGAGTAAGCTATGAAGAGATTTTTCAGTATCTTGGCAGTTTTAATCCTTATTATCAGCTGTGTTTCCCTTGCAGGATGCAGTGAGGTAGATGAAAATTACGGTGTAAGCGATGTATCTTCGGCAGAGGAGCCTACTTTCAAGGTGGAGATACCCGAAATTAAATCCTCAGATAAGGTAATGCCAACCTATTTTGATATAAGCCTCTATGATGAGGAAAATTATTCCAATGTTTATCTCGGTAAGAATTATAAATACCGTATTACCTATTCAGGCAGTAATCTCTCCTTGCCCACAGATTATAAAACCTTTATAAAAGAGGGATGGAGCTTTGAAAGCCCCGAGGAATATAATGAAAAAACCGTTGTATTCGCAGGTGAAAAGTTGCAGGTGCGCTTTGTTAATGAATATGAAAATGTTATAGATGTTGTTTTCTATAACGGCGGCAAATCCTCTGCGGCTATAAAGAAATGCGATATCGTTAAGTTTGTCATCGCTGAAAATTCCCTTAACATTCCCGAATCAAAGTTCGGTCAGTTCTGGGTAAACGGCGTTAGCAACGGCTCGGCAGTTACCGATGTTATTGAGCGTTTGGGCGCGCCCTCCCATTTCTATGCCGTAAGCGATACCGAATATCATCTTGATTATTTCATATCAAAGGATGATAAGCGCAGCGGAATTATGGTGGTGATTGATCCCCAAAACGATACCGTAAATTCTATCGAGGTTTCATATTATTAACGGAATAAAGGATGCCGCTTGAATTAAAGCGGCATTTATCATAAGGAGTATTTTTATGGATTTCAAAAAATGTTTCACTCCCGCCGATTTTCTTCTTCCTGAAAAGGATTTTGATAAGTGGGCGGTTATCGCTTGTGACCAATATACCTCTGAGCCTGAATATTGGCAGAGGGTTAAGGATAATGTGGGGAATAGCCCCTCTGCCCTTAATTGCATTTTGCCCGAGGTTTATCTTGAAGAGGATAATTCTAGGGCTATCGAAAAAATAAACAAAACAATGGAGCAGTATCGCTCAGATAATGTTTTTAGTGAGGTTAAGGATTCCTTTATATTTGTAGAGAGAACACAGTCGGATGGTAGAAAGCGTCTTGGTATTGTGGGAAAAATCGATTTAGAGTGCTATGATTTCATCCCCGGCACCACTGCCGCTGTAAGAGCCACCGAGCAAACGGTTTTATCCCGTATTCCCCCGAGGGTTGAGATAAGAAAAAATGCCCCCTTGGAGCTACCCCACGTAATGCTGCTTATTGATGACCCTGAGGATTTAGTTATGGGCATCTTAAAGGAAAGCTCGGAAGACTTAGATAAGCTTTATGATTTTTCTCTTATGGAAAACGGCGGTGATATAAAGGGCTATAAAGTGGATAAGGCCCGCGCCGAGCAAATAGAGGAAGCCCTTCAAAAATTGGCAGAAAGAAATAACGGTCTTCTTTTCTGTGTGGGTGATGGTAATCACTCCCTTGCTACCGCTAAGAAATGCTATGAGCAAAGCGGCTCCGAGCTTTCCCGCTATGCCGCTGTGGAGGTTGTTAATATCCACGATAGCGCCCTTGAATTTGAGCCGATTTACAGAGTTGTGTTCGGCGCAAATCCCGAAAAGATAATTGATGATTTTGTAAAATACTGTGGAGGCGAGAGCAAGAGCGCAGATGCCAAGACCTACACCTGTGTTTACGGTGATAAGCTTCGCGAAATTCGCATAAGCTCAAAGGAAAAGTTAGCCGTTGCCACTTTACAGAATTTCCTTGATGAGTATCTTAAAGGTAGCAGCGCCGAGGTGGATTATATCCATGGTGAAGAATCGGTTAAAAAGCTTTGCAAGCAAAAAAATACCGTGGGCTTTATATTCGATGGTATGGGTAAAAGCGAGCTCTTTGCCGCTGTTTATCAGGATGGCTCACTACCCCGTAAAACCTTTTCTATGGGCCACGCCGATGATAAACGCTTCTATATTGAAGCCAGAAAAATCAAATAAAATCAAAGCCTCCTTTAAGGAGGCTTTTTTTATGGGCATAATAAATTGGGTGATATAATGGATTTTTATAAAAGGGCTAAAGAGTTAAAGGAAGAAACAATAAAGCACCGCCGATTTTTTCACGAAAATGCGGAGGATGGCCTTAATATGTCAAAAGCAGTAAAATATATTTTCGATGAATTAAGGGCGCTTAAGCTAACTCCCATACTTTGCGGTAACGGTGTTACGGCCGCCTTAGGCAAAGGAAAACCCGTTTTGCTTTTACGGGCTGATATGGATGCTCTGCCCATGCGGGAGGAGAGCGGACTTGAGTTTGCCTCAAAAACAAATTGCGCTCATACCTGCGGCCACGATTTACACGCCGCAATGCTGCTCACCGCCGCAAAAATACTGTGTGAGATGGAGGATAAACTAAAGGGTACCGTTAAACTTATGTTTCAACCCGCCGAGGAAACCTTGGAGGGCGCAAAAAATATGATGGATAATGGGCTTTTTGATGAGCCTTCCCCCGATTTTGCCCTTGCGTTTCATGTAGGGGCGGGGAATATACCTGTTGGTACCGTTATGTATAACAATACTGCAGTTATGATGAACAGCGCCGATAGATTTACCGTAACGGTGGAGGGTAGGGGCGGTCACGGCGCCATGGCTCATTTAACGGTTAACCCCATAAAAATAGGAGTAAATATCTATAAGGTGCTTGAAGCCTTGGCAAAGGAAAATGAAAGCCTCATAACAATAGGAAAATTTTCGGGTGGCAATACGGCTAATGTTATTCCCGAAAGAGTATATATAGAAGGAACAATCAGAACAAGTAGCAGCTCTAAACGGGAGGAGCTTAAGGCGGAAACCGAAAAAACCGTAAAAAGAATCGCGGAAAAGTTAGGCGGTAGCGCAAAGCTTCGGTTTAATTCGGGAACACCGCCCCTTATATGCAATAGGGATTTTACCGAAAGAGTGGTAGAGTATATAAAGGAACTCAGTAGGGATATTAAGACCATCCCCGATATATCCGTAACCGCCTCCGATGATTTTGCCTTTATATCCGAGAGGGTACCTTCGGCATATATCTATCTCTCGGCAGGATTTAGTGATAATAAAGGGGAATATACAGCCCATCATCCGAGAGTGCTCTTTAATGAGGATGTATTGCCCTTGGGTGTTGCTGCCTTTTGCAAATGCGCCGTCGAAATATTAAAATAAAAACTCCCCTAAGGGAGTTTTTTATTTAAGATATTCTTCGAATAGAGGTATTGCCTCATCAAGAGAATTAAGCTGCTTAAACATAAGCCCCTTAACCTCCTCACTAAATGGCACAATATCCTCAACGCCTATGGTTTTCATACCTGCGCCCACACCCGCTCTAATTCCGTTTTCGCTATCCTCGAAAACAAAGCAATCTTCGGGCGCCACGCCTAATTTTTCGGCGGTTAAAAGGAAAATATCGGGGGCGGGCTTGCCGTTTATAACATCATCTCCGCAAACGATTGCGTAGAAATCCTCGGCAATACCAAGCTCGTTTAAGTGGTGCATAACCGATGGCCTTGATGTGCCTGATGCAAGGGCAAATTTTATATTGTTGCTTTTAAGAAAATCCAAAAGTTCCTTTGCGCCCTTCATAAATCGCACAACTAAATTCTTCGCAATATATTCTCTCATATCGCTTCTGAACTTTATTACATCAAGCTGTGGGAATTTGTTTTCAAGATATTTTCTTGAACCTGCTTCGTTAGTTCCGCAAACATCGGGAACACATTTTCCCATATTTTGAATACCATGTATTTCCCCTGCATAGTCAAAGGCATAAATGAAAATACGCTGGGTATCAAGTAATGTTCCATCCATATCAAAAATCACGCTGAACATAAGTGCCTCCTAAAAAACAAACTGAACGAGAATTATATTACAAAGGGTACCCAAAATAATGCTTATAAGGGTATTACGCTTTAATATATAGGATACCGCTACCACAATGCATGATATAAGCGCGGGTAAAAAGCCATCTAAACTTGCAAAGCTTGTTTCTTTAAGGCAATATATCACAAGCATACCCATAATCGCATATGGCAGGGTGCCGCCAAGCTTGGTTATAAGCTTTGGTGTTTTTCTTTTATCACCCCATATAACAAAGGGAAGAAAACGAAGAGCGGCAGTAACAAGGGCAATTACAGCTACCGTGAGCCATATATGTAGATTATTCATTTTCCTGCGCCTCCTTTTCAAGACTCAAAAGAAGAGCAATAATAAGCATAGTGGGTATAAGGAATTTATCCGCCCCGAAGATTAAAAGGCAAATAACCGATACTATAACGCCGATAATAGCGGGGGAGTGCCTTTTTGCCGTTAACCACTGCTCAAGGAAGATGGTTATAAAAAGGGCTGTAAGGGCAAAATCTACGCCTTCGCTGTTGAATTTAACAACGGTACCCACAACGGCGCCCAAGAGGGAGCCCAAAACCCAATATATCTGATTAAAAAGCGATACTAAAAGATAATATCTTCCTCTGTCTGCTTCGCTTATATCCTCGTTGTCGTGGCATACAAGGGAATATGTTTCATCGGTTAAGGCAAAAATGAGATATGGCTTTTTAATTCCCATACCCTTATAGCGCTCTATCATAGAAATTCCATAGAAAATATGGCGGGCATTAACCATAAGGGTGGTGAGAGCCGCTGTTATAAGAGATGCGCCGCCTGTAAGCAGACCGATAGCCGCATACTGCATAGAGCCTGCATAAATAAATATGCTCATAGCGGCGGCAAGGGCAATACTAAACCCGTTTGCTTTAAGAATAATACCGAAGCCAAAGCCTAAAACAAGATATCCCGTGAGCACGGGAAGGGTAGATATAAGAGCTTGTTTAACGGTGTTCCTCATAGCATCGCCTCCTAATAAAAACTTATTTTAGTTTACCACAGCAGTAAAACCTTGTCAATTGATAAGAAGCGTATTATAATGGTTTATATAAATTTTTTGAGGTATTATATGAAGCGTTCTGTTAACAGTAAGTTTACCTTTGCAATTTCTATGGCGGTTTTCGGTACCATAGGTGTTTTCGTGCGGTATATACCGCTTCCTTCGGGGGAGATTGCTCTTTACAGAGCATTACTCGCCTTGGTTATTGTAGGCGCCTATCTTTTAATATCAAAGCAAAGGATGGCACTTTATGAGGCCAAAAAGGAAATAGCACTATTGCTTCTCTCGGGGGCGGCAATGGGCTTTAACTGGATATTTCTGTTTGAGGCCTATAAATATACCACCGTTTCGGTGGCAACTCTCAGCTATTATTTTGCCCCCGTTATAGTAACGGTACTAAGCCCTATTCTATTCAAAGAAAAAATGACCTTGAAAAAGGCCATCTGTTTTGTTTTTTCCAGCGTAGGTCTTGTTTTGCTAACGGGTATAGGCAATATGAGCGGTCAGGAAAGCAATCTTAAGGGAATAGGCTTCGGCATTGGCGCCGCCTGCCTTTATGCTACGGTTATGCTGCTTAATAAGGCTATTAAGGGCATTAGCGGTATATACCGAACATTTTTGCAGTTCGCCTCCGCCGCTGCCGTTCTCATTCCTTATGTTCTTTTGAGTGAAGGTATAAATATAATCTCTTTGAGGACCGATGGTTTAATTTGCTTGCTTACAGTAGGTGTTATCCACACGGGAATCACCTATCTGCTTTATTTTTCTTCACTTAAGGAAATTGAGGGACAGCAGGCGGCGGTGCTAAGCTACATAGACCCCTTAATAGCGGTGGTCGTTTCGGTGTTTATACTTAAAGAGGAGATAACCGCTGTTCAAATTATCGGAGGGGCCTTGATTTTGATTTTCACACTTTTAAACGAGATTTCGTTTAAGAGAATTAAGAAATAAATTTCTTCCTCCAAGGTTTTATGCAAACAACGCATATAGCCGTTCCTAAAAGCGCAATAGCAATCCATAAAAACAGGGTGGTGTTCCAGCCTGCTTTTTCTGATATATAGGCAATACCGTAAGAGGATAAGGCGCTTCCTATATAGGTGCAGGAATTAAGCACACCCGAAACGGTGGAAACATTTCCGCTTTTTTCAAAAAAAGCTGGGAGCATACAGATAAGCATCAGGTTAACTGCGTGCATACTTCCCGTAAGCAGAGCGGAAAAGATAATCGATAATATAGCGTTGTTGCCCGTAACAAAGTAAAGCGATATAGCGAACATTGAGCCTATACCGAAAAACATTGCGGCGCAGGTTAAGGGATTTGTAAATCTTGTAACATAAAGTCTTGTCGCTAACTTAAAGCAAACAATACTGAAAATCGGCATAATAACATTTGTTAAAATAGAAATAGAGTTGCTGAAATTATATGTATCGGCAATATAGGTTGGCATCCAGGTGGTTATTCCGTCACGGAGAAGTCCTTGAAGGATAATTGCCACCATAATAAGAAGGAGTAGGGGAGTAAACAAGGAATACTCCCTGCTTTTTTTATTATTTTCTTTCTTTACGGGTATCGAAATATCTATATCAACACATTTTTTGTTCCATACTAAAAGGGCAATCGCACCGAATATTGCTGAGAAAATAAATACGGCCTTATAATTAAACAGGGATATTAAAACGGGGGAGATGAAATAAATTGCGATGGTGCCTAAACTACTACCGTAAGAAACCTTAGCCACGGCATTCTTATAATCTATATCATCTAAAAGCGTAGTCATAAGCCGAACCATAGGCGGCCACATAAGGCTTTGAGCGAAGCCGTTTACACACCAAATTATCAGCATAAGATATGGGCTTTTGCAAAGGGGAATAAGCAGATTCATAACAATTGTTACAATAAATCCCATTGAAACCAACTTTTTAGGAGAGAATTTATCTCCGATAATTCCGCTTATAATCTGACCTATCCCGTAGGTTATAAAGCTTCCCGTAAGGGAAAGCGATAAAAGGCTTCGGGAAATGCTTGTTGCCGTTTCCATCTCGGATATTACGGTGCCAAAGTTGATTCTCGTTATATAGCTAGCCATATAGGTAAAGGCAAGAAGATATGCAAAAGCGTTTACCTGCTTCTTGCCCGCCAACTTAACCATTTTGATTATCTCCTTTGTAAATGATGATATCATTTTCTTTATAAACAGAAACAAGCTCCTGCGGGAGCTTTGAATCGGTTATATAGATGTGAGCCTTACTCATATCCGAAACCTTAAGCATCGCATTTTTTTGGAATTTACTGCTATCGGCAAGAACAAAAATCTCATCTGAGTGCTTAAAATATTCTCTTTGAATCTGATAAAGTTCACTCTGGTAATCGCAGATGCCGTTTTCAAGAGAAACTGCGCTTGGGAATATAAAGGATTTTTGAATGTGCAGGGTGGATAGGGCATCAAGGGTTAAAGCACCGTAAAAAGCATTTTCTCCTTTTAGAAACTGCCCCGAGCATAAAATTACCGAAAACTCTTTATGGCAGCATAGCAAATTAAACACATCAAGACTGTGGGTAACAACGGTAAGCTTTGAAAACTTAGTTCTTAAAAGCTTTGAGAAAATAATAGCGGTGCTTCCCGAATCAATACCGATAATATCGCCCTCATTTATAAATTCCATTGCTTTAATGGATAGCTCTTCCTTTTCTGCTTCAAATTCGGTATTCCTCTTTTCAAGGTTGAAAAAGGGCTTCATATCATTTTTAGCCACAGCTCCGCCGTGAACTCGGGTAAGCCTGCCCTCAAGCTCCATATTAAGCAGGTCACGGCGCACCGTTTCAATGGATACCTTAAAGGTCTCCACTAAACCCGATGTGGTAACAGCGCCGTTTTTCTGTAAAAGCTCGTAGATTTTTTCCTGTCTTTCATTTGCAAACAAATCCACACACCTCCAACAATATCCACATAATACCACCATATATCACCAAAGTCAAGCATAAAAAAGCGGAATTTACAAAACTTGTAAATTCCGCTTAAAAATTATTTATTGAGGTCGTTAATTAAGGTGTTTATGGCCTCATCGTCTTTTATAAATTCGTGGGTGCCCTCGTAAATCTGAAGTTTTACCCAATCGGTGCCAACCTCTTTGCAGATTTCCTTAATTTCTTCAAAGGATTTTTCACTGTGCTTGTAGTTGAATAACTCATCATTATCGCCTATAGCAAGATGGATTCTTCTCGGATAAACCAAGCAGGCAACCTCGGCATCATCAAACTTATATGCCGAATTATGCCATACCCAATCACTCCAGCCAACCTTATCCCTTGTGTTGAAAAAGGAGCTGGAAACCGCCGATTTAATTCTCGTATCAACAGCGGTGGTAAATAGGGTATAGAAGCCCCCGTAGGACATACCCACCATACCGAAATTCTTAACATAATCCTTATCCTCAAAATAATCAAGGATTCGGGTAAGAGCAAATACCTCTATCGCCGTAATAGAGCTGCCTACCCTTTTAAGCCTTGCATCAATGTTTTCGCGGTTAAAATCAACCTCGTAAGAAGGCTTATCCCATAAAAGCAGTTGTGTGGCAAACACGTGAACACCATTAGAGGCAACACGCTCCAGCATATCGTTGTAGTTAGAGGTGCCCCCGTAAAAGCCCGCTATAAATTCGGGTGTTCCGAGTCCTCCGTGCTGAACTAAAACAAGGGGCTTTGCCTCTTTAGATTTAACCTTAAAGAAGAGTCCCGAAACGCTTAACCCCTCCAAAACCTGAAGGCTCATACGAAAACTTTCGTGGGTTTCGTTTTCAAAAAGCTTTTCTAAGGTAACCTTAGGGGCGCCCTCGGCCTTATAATTTACAAGGGGCCAACCGAGCATCTCCTTAAAATCGTTTCGGTATTTTTCCTGATTGGAAAAAATATCGGAAATATAATCTCGGCGTATCTTTTTAGCCTCTTCCTGCCTTTTTTCAATGATATCAAGAAGATTATTTACATACTCTTCTTTACCTTCTTTAGAGTTTATTTTATCTTCTGTATAATTCACTAAATTCACCTCAATAGAACTAGTTAAAAAGTCTAAATTTTACATTTTATCTAAAAATATTTTAATTTCTTTTACTTCACTTGTTTTGGATGACGCAATCCAAATTTTTTCATAAACTCACCTTTTGATACGGATTTAAGTAATTATACCATTATAAACAGAAAATGGCAATAAAAAAGTCCCGAATTTTCGGGACTTTTAATATTATTATAAAACGAGCGAGGGGGCAGAATAAATTCTTGCCGCCAATTCCTGATTAAGCATATAAAGGCTCTTGGGATCAGAGCCGAAAAGCTCCATCTTGGTAATCATATCGTTGGCGTTAGTTTCCTCTTCGCCCTGCTCCTTAACAAACCAATCAAGGAATTGCATTGTGCGGAAATCCTTAACCTCATATGCGGCGGCATAAATATCGTTAATAAGCGAGGTTACATACTCCTCATGGGCAAGACCTGCTTTAAGAACATCCATATCGCACTCAAAAACCTTATCAGGCTTATCAATTGCCTCTAAGGTTACCTTCTGATTTTCGTTCTGAAGATATCTGTAAAAGAGCATTGCGTGGTCACGCTCCTCCTGAGCCTGAATCATATACCAGTTGGCAAAGCCATCAAGCCCTCTATCCTCAAAATAGTTTGAAAAATCAAGGTAAAGATAAGCAGAGTAAAACTCCTTGTTAATCTGCTGATTTAATAGTTCGCGCACTTTATCGTTCATAAATTTAACCTCCGTTAATTTTTATTCATAGTAACATAAATTTTTTGTAAGGTCAACTGATTTGGTGGTTACGGGTTTTCAAATATGGGGCTTTCCCCAAGCTCTTTTGCAAGCGTATATCCCTTGGGGCCCACAGTCCAAACAAACTTTGGCGCCTTATAAAGCCCTGTAGTTATCTTAACGGGAATACTGTTTCGGTCATCCTTATTATAGGATATAAAATGGGGCTTTGCTATAAAATTAAGAGCCATTGCCGAACCGAATATTTTAAGTATGGTAATATTACTGCCGCGAAGATAATTGGTATAGAGAAGGCCTCTGAAAGAGTTGGGGAGAAGTCGGCCTATTTCTCTTACCAAAAAGGGATTAAAGGATTCTAAGCAGTAAAGTCCCTTGTAACCTTTAAGAATTTCGGCAACCTTTCCGCAAAGGGAAACATCAAAATCCTCGCCTTTAAGCTCAATGAGTATTGGCACCCTGCCGCCTACAAGCTCTAAAGCCTCTTTAAGCGTTGGGATTTTTTCATCTGTTTCTTTGAGCCTTAATTCTTTAAGCTCACTAAGGGTAAGGTCGCGTAGCTTTTTATCAAGCCCCGTCATCCTTTTTAGATTATAGTCGTGAAAAACCATAACCTCTCCCTCTTTTGATAACTGAACATCAAGCTCAATTCCAAAGCCCTTACCAACGGCCGCCTCAAAAGCGAAAAGAGAGTTTTCGGGTATACCCTTGCCGTGAAGACCTCTATGGGCATAATCACCGAGAAGCCTTTTATCAAACTCAATTTTATAAGGCCTTACAAGAAACAGAATATAAACCAAGAAAAGAATAAATAAAATAGAAAATATAATAATTAAAGGTATCATAATCAATCTACATCAAGGTGTTCAAGGATGCTCTTTTCCTCTATCTTCTGAGCATCACCGTGCTTAACAAAAAACATAGTTACAAAGGAGAATGCCACAAACAAGGCGCCAAAGGTAAAGAAGGTAAATCTCATACCGAATATATCATATAAGAAGCCTGAGAGTATGGGAGCCACAATCTGCGCTGCCATAGAGGCGGTGTAATAGTAGCCCGTGTATTTACCCACATTACCGTGCTTGGCAAGCTCAACTGCCATGGGGAAGGAGTTAACGTTAATGGTAGCCCAACCGATACCCGCAAGAATAAATATGGGATACATAATTATCTCGGGGGTTTGTGGGGTTACGAAAACGCCAAGGAAGAATGCTATAGTGAGCATTGCAACGCCTGCAAGAACGGTCTTTCTTCTTCCTGCCTTAGAGGCAATTATACCAACGGGGATGTAGGAAACAATAGCCGCCGCCTGAGCGATGATAAGCGTAAAGTTAAAATCAAAGCCCAATATATTGGTGGCATAAACCGAGTATTTGCTTGTAATGGAGTTATATCCGATATACCAAAGGGCAACCGATGCGAGAATAAGCATAAAGGATTTAAACTCTGCTTTTGATAGTTTATGTGAGGAGTTTTCATTTGATTCCTCATCCTCTGCTTTTTCAAGGCCGAGTCTTATGGAATCCTCCTCCATCTCCCTTGCCCACTTGTTTTCCTTAACGCCCAAAAGGAAGATGATAAAGCCTAATATCATGACGATACAAACAGCGATAACATAGGGTGTATATTGCATAAAGCTGTTTTTGGAGGTGGCAAATACCATACCTAAAACAAGTACGATAATTCCGCCTGCAGTACCCGTAAGATTTATTATGGCGTTAGCCTTGGAACGAAGGGGCTCAACCGTAACATCGGGCATAAGAGCCACCGCGGGAGAGCGGAAAATGGCCATAGCAATAAGTGTTACAAGTAGAGTTGCAATAAAGCCTACAAGGGCTAAGGGGTTGCTTAATGTAAACTCAAGGGCCGCTTTAGCCGCATCGGAGCTTTCGGGAACACCTGCATTTACAATCTGCGCTAACTGATAGTTATCAATAAAGGTAAGGCAGATAAAGGAGATTGTAGCAATAATCGTACCGATGAAAATAAAGGGGGTGCGTTTGCCAAAACGGGTGTTTACCTTATCTGAAAGCGAGCCGAAAATGGGCAGTAAAAATACCGCTAAAACATTATCAATAGACATAACCGCGCCTGATGCGGATTGGGGAAGACCAAAGTGGTTAGTAAGAATCAGAGGAACAATGGCATCGTAGGCCTGCCAAAAGGCAGTTATAAGGAAAAATGCCATACCAACGAGTAAAACGCGCTTATAGTTAAGTTTCATAATCCTTTTCCTTTCATTTCCATATTATCTTTATGAATTATACCACATTTATTTCTTTATAACAATATCGAAAATACTGTTTCGGCTAAAACGCCTTGAAAAGAGAATTGGCCTGTGCTATAATAACCTCAAACCGATGGCGGTGGTACGCCATCGAAACGCATTCGCGTTTGAAAATCTTTCGATTTTCGTTTGAGAACATTGTATCAAAAAACCTACCGCATTGCGATGCGGCAACTGCTTTGCAGTTTCAAAGGCTGTCGCCTTTGGGTTTATGATATAATGAACGCAATGAATTGGTTTAGAGGGTTTGTATGATTAAAAGAAACTGTTATCTTGATGTGGCAAAATTCCTGTTTTCTATAATAATTATTATGCACCATTTTAATATCTTTTTCTTTGGCGGATATATTGTGGTTGAAGCGTTCTTTATGATTTCAGGATATTTTATGATGCTGAAAATTGCAGGATTAAACGATGAGTTGCCTATTGGAGAACAAACAGTTAAATTCGTTTTGCGAAAATATAAATCTTTAGTGTGGTTTTTTATCCCCTCTGCAATTATAGGCTATATAGTTTACATATTTGCCTTGCCTCGCGGTACAGAGTATGTGCTGTTGGAGTCGGCTATGTTGATTTTTGAAATTGTGCCCCTCCAGGTTGCAGGATACAGCGCCTTTTATTCTACGGGAGTATCGTGGTATTTGGGCGCGCTGTTCTTAGGCTCCATGATAGTTTTCCCGCTTGCTAAAAAGTTCAAAACCAATTTTACAATTTGGATTGCGCCGCTGGTAGCCATACTTATATATGGGTACATATCGTTTAATTTTAACGGCAATATGAATCAGCCTAGTGTATGGATAAACAATATTTTTAATAGCGGTCTGCTTAGAGGCGTGGCGGGTTTGTGCGCGGGTTGCTTCCTTTACGAGTGTACGGAACGGTTAAAGCAAAAAAGAATTTCAGTCGGCGCAAAAATTATGTTTACGCTTTTAGAAATTTCAGGTTGGGCATATTGTGTTTTCATAATGAATCAGCATCCAGAAGGAATATTTGATTCCATTGTTATATTTGTTATGTTCGGTTTGCTGATAATCGGAATAAATCGTTTATCATATCTATCGTATTTGATCCAGTTTGAGCAGACTAAGTATTTAGCGACTATCAGCACCGTAATTTATATGAATCATTATTATTGGGCAAGATTTATAGAAAAACAGTTTGGTGAATTACCGCTTTCTAAACAGCACTTCTTATATTTTATCCTCATAATCGCTTCAAGCTTATTGGTTTATCTGATAGGAAGCGGTATAATGAAGTTAATAAACAAAAAATCAAGAGCAGAAATTTAGCCAAAGAAAATATTGTATTTTAGCTAAAAATAATGTATAATTAGCATAGGACTTTGAGGTCCAATTTATTTGTGGAGGATTAGTTTATGAAATGTGAAAAATGCGGCTTCGAGTATGATGAAGCTATTGGCGCATGCCCTAACTGTAAAGGCGAATTTTTAGAGCCCGTTAGCGTTAACCCTGCCGCCGATAAGGTGCTTAATTTGCTTAAGGATGGCTTGTTCTTGGTGATTTGCATTATTGTAAGTGTTTCCTGCCTTGCATCATTGAGCACGGGCGGAATGCCTCTGCTTCAGATTCTGATGGCCGTTTTCCTCTGGCTTGCTTTTGCGCAGGGTAGAAAAAACATTGCCGATTCTTCTCAGCTTAGAAATGTGAGCGGAACTATATATGCCAATTATGTTTTGGTTAATGTTGCGGTAATCTGTGTTATAGTTTCAGGCGCCTTGTTCGGCTTAGCCTGGCAGTTTATTACAGATGCATCTATGGCGCAGGAGCTTATTGATGAGATAATCAGCACGGTAGGTATTGAAAATACATATATGGTTGAAACCCTATTTAATATTTCGGGAACTTTAGTGGCGGGTATTATCGCGGCTGTAGGCGTTGTTGGTCTTCTTATAAATGTTTTGGGCTTCCGTAAAATCCACCGCCTTGCTAAATCCACATATATAAGCGTTGATACCTGTGTGCCTAATTTTGAAAATGCAAGGGGCGCTAAAAACTGGATGATAGCGTTTGCGGTATTTGAATTGGTTTCTGCCGCTTCTGGCCTTTTCTTGTGGCAGGTAAATTCCGCCGTAACAGGCGCTTGCTCAGGTGTTTGCTTAATACTTGGAAGCATACTTGTTGATAAATATCTTATTTCTGAAAATGTATAGTATATAAAAAGCCCCGCGATAAGCGGGGCTTAAATTTTAATCTTAGATGGCGGATTTAATAATATCGGCAACCTGCTTTGAGCAGGCGGCTATACCCTCATCGGTTAAATGAATTAAATCATCGGATCGAATATATGAATCAATATGCGGGTAAACGGTGGAATATAGGTCATTTATAATAATTCCCATATCACTTAAAACAGGAACTATTAAATCATTGTAGCGCTTAATCCTATCGTTATCGTGATGAGCGTTTTCAGGTCTTACGGGGGTGGTGGTTGCAAAGATAACGGTTTTGGCGTTAGCCTTCAGTATTTTTGCGATTCGTACCATAGTTTCAATATATTCTTCTGATGTTGTGAAAACGCCGTCGCCTAAATCGTTAAAATCCCATAAACCGTTATTCCAATGAATAACGTCACGGTCTTTAATCAGATTCTTCCACTCAAGAGATACACCCCTCAGTGTGTATTTGCAAAAACGGCAGTTATCGGTAGGCTGTAAAACCTCATAGTTACTACCGAGAAGCTCGGGCACCTTAGTGCCGTATCCGATTAAACGTATAGAATCGCCAAGCAAAGTTACTTTTTTCATAAATAGGTCTCCTTTATTTCTTTTCAGACTACGGGAATTATAGCAAAATGAAAATTATATGTCAACTATTTATACGCTATAAATCTTGGCTGTTCATCGGGGGATCCCACCTGTATAACGGTTAATCCATCGCTTTCAAAAACATACATTTCTCCATATTCTCCATCAAGCTTATAGTAAATAGCCTTATTGTATTCGTTGCCTAAATATCGGGTGTTGCTAACGATGGCTTCTTTACCTTCTATAAGCGTTGCAATATCAATATTACGGGCGTTATCGGTTATCTCGGCGTTTTTGAGCCAATACTCTATAAACTCCTCTTCTAAAATGAACTGTGTTTCCCTCGCATCACCCTCAATATATTCAAAGGTAAAAAGATAAAAGCATAAAAAGCTTTTAACATCAAAGGTTTTTATGGAAATATCCCGTTCCCCGTTATAGAAATAAATCTCGTTATAGGATGGGTTTTCCTCAAATTCGGAGAAATCATCATTAAATCTGCAAACATATAGTTTGCCATCTTTTCTAAATTCAATATGGGGATAAACCAAAAATACTGTAAGCGCCAAAACAAGAATTAGTATGACCGCAATAATTAAAGCTTTGATTTTTCTCGGCATATTAACCCCTCCTTAAACCCGATTATAGCACAACCTAAAATACTTAACAATAAAAAATAAATTCCCCTTGAAATTCAAGGGGAATTTGATTATTGCATCGTATAATCAATATCGTATTCTACTATCTTCATCATATTTGAATCGCAATCGTAGGTAAGATTTATAAAACGGTTATTTCCCAGCGTTTCAGGCAGGGCATTAAATGTATCCTCATCTACATTATATATTAAAATATAGTCATAATCGTTGTATTCGGTCAGGGGAGAGGTGATGCCTATCAGTTCGTTAGGCGTATAAAACATCCACCTATCATCTGTTCGTATCTTTTCTTCGAAAATTTCTACAGCCTCCTCTTCAAAGTAGATATCGCTGGTATAATAAACATATCCTCTTGAAACCGATTGGGTTCCCAGAGTCCAATCCTGCGTATTTATCTGTTCGTGAGGGGGAATATTTATACCTATCATCTGTTCAACGTTCGTAATAGGCTCATCGGAGTGGGCTTGGAAATTCGAAAAGATGAAGGAGAAAGAACCGTAAATACAAAGCAAAATCAGTATAATGATTCCCGTTATAATATTTTTCTTATACTTATGTCCCTTGGCTTTGAGAATAAAACCGAAAACTATCGAGGCGATGGGTATCGGCGTTACCAAGAAGAACAGCCAAGTATTTTCGGTGAATAGATGATTAGCTTCGGATACGTGCGAAACCAAGGCCAATCCGATAACTAAAGATAACAGCGATGCCACGAACAGTATAGTTGATCCCAATTTCCAGTAAGCATCCTTCATAGGATCGGAATAATTAAATTTAGGACTGCTTATGTAATTGAAAAACGCAGTATTCTTCTTCAGGTTTGCTCTCGGAATAATAAATGATTGACCGCTAAACTCGAGCAGGATCCACTTGTCATAAAGAAAAACCTTATTTATGTCACTGAAATAACATTTGAAGCGGCGGGTCTCCTCACCGTTTTGATAAATACTGACGTGTAAATATTCCTCGAAAATTTTATATTCGTAGATGGAACTGCACATTTTATCATATTTGCTCTTCCAGCTTTTAACGTACGTATTGATGGTTTTTATAAAATATACGATAACTGTGGCAAGGATGCCTAAATAAAAGTAAAGTCCGCCCTCGGGTGCTGAGAGAAGAAGCAGTATTGCAAGGAAAAAGGCCCCGAGCGATAAGATAATTATAAAGCTTTTATAAAATTGCTTTTTAACCAGCTTTAATATCTCGTCTAACTCGGATTTCGTAAAGCTGTGTTGATGTAATTCATAGGGCTTGATTTCTAAGTCTTGTTGCTCTTTTTCAAAACCTAATATTTCATCAACCGTTACGCCGAAGATATCTTTAAGTTTTATCAGATTTTCTATTGTGGGAGCAGTTTGATCCTTTTCCCAAAGGCTGATGGTCTGTCTGCTTAAAAATAACTTTTGTCCCAATTCCTCTTGCGAAAGACCAAGCTGTTTTCTGTAATTTTGAATTCTTTCTCCAACGGTCATAAAAGGAACCTCCTTTTCTGCCATTATTATAACAGAAACACAGGAATATTAAAAGCAAATATCACTTGATTTTGTAAAGTAACGCTTGCGATCATTATTATTTCAGATTAGCCAAAGCATTCAAACCTGAATCAGATTTTGGGATAAGGATTTTACGCTGTGGCTTCGTTAAAATACTCGTTAATCCGACAGGATTAACTGCGTTTTATGCCTCGCCCACCACAAAATCCTTTTATCACAAAATTCTCCGCCCTTTTAGGCTGGTTCGGGTCCCGATGCTTTGGCTACTGAGATATCTTTCCGAGTATTCGGCAAGTATGGTTTTCGCGCAGTTTTCCTTAACAAAATTAAATCGGTAAGCGGCATCTTCTTTATCATCTAATATATATGCGGCTCTTCCTTTTATGTAGTTAACAAAACCGAGATTTATCAAGCTATCAGTCCAGGGCTTTACATCGCGATAGCCCGAGAGCTTTTCCTTATCCTCATCGGCAATTGCAACCATTAAGTCTAACGAGTCAAGCATCTTTTCGGCCGAGATTCTGTTCTTGCCCTTGGTTTTAAGGGTTGAAACAAGGTTTTTGTAAAGCTTAACGGTTTCCTTAAGCGTTTCAAAATCCTCAGTGAAGAATTCGCAACGGGCCTTGTTAAAATATCCTGCAATTACCATATTTCGATTCTTGCTGTTTATCATTATATCGGCGTATTTAACGGAAGCATCAAACTTACCCATATAGAAATAATCCATAGCCTTAACGTGATCAAGCCTTGATGCAAAGTTGATAGCAAGGTTAAGCGCCAGATGCTTCTTCGGGTCGCATTCGTTGTATAAAGCGGCGTTGATAGGAATTTGGTTAATAACCGATAAGATAAACACAAACAAATAGATAAATATAAGCAGAATAATCGTAACGGCGATGGGTAGACCTTCGTAATCAATTATAGTACCGTCCAAAGTATCAATATGTATGGGGAAGCCTGCAATAACCGTTGCAAATGCCAGAACGCTAAGAAGTATTATTGTAATATTGCGCCTGCGGCGTAGCTTTCTGATAAGCTTATCATGCTTTTCATACATTTCTTGTATATCTTTATCCATAATTGCCCTCCAAAGCTGTTCTGTGATTTAATTTTAACATATATAAAAGCATTTTCAATAACGAATTGTGACATTCTTTTACAAAAAGTTACATAGCCAAAATTCCCCTGCGAAAAAATATTTAATTTTTTCAAAAAAACACTTGCATTATTATTTGCTTTGTAGTATAATACCTTTACGCCAAAAATTAAATATCGCGGGGTAGAGCAGCTGGTAGCTCGTCGGGCTCATAACCCGGAGGTCGCAGGTTCAAGTCCTGTCCCCGCAACCAAAAATGAAAGCACCACTTTTGTGGTGCTTTCATTTTTATTAAAGATTTATTAAAGAGCAGGACTCCAAACTTATAAGCCAACTCTTATTTTTCATTGAAAAGACTGTTTATTCGTGTTGTAATTAAGTAACAAAGGAGGAATCATAATATGAAAGATAAGGCATTACGATGGGCCAAGAAATATAGGTGGCCATTGTTTATTGTTATCAATATGCTTCCTTTTGCCCTGAATATTACAATGTACCGATTTGGCGCTCCGTTAGAGATTGTTGCGTTCCTGCCGGTGTTTCTCGTGCTCACATCTCTGAATTATGATTTCTTTGATAAAACCTTACATTATGTGATTATTCAGTTTTATCTTCTTGTTTGCATGATTTGTTCCGGATATATTTCTACATATCTTTACTACAACAACATAAGCAGCGATCCTATGACGTCGGGTATTGGAATGGGACTGGTTTTTTTGGGGACTATAATTGTTGTAATTACCACTATCGTTAACGGTATTATAAAAGAGAAAACGCTCCGTCAAGCGCTTTGATATTAAATTTTGCGTATTTACCTATAATATCATTTTGGTCTGACATGCCAAAACATCCTCGGAAATTTTCCGAGGATGTTTTTTGTTGCTTTTTCATTCTTCACTTTTCACTAAATCTGTTCGAGAAGGTTTTTGGAAGTAGTGAAAAGCTATTTTGCAAGCCTTTGCGCTTGATGTAAGATAAGTCCTATTTACTTTTACCGAGTCTTGCAAAGAAACGGAAGGTCATCGGCCAGAGGGCGCCGCCAACTATAACCATAATAAAGTAGCGAACGCTTCTTGCTATTAAGCTGCCGTTAAATAAAACGTCAAGAGGGGCGCGTAACAGCTCTTTAGCCAAAACAACGAGGATAAGCCCTCCTGCAACCTTAAGTATTTGCGCCCAAAATACTGCCTTTGTTTCAAATTTAATCCACCTTAAATCAGCGGTGTAAACAACGATAAGCCCCATAGCGCAACCCAGTAGAGTAAATCCGTTTTTGCGAGCGGATTCTAAGTTGTGAATGGCTTGGGCGGCGTAAACCTCCGAGGGAAAGGGGAAGTAATGAACAAAGCAGAGATAAGCTATCATAATGCCCAGAAAGGAAAATAACAGCGCATACATAACCTTTGGAGATTTTTCGGCTTTTCTGAAAATAGGGTATGCCACAAAAATCAATATAGTGGCAATCGCCACCGATACGAGCACATCGGCGGGGGTATGTACTCCCAAATACATACGGGAGAGGGCTACCAGGCAGGCTAAAATAATCATAGCTATACGTAGCGCTTTGTTGTTTGTGATACGGGCAATGCCACCGTAAAGTCCCACAGAGGTCTGGGTATGTCCGCTGGGGAAGGAGTATCCGCCTGCGGCCTCTCTTGCGGATTCCACAATGGTAAAATGGGGGCCTTTAACCCAAGGCCGCGGCACACGGCAAACTATTTTTAAGAATTGGTTTAACACCGTGCCGAAAAAGCCTACGCAAAGAATGTAATAACCCTTGAACTTGTCCACACACCAAAAAACAATCATTCCAACTGCCATAAAAATGGTTTCTTCACCAAAGAGAGTGATGAAGGAAAAGAAATAATCCAAAACGGGATTTCGCAAATCTTCTAAAAAATATAAAAACGACATAGAATTCCACCTCTCACTTGATAATATAAGTATAAACCATAATGGCCACATTTTCAACGATTTTGCAAGGAAAAGCATTTTTGGTTACAAACGAAGGCAATAAAAAACGAGTGATTTTTTATTGACAAAAAAACTTTTTTGCAATATTATTTATTTATCGTTTTTAATTTGAGAATAGGAGTGATTCTTTTATGGATTATGCATCAAGCTGGGATTTTACACTGGCAAATTATGATGCAGTCTGGGCGTTTATGGTACAGCTTGGGCTTTTACTGTTGTTTCTTATGTTAGGTAATATTCTCCGCCGTATCGTTCCGCTGTTTCGCAAGTGCCTTATTCCTTCCGCGCTCTTGGGCGGTGCCCTTTTGCTCGTTGTTGATATAATTGCAAAACAGTTCGGTTTCACATTGGTCAACAACCGACTAATGCAGGTTATTACATATCATTGCTTAGCCATAGGATTTGCTTCTATGACGCTAAAAACAGAAAAGAGTACTCATAAAACCAATAAGGCTCAGGTAGTTGAATTCGGCGCCTTGCAGGGCGGCTCGTATATGCTACAAGCCTTTGTAGGTCTTGGAATTACCTTGCTTATGTTCCTTTTTACCAAGCACGGCGATAAGATAATTTCATATATCTGCGGTTTGATTCTGCCTCTTGCTTACGGTCAGGGACCGGGCAATGCGCTTAGTTGGGATATCAACTTTACCAATACTCCTGCCACCCAGTTTGCAGGTAACGGAAGCTTCGGTTTATCACTTGCTTCCATCGGCTTTGTGGTTGCATCTGTGTTTGGCGTATTATATATCAATATTTATAAAAAGCGCGGCGATTTGCAGGTTCGCAATGCCAACACCAACAGCGAAACCAATAATCAAAGCAATGAAAGCGGTAAGGAAATCCCCGATAACGAATCGGTGGATAAATTCACCTTGCAGGTAGGCTTCGTAGCATTGGCGTATGCCCTTTCATTTGGCTTTATGTGTCTGCTTGGCAAAATCTCCAATTTCACAAACAGTATTGCCTGGGGCTTCAATTTCCTTTGGGCTTCTCTTGCGGCTATGCTGATAAAGTTTGTAGTCAATCAGCTACGCAAACGCAATATAATGGAAAGAGATTATATAAATAACTACCAAATGGACCGTATCTCAGGATTTTCTTTTGACCTGATGATAGTGGCAGGCGTAGCGGCTATTGAGATAAACGATATCAAAAACTATATTCTGCCCATCGTTGTACTCAGCGTAGTAGGCACCGTAGTTACATATATTTACATTCGTTTGGTTGCCAAGGAATGCTTTAAAGGTTTTGAACACGAATTTTTCCTGATGAGCTTCGGCACAATGACAGGTACCGCATCAAACGGTATGATACTTATGAAGGAAATAGACCCGGGGCTTAGAACTCCAACCTCAAGCCTTTATATTCTTTCGAATTTTCCCGCTATGGTGATGATAGCGCCGCTGCTGTTCTTGCTGAGCTTTGCAGGGAAATCCCCAACCAACGCTATTATTGCTTTTGTAATATTTTTCGTGCTGTGGTCTGCTTATACCATATATTTATTCCGTCGAAAGATTTTCAAAAAGCGGTATAAGAATACGCCCGAAATAGTCTGGAAGGATGAGCAGTAGCAGATATAAACGCTTTTAACCGAGATATCAGAAAAATATAAATTTTAACCAAGTAAAATTGGGCAGAAGAAATTCAAGAGATTCTCTGAAATTTCTTCTGCTTTTTTATTGTCGGGATGTATAAATAGAGTATGATTTACATCAATCGGCACGCTTTTTTATTATATTAAAAATAAATTGATAAAATTTTAACATTTTTTAATAAAAACACTTTGCAAAAAGAGTTTTATGTGTTATACTACAATAGTATAGTTGCGTACTATGTCAATTTTTGACGGGTGACGCTTGATACATATTATTTTCAGAGGAGGATTCTGTTAATGAAGAAGAAAATCAGCACACTTCCCTTTCAGGGAACTGCCGAGCAGGAAGCTAAGCTTATGCAGGTTATCGAAGAGAACAAGCATGATAAGAGCAACCTTATGGTAGTTATGCAGAAGGCTCAGGACATTTACGGTTACCTGCCTATCGAAGTTCAGGAAATGATCTCCGAAGGTATGGAGGTACCCATGGAAAAAATCTATGGCGTTGCAACCTTCTATGCCCAGTTCTCGCTTTCTCCCAAGGGTAAGTACAACATTTCAGTTTGCCTTGGCACTGCTTGTTATGTTAAGGGCTCGGGCGATATCTTTGATAAGCTCAGCGAACGCCTTGGTATAGGTGCAGATGAATGCACCGCAGATGGTAAGTTCTCTCTTACCGCTTGCCGTTGTATAGGCGCGTGCGGACTTGCTCCCGTACTTACTGTAAACGAGGATGTTTACGGCCGCCTTACAGTTGATGATGTTGATGATATTCTGGCAAAATACGCCGACTGATTTTGAGATTTAGAAGGAAAGTGTCTGTATGAAAATCAGTAATATGAAGGAGCTGCTTGAGGCCGAGGTGCTTTGCTGCGAGGAAAATATTGATAAACACGTATATTCCGCCTGCGGCTGTGACCTTATGAGCGATGTTTTGGCTTATGTTAAGGATCAGGCTGTTCTTCTCACAGGATTAGTAAATCCACAGGTTATCCGCACTGCCGAAATGATGGATATGATTTGCATAGTTTTCGTTCGTTCCAAAGCTCCCACCGATGAAATGCTGGCTTTAGCAAAAGAGAGCGGCATAGTAATTATGAAAACCGATAAAAGACTTTATGAGGCCTGCGGTCTGCTTTATACCAACGGTCTTGTAGGTAATAAGGTTAAGTAATGGGCGAAGAATTAGTTTTTACTTTCGATGTTGATGGCGATGATTTTACATCTGCAGGTCAGGCATCGGTGCAAATCAAGAAAAATTTACGGCAGCTTGGGATTAACCCCGAGATAATCAGAAGAGTTTCAATAGCAATGTATGAGGGTGAAATCAATATGGTTATCCACGCAGGCGGCGGCGAAGCCACCGTTAAGGTGTGTGAGGATTATATCGAGATCATTCTTAAAGATAGCGGTCCCGGCATAAAGAATATTGATCAGGCTATGCAGGAGGGCTTCTCCACCGCGCCTGATAGAATACGCTCCTTAGGCTTCGGCGCAGGTATGGGCCTGCCTAATATGAAGCGTTATACCGATAGTATGGAGATTGATTCCACAGTCGGTGTCGGTACCACAGTGGTAATGCGAGTAAATATTGTGTAGGTGATAACTTTGCATACTTATGAACATTCCGTTCTGCTTGATGAAAGCAAATGCACAGGTTGCACCACTTGCTTAAGGCATTGTCCTACAGAGGCTATAAGAATTCGTGACGGTCACGCCGTTATCAATAACGAAAGATGTATTGATTGCGGCGAATGTATAAGAAACTGCCCCCATAAAGCAAAAAAAGCGGTGTGCGGAAAGCTTCAGGATATGGAGCGCTTCAAATGGAAGATTGCTCTTCCTGCCCCCACTCTTTACGGTCAGTTTGATAATCTTGATGATATAGATTATGTGCTTGATGGTTTGCTTAAAATCGGATTTGACGATGTTTATGAGGTTTCAAAGGCAGCCGAGCTTGTTTCGGCTTATACAAGACTCTATCTTAAAACCGATGGCGTTAAAAAGCCCGCCATCAGCTCGGCTTGTCCCGTGGTTTTAAGGCTTATAGGTCTGAGGTTCCCATCCCTTAACGATCACATTATCCATATGCTTCCTCCCATGGAGGTTGCGGCAAAGCTTGCCCGTGAGCGAGCCTTAAAGGCTCATCCCGAGCTTAAGCCCGAAGAAATAGGCGTATGCTTTATAACACCCTGCCCTGCAAAAGTAAGCTATGTTAAAAACGGCTTCGCAGGATACAAAAGTCAGGTGGATGAGGTTGTATCCATAAGTGATATCTACTTTTTACTCATCGGCGAAATGAAGCAGGATGATAGCATTGAGTCCCTTTCCGAATCTGGTATGATTGGTATAGGCTGGGCAAGATCGGGCGGAGAAGCAACGGCAATCTTCAATGAAGATTACCTTGCCGCCGATGGTATAGATAATGTTATTAGGGTGCTTGATCAGGTGGAAAACGGCAATATACCGCCCCTTGAGTTTATCGAGCTTAATGCTTGTACGGGCGGATGTGTCGGCGGTGTACTCACCATGCAGAACCCATTTATTGCAAAAGCCCGTTTGCAGACACTGAGAAGATACCTTCCCGTATCTCAGAACTTTCTAAGTGAAGAAGAATCAAAATATATTCCGGATAATTACCTGTTTAATGAATTACCTGAGTATCAACCCATGACCAAGCTCAGCGATAGTATGGCTGAGTCAATGCGAATGATGGCGGATATTCAAAAGCTTAAAAAACGGCTCCCTGGTATTGACTGCGGCTCCTGCGGCGCTCCCACTTGCAGAGCCTTTGCAGAGGATGTAGTCAGAAACCTTGCGGATGGAAACGGCTGTCTTATACTTAATTGTTATAACCCGCCCGATAAGGAGGGTAAGGAATGAAAGTAAGAGAAATTGCCGAAAAGGCAGAGCTAAAAATACTTTCAATGCCCGATCCCGAACGCGAGGTAATAGGCGCCTATATGGGCGACCTGCTTAGCTGGGTAATGGGCAGAGCAGGGGAGTCAAATGTCTGGATTACCATAATGAGTAATATCAATGTGGTAGCGGTGGCATCCCTTGCCGATGTTTCCTGTGTTATTCTTTCCGAGGGCGTAGAGCTTGAAGAAGATGTGCTTAATGCCGCTAAGGAAAAGGGTATAAATATCCTTTCAACAAATCTTCCGTCCTATGAAACGGCGATAGCATTGAGCGGTATGGTGTAATGAACAGATACTATTACGATTTGCACATTCACTCCTGCTTATCTCCCTGCGGAGATGATGATAACACACCCAATAACATAGCTGGTATGGCTTCCCTTTGCGGACTTAATATTGTAGCGCTTACCGACCATAATACCTGCAAAAACTGCCCCGCATTCTTTGCGGCGGCCAAGAAATACGGCATTATAGCCGTTGCAGGTATGGAACTTACCACCTCGGAGGATATACATATTATATGTCTTTTTGAGGAGCTTTCAGATGCAATGCAGTTTTCGGAAGAGGTGGAAAAACACCGTATTCCGTTCCCCAACCGCGTTGATATCTTTGGTGAGCAGATGATAATGGATGGCGATGATAATGTAATCGGCACCGAGGAAAATCTGCTTTCCAACGCTACCGATATTTCGGTTGATAGCGTTCCCGAACTGGTAAAAAGGTTTAACGGTATCTGCTATCCCGCCCATATCGACCGTCAGGCAAACGGAATAATCGCGGTTTTAGGAACCTTTCCCGAAAACAGCAATTTTTCCTGCTTTGAGCTGCACGATGGAGCAAAGGCGGAGGAATATATTAAGCAATATGGTCTTGAGGGTAAGAAAATGGTGGTATGCTCAGATGCCCACTACCTTACCGATATGCGAGATAAGGAATATTATTTCGATATTGATGATGAGCCATATAGCAGCGCATATGTGCGAAGTCAGTTATTTAAGCTGTTAAGGTGATTATTATGAAGGAATTATCACTAAATATTCTGGATATTACCGAAAACTCGGTTAAGGCGGGGGCAACCCTTACCGAGATAACCCTTGATGAAAGTGATAAAAATCTTATCCTTACCATTAAAGATGATGGTTGCGGTATGTCAGAAGAAACGGTTAAATCCGTTACAGACCCCTTTTATACCACCCGCACTACCAGAAAGGTAGGCTTAGGTCTTCCGTTTTTGAAGCTTGCCGCCGAGCAAACAGGAGGAGGAATTGAGATCACCTCCGTCGTGGCAAAGGATGAAAACTCTCCCCACGGCACCTGCGTTACGGCAACCTTTAATAAGGAACATCTTGATTTTACCCCCTTGGGTGATATAACGGCCACGGTCACCACACTTGTTCAGGGCCATCCCGATACGGATTTCTTATTTATCCATAGGAAAAACGGGGGAGAGGCAACCCTTGATACAAGGGAACTTCGTCAGGTTTTAGAGGATGTACCCCTCGATACCTACGATGTTATAAAATGGATAGAAGAATATTTGCGAGAGCAGTATTCACAAATAAATTAGTATTTTGCAGAGAGGAAGATATATATGAAATCTTTGGCTGAATTACAGGCTATCAAAGACAAAATGAAGGATAAGGTTGTTATCCGTGAGGGCGTAAACGAAACCCGCGTAGTAGTAGGTATGGCTACCTGCGGCATTGCAGCAGGCGCGCGTCCCGTACTTAATGCCTTTGTTGAAGCCGTAAATGAGGGCGGTCTTGCCGATAAGGTAACCGTTTCTCAAACAGGTTGCATCGGCATCTGCCAGTTTGAGCCCGTTGTTGAGGTTCACGAGGCAGGTAAGGAAAAGGTAACCTATGTTAAGATGACTGCCGAAAAGGCAAAAGAGGTTGTTGAAAAGCACCTTAAGGGCGGCAATGTAATTGCTGAATATACCATTTCTAACAATTAATTGGAGGTAAAGTTATGATTCGTGCACATGTCCTTATCTGTGGCGGTACAGGCTGTACCTCATCAGGAAGCCAATCTATTCAGGAAGCATTTGCTGCCAATATAGAGGCAAACGGACTTACCGAAGAGGTAAAACTCGTTCAGACCGGTTGTTTCGGTCTTTGCGCATTAGGTCCCGTTGTTATCGTTTATCCTGATGGTACTTTTTACAGCCGTGTTACCCCCGAAGATGTAAAAGAAATAGTTGAAGAGCATCTTCTCAAAGGTAGAATTGTTGATCGCCTTGTATATAGTGATACAGGCGCCGAAGAGAAGGTTGCAGATGTAGTTCCCCTTAGTGAAACTTCTTTCTATAAATCCCAGAACCGTGTAGTTCTCCGTAACTGCGGCGTTATCGATCCCGAGCAGATTGATGAGTATATCGCTATGGATGGCTATGCAGCTCTCGGTAAGGCTCTTACCGAAATGACTCCTGAAGAGGTTATCAAAACTATTTCCGATTCAGGTCTTCGCGGCCGTGGCGGCGGCGGATTCCCCACAGGCTTTAAGTGGTCTCTCTGCGCTCCTAACAAGGCAGACCAGAAATATGTTGTATGTAACGCCGATGAGGGTGACCCAGGCGCATTTATGGACCGTTCCATCCTTGAAGGTGACCCCCACTGTATTATCGAGGCTATGGCTATCGCAGGCTATGCTATCGGCGCTACTAAGGGTTATGTTTATGTTCGCGCTGAGTATCCTATCGCTGTTGACCGTTTACAGAAGGCTATCGATCAGGCTTATGAATATGGCCTCCTCGGTAAGAACATCTTTGATTCAGGCTTTGATTTCGACCTTTATATCCGTCTTGGCGCAGGCGCATTCGTTTGCGGCGAGGAAACCGCTCTTATGACCTCTATCGAGGGTAACCGCGGTGAGCCCCGTCCCCGTCCTCCTTATCCTGCAGTTAAGGGTCTTTACAATAAGCCTACCGTTGAAAACAACGTTGAAACCTTTGCTAATATTCCTCAGATTATCCTTAAGGGCGTTGATTGGTTTACCTCTATGGGTACCGAGAAATCCAAGGGTACTAAGGTATTCGCTTTGGGCGGAAAGATTGAGCATACAGGTCTTGTTGAAATTCCTATGGGTACAACCCTTCGTCACATCATCTACGATATCGGCGGCGGTATTCCTAACGGCAAGAAATTCAAGGCCGCTCAGACAGGTGGTCCCTCAGGCGGATGTATTCCTGAGTCCCTTATCGATACTGAGGTTGACTTTGATAACCTCACCGCCATCGGCTGTATGATGGGCTCGAGCGGACTTATCGTAATGGATGAGGATAACTGTATGGTTGATATGGCCAAGTTCTTCCTCGAGTTCACCGTTGATGAATCTTGCGGTAAGTGTACTCCCTGCCGTATCGGTACCAAGCGTCTTCTTGAAATGCTTGATGATATTACCAAGGGCAAGGGCACACTTGAGGATATCGATCGTCTTGAAGAGCTCTGCAACTACATAAAGCAGAATTCTCTCTGCGGTCTTGGTCAGACTGCTCCTAACCCCGTTCTTGCAACACTTAAGTTCTTCCGCGATGAGTATATAGCTCACGTTGTTGATAAGAAGTGCCCCGCAGGCGTATGTAAGGATCTTCTTTCCTTTACCATTGATAAAGAAAAATGTATCGGATGCGGTCTTTGCGCTAAGAACTGCCCCGTTTCCGCAATTAACAAAACCGATTATGTTGCCCCCGGTCACAAGCTTCCCTCTTATGAGATTGATGCTGAAAAGTGCATTAAGTGCGGCGTTTGTATGGGTAACTGTAAATTTAAGGCCATCAGTAAGGCATAAGAAAGGAGCCGTAATATAATGGATATGATTAACTTAAAAATTAACGGTATTGCTGTAAGCGTACCCAAGGGCTCCACTGTTTTAGAGGCTGCCCGTGTAGCAGGTGTTGAAATTCCCACCCTTTGCTATATGAAGGAAAAGAACGAAATAGGCGCTTGTCGTATCTGCGTTGTTGAAGTAAATGAAGGCCGCGGCTTCCGTGTTGTTACCGCCTGCGTTTACCCCGTAAGCGAGGGTATGGAGGTTCTCACCAACTCTGAAAAGATTCAGAAGGCAAGAAGAACTACTCTTGAGCTTATCCTCTCAACTCACGATAAAAAGTGTCTTTCCTGTGCTCGCTCTACCAACTGCGAATTGCAGAAGCTCTGCCGTGACTACGGCGTTGAGGAATCCGCTTTCGGCGGCTTCAAGCCCGTATATGAGCTTGATGAAACCACTCCTCACCTTGTTCGTGATAACAACAAGTGCATACTCTGCCGCCGTTGCGTAGCAGTATGTAAGGAGCAGTATGTAAGCGTTATCGGCGCTAATGACCGCGGTATTGATACCAATATCGGTCAGCCCTTCGACCTTCCCCTTAACAGCGTTCCCTGTATCTCCTGCGGTCAGTGTACTGCAGTTTGCCCCACAGGCGCTCTTACCGAGAAGGATGATACTGATAAGATTTGGGCAGCATTAGCTGATCCCACCAAGACCGTTGTTGTTCAGACAGCTCCCTCCATCCGCGCTACTTTAGGCGAGTGCTTTGGTATGCCCGTTGGCACTAATGTTGAGGGCAAGATGGTAGCTGCTCTTCGCAGACTCGGTTTTGATAAGGTATTTGATACCGATTTTGCGGCCGACCTTACCATCGTTGAAGAGGCTAACGAGCTTCTCGACCGTGTAAAGAACGGCGGCGTTCTTCCTATGATTACCTCCTGCTCACCGGGTTGGGTTAAGTTCTGCGAGCTTTATTTCCCCGATATGATTAACCATCTTTCAACCTGCAAATCTCCTCAGCAGATGGCAGGCGCGGTTATTAAGACCTATTGGGCAGAAAAAGCAGGCGTTAAGGCAGAGGATATCGTTTCTGTATCCGTTATGCCCTGTACCGCTAAGAAGTTTGAGATAGGCCGTGAGGATCAGTCCGCCGCAGGCGTTCCCGATGTTGATATTGCTATCACCACAAGAGAGCTCGGCAGAATGATTGACCGCGCAGGTATCAACTTCACCGCTCTTCCCGATGAAGAGTTTGATAATCCTCTTGGTGAGGATACGGGCGCAGCCGTTATCTTCGGCGCTACAGGCGGTGTTATGGAGGCTGCTCTTCGTACCGCTAACGACTGGATTACAGGTAAGGATAATGCAGAGGTTGATTACGAAGCAGTTCGCGGCACTATGGGTCTTAAGCAGGCTACCGCTAAGCTTGGCGACCTTGAAATTAAGGTAGCCGTTGCATCAGGCGGCGCTGCTGCTAAGGTTGTTATGGATAGAATGAAGGCAGGCAATCCTGATGGTTGGACCTTCGTTGAGATTATGGGATGCCCCGGCGGCTGTGTAAACGGCGGCGGTCAGCCCATTCAGCCTCAGAGCGTTCGCGATACTGTTGATCTTAAGGCAGTTCGCGCTAAAGCTCTCTATGATCAGGATGCAGCTATGACCATCAGAAAGTCACACGAATCTCCCGTTGTAAAGGCCCTTTACAGCGAGTGGTACGATGGCTTCGGCGGCCACAAGGCTCACCACGATCTCCATACCTCTTATGTAGCCCGTAAGAAGTATACAAAGTAATATCTATTTGTGATAAAAAAAGCAGAGCAAAAGGCTGCTTCTCATAAGGATAATAAAAACCACGATGAAATTCATCGTGGTTTTTGTATTTATCTGATAGAACCAGCATCGCATTTGTAAGTACAAATGCTTTAGTGATATTCTGTGCTGACGCACAGAGTGATATTTTCACCTTGTGAAAGTGATATTACTCCTTACCGTCGTAGTGATATTTTATTCGCCCTAAAAACTGTCCGTGGGACAATATCACTATGCGAAAGCATAATATAACTGCGAAGCAATATCACTCGCCTTTGGCGAATAAAACTGCGAGACTTCCCTTAGAGAAGTCTCGCAAAGCTCTGCTTTTTTCCTTTTGTTAAAATCTTTTCATTGTCTTTATTAAATGACTTGCATCAAAGAAATTAAGATATCCCGCAATCTCGGTTGTCGTCATATCCGTTTCCTCAAGCAGTCCTCTCGCAAGATCTGCTTTACATCTTAAAATGAAGGCTTTCAGCGTATAACCCGTTTTGACCTTAACAATTCGGTTTATGTGATTTTTGTGATAATGAAAAATTTCACTTAGCTCATCAGCGGTGATTTTCTTTTCTGCATTTTCCTTTATATAGTTTATAATTTCATCTGCTTTAATGGGGGAGTTGTTTCTTTGTTCACTGATAATAATTTCTTCTAAAATACAGGAAAGCAGATGCCTTTTAAGACGCATTTCAGCCCCGTTGTCCGATAAAGCGGCAATTTTAAGTGAATAATCTATGATGTTTTTATTATTCGCAATAACCTTGCTTGAGTTAAGTGGGGGAGCATCCTCAAAATGAAAAAGATTTTTTATACGATTGCTATCGAAGTTGGATTGCAAAACGGTGTTAATAGATGCTCTGGGTAAAAAATCGCTTTTTCTTGAAAAATCAAAATATATATTCAATACTTCAAATTCACCGTGTGTGTTTAGAATGCGATATGGGAAGTTGGGCGTAAGAAATAGTACATCGCCTCTTTTTAATACAAGGTTAAATTCATCCGTGGAAACGGTTGCTTTGCCATCAATAAAAGCCATAACTCTGTAATAATACTGATTTTTAACCTTTTCACTGTTGGGCGATTCATGGGTGGAGCGGAATTTTACGGCGCTTAAAAGGCAGGGGAACAATTCGGCATATTTCATATTTTACCTCAATGTTTGATTTTTACAATTTTATATTTATATTGTACTATACTTTTTTCCGTTTTTCCACTATAATTTTCGAAAAAAGGAGGTAATAGTATGTCTTCTAATTACAATATTTCAACTAACCGTAAAATCGAATGCGATACCGTTGTTATCGGCGGCGGCGTGGCAGGTTGCGCGGCGGCTATCTCCAGCGCCAGAGGCGGAGCAAAAACGATACTCGTTGAAGCAGGCGGAACGCTTGGCGGTCAAGCGGGTATAGGTCTTGTTACTCCTTTATCCTCAACAAGTTCAAAAAGCGGCGAAAGATTCGGCGGCCTTACCGATGAGATCATCAAGGAGGTTATTGCCCTTACCAAAAAATACGTATTTTCTAACGAAGAGGGGAATAGAGGCTATCCCGTTTCACCGCACATACTTAAGTATGTGTTTTTGAAAAAGTGTATGGAGTATGGGGTAGATGTTCATTTCCATTCAATGCTATGTGATGCTGAAACCCGAAACGGAAAAGTGGATAGCGTTATAATTAAGGATAAGTCAGGATTTTTGCAGATATCGGCAAAAAGCTTTATAGATGCTTCGGGCGATGCCGATCTCATCCTTCTTTCAGGGGATGATAACACACTTGGAAGCGAAAAGGATGTTTTTGAACAGCTTGTAGAGAATCAGCTTGATATAAACCATAGCAACAATGCAAAGGATGATAAATACGAGGATGAACATCTGATGCAGCCCGTATCCCTTTTCTTTGTTATGAGGGGTGTAGATGTTAAAAAAGCAAGCGAGCTTAACAATAAAAAATTGGTTTTCGGTGACCTTGGTATAACAAAAGAACGCTTTAACAGTTGGGAATTTGCAGGAACCACGGGTTTCCAAATCGTTTCCGAAAATATACCTACTCCACAAAACCGAGTGCTTGTAACCTTGGGCAGACATCAGGATGAGGCAGTAGTAAATATGTCCCGCATACTTAATATCAACGGCGGCAATGCCGAGGAGCTTTCAAGGGGTGAGGCGCAGGCGCAGCTTCAGCTGATAGCCATTGTGGATTTTCTTAAAACCTTTATTCCTGGATTTGAAAATGCCTACCTTGTAGAGACCTCTTCCCGACTCGGCATAAGAGAATCATATAGACTTCGCGGAAGATATGTATTAAGCGGCTCTGAGCTTATTAACGGCGCTTCCTTCGAGGATACCGTATGCCGCGGATATTACATAGTTGATATCCACGATCCGCGTGGCAGGCACGGGGCCATAGGAGGCCATCTTAAGAAGGATTATTTTGAAGTGCCTTACCGAAGCCTTTGTTCCAATAAATTTACAAATCTTCTCGCCTGCGGCAGATGTATTTCGGTGGACCACGTGGCGCATTCTGCAACAAGAATACAGGGAACCTGTATTCTTACAGGTCAAGCGGCAGGCTGCGCGGCCGCGTTGGCGGTTAAAACCAATACCGATGTGTGTGATGTGGATACAAATCTTTTAACACAGCAACTCAAAAAAGACGGAATGATCATATAATAAGAAAAGCTCGGCAACGGGGACTCTTCGTAAGGAAGTTGTCTCCGTTGTTCTTTTTATAATTAAAAATGACACTTTCAAAACGGAAAGTGTCATAGTGGGTACATACTTTGATAAAAGGTAAATACTTGCCGAAAATAAAGAATATCTTTATTGGCAGGTAAAGTGATATTGCAAACTATCGTTTGCAGCGATATTTTTGCCTTGCGGCAAAAGTGATATTGAATCCTTGCGGTTTCAGTGATATTATATTGGCTAAAAACTGTCCGAAGGACAATATAACGATGCGAAGCATCATATAACTGCAAAGCAATATAACTCGCCGTCAGGCGAATATAACTGATGCACACTTCCTTACGGAGTGTGCATCAACGCCGAGCTTTCTTTATACGGTTTATTTGGCAACATAAAATATATCCACGATAGCATCAAGCAGAGCATCCTCATCGGGATAAAATTCTATATATTTATCGCCCTTTTTGTGTTCGCCTGGTATCGACATAAATTCAAAGGAGCTACCAATATCAGCCTTTATAAAATTGGTTGCCACATAGGTTATCTGTGATAGGCTTAAATTGGTTGAAAGATAGGGGGAAAGGGTGTTGTAGAAGGTTAAAATATTGGAATAATCCTTCATAATCGCATTTCCCGAGGTCGAGGCGAAGGCGGATAAAAATTGCTTTTGCCTTTCCATTCTCCGCTGATTTGCTTCTAAATCTTCGCCCCTTGTCTGAATATATGTGATAGCATCTTTTCCGTATAATTTAATTTTTTCTCCCTTTGTGCAGATGAAACCGAAGCCGTTCATATCCTCAAGGGCTTCAACCTCAACGCCTCCGATTTTATCGGTGATAGCGGCCATTCCGTCAAGCTCTATTGCAACATAACTGTTAATGTTTATGCCGTAAAGTATACGCTTAACCGATTTAAGCACATTTTCACAGCTTTCCTGCGTTGTGCCGCCATAGGCATAGGATAGGCAAACCTGCTCGTTTTTTACCCCTGTATATATTCCCGTAGAGGAGTATATATCAACATCAACCATAGTTTCTCTTGAAATGGGTAAAATTTTAACTGAGCCCGTTTTGGTATCAAGCGCCATTACGAAAATACTATCCGCCTGCCCATTTTCTCCATAACCCTCGTTTTCATTGATATTATCTCTATCAATACCGATAAAGAGCATACTTATAATGTTCTTATTAAGGGTATAGGTCTTATCCTTATATATAATTTCGTTTTCATCGACCTCTATATTATCTGCGTCAATGTTCTGAAGGCTGCCGCGAAAAAGATTTTTACCGCTTAAATAAAAGGCACCGTAAATACCGCCGAGAACAATACAAACACCCACAAAACAGGAGAGAATGATAATGGGTATCTTAATACTTTTTTTCACGGCAACGCTTCCTTTCCCTAATCAAAACATTCGAACTCAAATTCGGGTCCCAATGCTTTGGCTAAGATAATATAATTATATTATGCCCAATAATTTATGTCAATCGGGTAAATAAAAAAATCTTTGCAGAAACTATGGAAATATGTAAAGGTTTGTAGTATAATAGGCGTAAATACTTTGTAAGGAAGGTATATATGAAAATAGTAGTTATGGGTTGCGGCAAAATTGGCAACACCGTTATATCAAGTCTGGTGTCAGAGGGCCATGATGTTGTAGCGGTTGATAGCAACAGCGCCGCTATAGATGAAATAAGAGATATATATGATATAATCTGCATCTGCGGTAACGGCGCGGATTATGATACTCTGCTTGAAGCAGGCATCGATAAAACCGATATTTTCGTTGCCATAACGGGCTCGGATGAGCTTAATATGCTTAGCTGCGTTATAGCTGAAAAGATGGGCGCAAAGCATACCGTGGCGAGAATAAGGAACCCCGAGTATAACGATAAGAACCTTCCCTATGTTAAGCAGTACCTCGGCCTATCGCTTCATATCAACCCCGAGCTTTTGGTGGCAAGTGAGCTTTTTAATATACTGAAATTGCCCTCCGCCGTTAATATAGAAACCTTTTCAAGAAGGAATTTTGAAATGGTGGAATTTATACTTAAGGAGAACTCCAATCTTGATGGCGTAAGCCTGATGGATTTAAGGAAGAAATATAAATCAAATTTCCTTATAGGCCTCGTTGTGCGCAATGATGAGGTGTTCGTTCCCGATGGTAATTTTGTGCTTAAAAATGGCGATAGAATAGGCATTATAGCCACTCCTCACGAAATTCATAAGTTTTTCAAAACTATGGGCGCTATACAAAAGCAGGCAAAAAATGTTATGATTTTAGGCGCAAGCACTACCGCATTTTATCTTGCCAAAATGCTTTTGAGTTCGGGAAGCAATGTTACTATTGTCGATAAGGATGAAGCCCGTTGCTCTCTTGCAGCGCAAAGGCTTCCTGGCGCAGTTGTTATCAACGGCGATGGAGCAAGTCAGGAGGTGCTTTTGGAGGAGGGACTCCTTACAAGTGATGCTCTCGTTACCCTTACGGGTATAGATGAGGAAAACATCCTTGTTTCCTTCTTCGCAATGTCACAGAAAGTGCCTAAGGTCATTGCTAAGATAAACAGTAACGAGCTTATTTCTATGGCAGAAAAGTTAGGTATAGATTCGGTCATTTCGCCTAAGCGTATCGTGTCCGATGTTATAACAAGATATGCCCGCGCCCTTCAGAATTCGGTTGGCAGTAATGTTGAAACCCTTTATAAATTTATGGATGGCAAAATCGAGGCATTAGAATTTAATGTAAGCAACGAATTTAAGGCTCAGCAAATTCCTCTTAAGGAAATGAAGCTTAAATCAAATGTACTTATAGGTGGTATAATCCGCAAGCGTAAGGTCTTTATTCCCACAGGCGATGATGTAATCTGCGCAGGGGATAGGGTAGTGGTTATCTCAGAGGGCCAGAAGATGAAAGACCTTTCCGATATCCTTAAATAGAGAGGCTTTGTATGAATTTTAAGATGGTATTTAATGTAATCGGCCGCATTTGTCAAACTGCGGGTGTATTACTGTTAGTTCCTGCTGTAACAGCGATTATATATTCCGAAACAACCCAACTTTTTGCCCTTCTTATAACGGCCGTAGCATCCTTCGTTCTGGGAACGCTGTTAACCATTATCTGCAAAACAAAAAACCATATAATTTATGCCAAAGAGGGCTTTGCCATCGTAGCGGCGGCGTGGATAGTTACCTCGGTTATCGGCGCAATACCATTCGTTATTTCGGGGGAGATACCCTCCTTTGTAGATGCGTTCTTTGAAACGGTGAGCGGCTTTACAACCACAGGCGCATCTATTCTCACAAATGTTGAAGCTATGAGTAAAAGTATGCTTTTATGGCGTAGCTTTACCCATTGGGTAGGCGGTATGGGAGTACTTGTGTTCGTTATGGCAATTCTTCCCAATATTTCGGACCGCTCAATGCATATAATGAGGGCGGAAATGCCCGGCCCCGTAGTTGGCAAGCTTGTTCCAAAGGCCAAGGATACAGCGAAAATCCTTTACCTTATCTATATTGCTCTTACTTTGGTACAAATCGTTTTGTTATGGGCAGGAGATATGGATCTATATGATAGTTTGATTCATTCGTTCGGCACCGCAGGTACAGGCGGCTTCGGAATAAAGGCGGATGGTTGCGCATCGTATAGTCCTTACAGTCAGTGGGTCATAACTATTTTTATGTTGATCTTCGGCGTTAATTTTAATCTGTATTATCTTATCCTCATAAGGAAATTCAAGGCAGTTTTCAAGAATACCGAGCTTCGTTGGTATCTGGTAATAGTTTTGATAAGCACAGGTATTATTACTGCAAATATTTTATCAATAAGCGGTAGCTTTTCTAAAGCGCTTAGAGATGCGGCTTTTCAGGTTTCCTCAATAATTACCACTACCGGTTATTCTACCACGAATTTTGATTTGTGGCCCAGCCTTTCAAAAGGTGTTTTGTTTATTCTTATGTTTTCAGGCGCCTGCGCAGGCTCCACTTGCGGCGGACTTAAGGTTACAAGAACCGTTACGCTTGTTAAATCCGTGGGAAGAGAATTCAAAAGAATGTTGCATCCCCGTTCGGTAAGCGCAGTGGTATCCGATGGCAAATCTATGAGTGAAACCGAAGTCGGCAGCGTGAATGTGTATCTTACTATATATATGCTTTGCATAATGGTGATTTTTTTGCTTGTAAGCTTTGAGCCGCTTGGTCTTGAAACGAATTTAACAGCAACGGTCTCCTGCTTTAATAACGTGGGACCGGGTCTTGCGGGCGTAGGCCCCGCGGGAAGCTATGCCGCATATTCGGATTTTTCAACATTCGTGCTCAGTATTGCAATGCTTCTTGGCCGTCTTGAAATTTTCCCGTTGCTTATCGCATTCTTCCCTGCAACCTGGGCAAAAAGAAAAAAAGCCGCTAATTAAGGCTTATAATTGGCTTTATATGGTATATTACTCTTGACAAAGAGGGCAAAAACCATTACAATATTTAGTGTATTAGAAGTATAAATTTATCTAATGGAGGAAAAAATTATGATTAGTGCCGGTGATTTCAGAAATGGCGTTACTTTCGAAGAGGATGGTCAGGTTTTACAGGTTGTAGAATTTCAGCATGTTAAACCCGGTAAGGGCGCCGCTTTTGTAAGAACTAAAACTAAAAATGTTATTACAGGAGCCGTTATAGAAAAATCCTATAACCCTTCCGCTAAGTTCCCCACCGCTTATATCGAGCGTAAGGATATGGAGTATTCTTATAACGATGGCGACCTTTACTATTTTATGGATCAGGAAACCTATGATATGGTACCCATCAATGGTAGTGAGCTTAGTGATAACTTTAAGTTCGTTAAGGAAAATATGGTTTGTAAGATCCTTTCCTACAAGGGTAAGGTTTTCGGCGTAGAGCCCCCCACATTTGTTGAGCTTACCGTTACCGCTACCGAGCCCGGCTTCAAGGGTGATACCGCTACCAATGCTACCAAGCCTGCAACCTTAGAAACAGGCTGTGAAATCCGCGTACCCCTCTTTATTGATGAGGGCGAGGTTATCCGTATTGATACCCGCACAGGCGAGTATATGGAACGCGCATAATTAGGAGGAATTTAATAATGGATATTTGTGAGAAAATTGCTTATATCAAGGGTCTTGCAGAAGGCTTAGAGCTTGATGAAAATACTAAGGAAGGCAAGATTTTAGCCGCTCTTATCGATTTAATCGGTGATATCACTGAGGAAATCTGTGATATCGAGGATGCTCTTGATGATATGTGCGATCAGATTGATGCAGTTGATGAGGATCTCTCCGCCGTTGAAGAAATCATCTATGATGATGATTGCGATTGCTGTGATTGTGATGATGATTGTGATTGCGATTGCGAGGATGATGAGCTTTACGAGATTGAGTGCCCCGCTTGTAACGATGTTATCTATCTTGATGAGGATATGCTTGAGGAAGAGGGCATTGAATGCCCCAACTGCGGCACTCCCTTAGAGTTTGATTTCGATTGTGACTGCTGTGATTGTGATGATGATTGCGACTGCGGTTGCGAAGAAGAATAAAAAATAATAATTAACCGCACTTTCGCTTAGATTGGAAGTGCGGTTTTTTACAGAGTGATTAAAATGAACAAGTTGGATTTTAAGCTTGAGTTTGAAGAGGCGGTAACGGATAAAGAAAACGGTATGCCCGTGATAATCGTGGCCGCAGGTTCATCCTCAAGAATGAAGGGTATAAATAAACAACTTATCTCGGTTGCAGGAATTCCCGTAATAGCAAGAACAATGCTGGCATTTGAAAACTGCCCGCTTATTTCAAAGATAATTCTTGTTACAAGGGAAGAGCTTATGGCAGATATGCAGAGCATAGCTCAAAAGTATATGATAAATAAGCTTGATTGCATAGTAGAGGGCGGTGAGGACCGCCACGCCTCCGTTATTAAGGGTATTAAGGCTCTTAGTACGCAGGATGAAAAGGCACTTATTCACGATGGCGCCCGCCCCTTCATTAACAATAGGATTATAACCGATTGTATAAAGGCGCTCGGCGATGCAGATGGCTGCCTTTGCGGAATTAAAATTAACGATACCGTTAAAAGAGTAGGGGAGAAGGGCAACGTTCTTGAAACCGTTGACCGCAGTAGCCTTTACGGCGCTCAGACTCCTCAGGGCGTTGATGTTAAATGCTATATGGATGCCTCCGAGAAGCTTAAGGGTGAAACTTTTACTGATGATGCCTCGGTACTTGAGATGGCAGGCTACACCGTAAAAATGGTAGAGGGCAGTAATCAGAATATTAAAATCACCTGCGCTGAGGATTTAATTCTTGCCGAATCGATTATAGTTAAAGGAGAGATATAATGCGTATCGGTCACGGATATGATGTCCATAAACTAACCGAAAACAGAAGGCTTATTATAGGCGGTGTGGATATCCCTTATGAAAAGGGCCTGCTCGGTCATTCCGATGCAGATGTTTTGCTTCACGCCGTTTGCGATGCCCTTTTGGGCGCCGCCGCCCTCGGTGATATCGGTAAGCATTTCCCCGATACCGATGAGGCTTATCGCGGCGCGGATTCTATGGTGTTGCTTAAGAATACCGCTGAATTGCTGAAAGAAGAGGGTTATAAGGTGGGAAATATCGATTCAACTGTTCTTGCCCAGAGGCCAAAGCTTTCGCCCTATATTGAAGAGATGCGAAAAAATATAGCTAGAGCCATCGGAATAGATGTGTCGCAGGTTAGTGTCAAGGCCACCACCGAAGAGGGCTTGGGCTTTACAGGTGAAGGTCTTGGCATCGCCGCCCACGCTGTTTGCCTTATAGAAAAGGTATAAAATTTCATTGCCGCTCATAAGGTTTACTAAGAAATAAATTCGGAGCGGCAAAAATGAAACTTTATTTTTCGGTTACTAAAAAAATATTAGTGTGTCTTACAGCCGCTTTTTGTCTGTTTATATTTATTTTCGGTAGATTTGCCGCCGCAAAAAATGCGTATAAAAACGGAGATACAAATGCAAAAAGAGTGTATTTTGCATCAACCGTAAATCTTGATGTAAAGGAGCAGGCAAATTTCAGCAAAAGGATAATAATAACCGAGGAGCTGAGTCGGGAATATAACCTTAACGGATATATAGGCTGTCAAGCGGTTTTATATAACTATGATGTAAAGGAAGAGGATAAGGCGCTTAACCTTATCGTATATAAGGGAAGGATAATCGGATGCCGAGCGGCACCCCGAGCTTTAACTTAAATGCAAAAACAAAGACTTGATAAATTTATTTCAAATCAACTTAATATCTCCCGCAAAGATGTGAGAACTGCGCTCAAGAGGGGACAGGCCACCGTAAACGGAAGAATAGAAAAGGATGCGGCATTTACAGTTGATACAGATGCTGATGTAATCATATTTGAAGGCAAGGAAATTTCATATAAGAAATATATTTATATCCTTATGAATAAGCCTAAGGGAGTGCTCTCTGCATCAAATGATAAGAGCAGGGAAACGGTGGTTGATTTGGTTCCCGCCGAGCTTAAAAGGGCGGGACTTTTTCCTGTCGGCAGGCTCGATAGGGATACAACGGGCCTTCTTATTATCACCGATAACGGTGAGTTTGCCCACAACTGCATCTCCCCTAAAAAGATGATTTCCAAAAGCTATATTGCCTCTCTTGATGGTGAGGTAACCGAGGAAATGTGTGAAATCTTCGGGCAGGGTGTAACCTTGAAAGATGGAACCAAGTGTAAGCCTGCAAAGCTTTATCCCCTTGATAGTAATAAGGCTCGGATTATTATAACCGAGGGCAAATACCACCAGATAAAAAGAATGTTCGGCACGGTGGGACTGGGCGTAAATGAGCTTCACAGAGAGTCGATCGGAGGCCTTGCTCTGCCGCAATCATTAGAAGAGGGAAAATGTATAGAAATAGCCGAAAAGGAGGCATTTTCCGCCTTGTTAAAAGTTTGTTAAAAGTTAGTTATACAATTTGACCAAAAGGCTGCTCGAAATATTGGAGGAAATAATCATAGCATTTGGCGACCTATTCTGTTATAATATTAAGGAAATTATAGGCGTTAATTTTAGGAGGTTCACAAAATGGCAAGTTTATCATTGTGCAACGTTTATAAAAGATACCCCGGCGGTGTAACCGCAGTATCTGATTTTAATCTTGAGATTAAGGATCAGGAGTTCATCATTCTCGTAGGCCCTTCAGGTTGTGGTAAATCTACAACTCTCCGTATGGTAGCAGGCCTTGAAGAAATTTCTGATGGTGAAATATATATCGGTGATCGTCTTGTTAACGATGTTGCACCTAAGGATCGCGATATCGCCATGGTTTTCCAGAACTATGCGCTTTATCCTCATATGACTGTATATGATAATATGGCTTTCGGTCTTAAGCTTAGAAAAACTTCTAAGGATGAGATTAAGCGCCGTGTTGAAGAAGCTGCAAGAATTCTTGATATCGAGCACCTTCTTGAGCGTAAGCCTAAGGCTTTATCAGGTGGTCAGCGTCAGCGTGTTGCTCTCGGCCGTGCAATCGTTCGTGAGCCTAAGGTATTCCTTCTTGACGAGCCCCTTTCCAACTTGGATGCTAAGCTCCGTGCGCAGATGCGTACCGAGATTTCTAAGCTCCATCAGCGTTTAGGCACCACATTTATTTACGTTACACACGATCAGACCGAGGCTATGACAATGGGTACCCGTATCGTTGTTATGAAGAGCGGTCTTATCCAGCAGGTAGATACTCCTCAGAATCTTTATCTGCGTCCTTGCAACCTCTTCGTTGCAGGCTTCATCGGTTCTCCTCAGATGAACTTTATCGAGTCTAAGCTTCTTAAAGAGGGCAACGATTATTTCGTAGAGTTCGGCTCTGAAGATACCAAGACCCGCGCAGGCGTTAAGTTTAAGATTAAGCTTCCCGCTTCCAAGAATGTTGATAACTGCCTTGAGGCTTATGCAGGTAAGGAAGTTATTATGGGTATTCGTCCCGAAGATGTTCACAACGAGGAAGACCTTATTGCCGCTAACCCCGATGGCGTTGTTGAGGCTAACGTTGAGGTTACCGAGCTTATGGGCGCTGAAACCTATCTCTATATGAACTGTGAAGGTCAGGCAATCAACGCTCGCGTTTCTCCCACCTCTACTGCTAAGCCCGGCGATAAGATTACAATCGCTCTTGAACCCGCTAAGATTCACCTCTTTGATAAGGATACTGAAATTACTATTTGTAACTAATAGTAGTTTTCAATGGCTGCACCGCAATAGCGGTGCAGTTTTTTTATTATATAACTTGCAAATTCAGCGCAAAAATAGTATAATAAAATGTGTATTTGTATGTTTCCTTCAAATAATATTATTTGGAGGTAATGATATGAGTAAAGATAAAGAAAACAAGAATGAAAACTTTGAAAATAGTGAGATAAAGGAGCTTGGCTCGGTAACGGCGGTAAAGGGTAAGCATAAGATTTTCTGTCTTACAATTATCGGTGAGATTGAAGGGCATAGCGTGTTGCCCGAGCAGAGCAAAACCACTAAGTATGAGCATGTGATTCCTCAGCTTATTTCCATTGAGGAGAATGAGGATATCGATGGCCTGCTCATTATCCTTAATACCGTTGGCGGTGATGTTGAGGCAGGTCTTGCGGTGGCGGAGCTTATTTCGGGTATGAAAAAGCCCACCGTTACCTATGTGCTTGGCGGCGGTCATTCAATCGGTGTTCCGTTAGCGGTTTCGGCAAAGCATTCTTTTATAGCGCCTTCTGCTACTATGACCATTCACCCCGTTAGAATGAACGGTCTTGTTATCGGCGTTCCGCAGATGATGAATCACTTTTCTCGTATGCAGGATAGGATAACCGATTTTGTTGTGAGAAATTCCGATATTTCATCAGATAGGTTTACAAGTCTTATGATGAACACGGGTGAGCTTGTAACCGATGTTGGCTCGGTGTTAAACGGCGAGCAGGCGGTGAAGGAGGGGCTTATAGATAGCTTGGGCTCACTTTCGCAGGTGCTTGATTGTCTTTATGATATGATTGAAAAGAGCAAAGAATAGTATATAATTGCTGTCTTTATAGGCAGCGTACATAACGGAGGATGAATATGGCGGCTAAAAGAAAGAGAAAATCTGCCCCCACAACTAAAAAGGAAGAAAACAGCAGAAGGCAGTTATATGCGGTAATAATGTTCGCAGTAGCTTTGTTCCTTATGTTTTTAGTGTTTATACCGGGAGAGAATGTCTGGTTTGCAATACATAACTTCCTGTTCGGCGTTTTTGGTGTAACTGCCTATTTTTATCCCTTTGTATTGGGACTTGTGGCGGTGCTTTTTGCCCTCGATAAAACCACATCAAGCGTAGGCGCTAAGATAACCGAATCTATAATCCTTGTTATGCTTGTAGGCGGAGCTATCGATATTTTCGGTAAACATATTGATGGCGTTACCTTCTGGGAGCATTTAACTTCCGCCTATGAGCTCGGTATTGAGAAACGTAGCGGCGGATTTTTAGGCGCTCTCTTAGGTCAGCCCGTATATTTGGCTTTTGGCAAAACGGGCGCGGCTATCACCATAATTTTACTTATGTTTGTTCTGCTTATGATTTTAACGGGAACTACCCTTATTGCTTTCTTTAAGGCTATGGCAAAGCCCGTTAAGGCCGTATCAGAGCAGGCGGAAAATGCTTATCAGGCAAGGGCTGAGAGGGAAGAGAAGAAGCGTAACGGTGAGCTTAAGGTTATTAAGGGCTTTAATGTTGATATCCCCGTTGATGATATTCCCGAAAAGCGTTCTAAAAAGCATACAACCCTTGATGAAAAATCCAAAAAGCTTGTTGATTCGTATTATGATGGCGAGGTTCCCGAAGAGCAGTTAGCCATAGAGGAAAATGATGATGTATTAAACGAAGCCCTCGATGAAACTGCAAGAGAGGCAGAGGATGCTAAGGAATCTGCTCCTGAGAAGATTACGGTTGATTTCGAGGCAGAAACCGCTAAGGTTACCGAGGAGATTGAAAATAGGGTTATAAACACCTATAAGTTCCCGCCAACAACCCTGCTTAAGCAGTCTAATTCCATAAATGAAAAAACCCTTAACGCCGAGCTTGAAAGCACGGGCGAAAGGCTTGTAGAGGTGCTTAAAAGCTTTGGTGTTGAAACAAGGGTTGTGGATATCAGCCGCGGTCCTACAGTAACAAGATACGAGCTACAGCCCTGCGCAGGTGTTAAGATAAGCAAGATCACAAACCTTGCAGATGATATAGCATTAAACCTTGCGGCAGCAGGCGTTCGTATTGAGGCTCCTATTCCTAATAAAGCGGCGGTAGGTATTGAGGTGCCTAATAAGGCAAGCGCCGTTGTAGGCGTGAGGGAAATCATTGAATCCACCGCTTTCGTGGCTTCCAAGAGTAAGCTTACTGTTGCTATGGGTAGAGATATCGGCGGTAATGTTGTTGTTGCCGATATCGCAAAAATGCCTCACGGACTCATTGCGGGCGCTACTGGCTCGGGTAAATCGGTATGTATAAACTCAATTATTATGAGCATACTTTATAAGGCTTCTCCCGAGGATGTTAAGCTTCTTATGATTGACCCCAAGGTAGTTGAGCTTGGCGTTTATAACGGAATCCCGCATCTTCTTATCCCTGTTGTTACCGATCCGAGAAAGGCCGCAGGCGCTCTCGGTTGGGCGGTTAGCGAGATGGAGCAGAGATATAAAATGTTTGCCGATAGAAATGTCCGTGATATTGATGGATATAACAGAATGGTTGAAACCCTTGTTGATGAACCCGAGGTTAAAAAGATGCCCCATGTGGTTATCATCATCGATGAGCTTGCTGATCTTATGATGACAGCGCCTCGCGAGGTCGAAGATTCCATAAACAGAATCGCCGCCAAGGCAAGAGCCGCAGGTATACACCTGCTTATTGCCACGCAGCGTCCCTCTGTTGATGTTGTAACGGGCGTTATCAAGGCAAATATTCCGTCCCGAATCGCATTTGCGGTATCTTCACAAATCGATAGCCGTACTATTCTCGATGGCGCAGGCGCAGAAAAACTTCTGGGCCGTGGCGATATGCTTTTCAGCCCCATCGGCTCTACCAAGCCTAAGCGTGTTCAAGGCTGTTTTGTAAGTGATGAAGAGGTAGAAAAGGTTGCAAGCTTTGTAAAGAATGGCTGTGCCGCCGAATATGATGATAATATTATGGTTGAAATTGAGCGTCAGGCGGCTATGGAAAAGCAGAAGCAAACAGGTCTTGCGGAGGATGCTCCCGAAGGCGATGTAATGTTGGAGGAAGCCATTAAGGTAGTTGTTGAAAACGGCATGGCTTCAACCTCACTTTTGCAGAGAAAATTAAAGCTCGGCTATGCAAGAGCTGCAAGAATTATTGATGAAATGGAAAGCCGCGGAGTAGTTGGCCCTTATGAAGGCTCTAAACCCCGTAAGGTGCTTATAACAAAAGATCAGTTAATGGAACTTAAGGCAGGGGAATCTGATTGAGAAGGCGAATTAAGAAAACAGCAGTAGCCGTGTTTTTTACAGCGGTTACACTTACAATTCTGATTCTTTTATTCGTTGGAGAAAACAGTCCCTTTTATCTTGGCAATCCGTTAAGTGACCCTAAGGTTACTCAGTTAAGTCAGCTTTCGGATGATTATATAAAATTTTTAGATGTGGGGCAGGGCGATGCGGCTCTTATCAGTAGTAACGGTAAGAATGCGGTTATTGATACGGGCCCCTCATCTGCAGGCACAGCGCTTGCATCAAAGCTTATGAACTGTGATGTTAAGAGCATGGATGTTGCCCTTATAACTCATTTTCACGATGATCATTACGGTGGGCTTGAGTATATAACTAGCGCCTTTTCCATCAAAAATCTGCTTATCCCCGATATAAACAAAACCGAGGAAAACACCGAAGAAATAAGGCGTATATCGGGCGCGGTAGAATTATCGGGCGGCAAGGTATATACAATTGTAGAGGGCCTTAATTTTAATGTGGGTGAGTTTTCAGTAACGGTAATTGGTTATTACCCTGAGCTTAGCGAGGAGAATAACCGCTCTGTATTCGCTATGGCCGAGATGGATGGCATCAGATTTTTATTTACGGGTGATGCCGAAAAGGAAGCCGAATATCAGCTTATTGAAAACACAGTTGATGCAAGATGCGATGTTTTGAAGGTGGGTCACCACGGTAGCTCATCTTCCTCAACCAAGAAATTTTTAGAGTACGTTGATCCCGATTATTGTGTGATTTCGGTTGGGCTTGGCAATCAGTATTCCCATCCTAACGATACAGTGCTCGCGAGATTTGAGGAGAAAAAGCTTAAGGTTTACCGTACCGATTTGCTCGGTGATATAACCTTTAATATCAATGAAGGCGATATGCAGATACTAACAAATGAATAGCGAGACCTTTGTTTAAGCCAATTTCTATCCACAGTAGAGTCTGGAAAAATTCTCTACTGTGGATTTATTTTTTGGTAGATATATAAATCTTTTAAGTAGGGTGAAATTGAAATTAAAGTTTATTATAATTATAATACCGAAATTTTTGTTTAACGAGGTAATAAAAATGAGCGAATTTATTTTATCCTGCGAATCAACTGTTGACCTTCCCTATAAAAGAGTAGCCGACCGCAATATGCCCGTGCTTTTTTATACGTATAGTGTTGATGGCGTAGAACATATTGATGATATGGGTAAGGACCCGCAGTCTCTCCCTAACTTTTATAAAATGCTTGATGAAGGCAAAATGCCCTCTACCTCACAGGTAAATGTTTACCGTTACTGTGATTTCTTTGAGGAGCTTCTAAGCAAAAATAAGGGCGATATCTGCCATATAGCTTTCGGCTCGGGGCTCACGCCCTCTGCCAACAATGCTAAGGAAGCAGCGCAGATGATGAATGAGAAGTATCCTGATAGAAGGGTAGAGGTTATCGATACTCTTTGCGCTTCCTCGGGCTACGGTCTTATTGTTGAGGCAATAGCCGACCTAAAGGATGAGGGTAAGAGTATTGATGAGTTGATTGATTGGGCAGAAGAAAACAAAGGTAAGGTGCACCATCAATTCTTCTCCACCGATATGAAATTCTTCAAGCGAAGCGGCCGAGTTTCAGGCCCCGTTGCAACCGTTGCATCAATACTTGGTATTTGCCCCATAATGCACCTGGATGATACAGGTCACATTATTGCCTACAGCAAGGTAAGAGGTAAGAAGGCGGCAATTGAAACCACCGTTAAGGAAATGATGGCCCACGCAGGTAGTGATTATAAGGGTAAATGCTATATTTCAAATTCCAACTGTCCCGATATGGCAAAGGAAACAGCCGATGCCATTGCGGCGGCATTTCCCAATATTGAGTGCGTTGAGATTTTCGAAATCGGCACCATAATCGCATCCCATTGCGGCCCCGGCACAGTAGCAGTATTCTTTATGGGTGATGAAAGAAAACCCGATTAAATAAAAACAAAAGCCCGAAGAGTTGCGAGACTTCTCTAAGGGAAGTCTCGCAGTTTTATTCGCTAAAAGGCGAGTTATATTGCTTCGCAGTTATATTATGCCTTCGCATAGTGATATTGTCCTACAGACAGTTTTTAGGGCGAATAAAATATCACTACGACCAAAGGGAGTAATATCACTTTCACAAGGTGAAAATATCACTCTGTGCGTCAGCACAGAATATCACTTGCTTTTTTCACTCTGTTGTAAAAGGGTTTGGGTATTACCCCAAAAGCATTTGTACTTACAAATGCGATGCTGGTTCTATCAGATAAACACAAGAAAAACCACGATGAAATTCATCGTGGTTTTTATCATCCTTATGAGAAACTCCCTTTATCTTCGGGCTTTTTTATGTTTCATTGCACTCTGCGCTCAGTGGACCTGCAAGCTCTTTTAGATAGAAAAGCTTACCGGGGAGAGTAGGAATGTAGGTTGATGTAATGTGCCTTGTGGGGCCATAGTGAAGGGTGGTGAGAAAGCTCATACCCTGCCACTGCATTCCTCTGCCTAGAGCTCCATCGGCGCCGCCGATAATCATATCGGCCTGCATAAAGAGCGCAGGGCCAATGATATTTGCTCTGCAGGGCACTAAAGTGGAGCGGCTCTTAAAGCTTGTAATGGCGTTTTGCTCAATAGTTAAAGGATGAAGCTTGGCGCCAATTCTGTAGGGTTGCTTTAACCACTCCTCATCCGAGTTAAATTCTTCGCCAAAGTGCGACTCCCAAAAGGCTATATGGCACATTCTGCCAATACCGAAAATCAGCAATAGCTTTGCGCCTTGGGACTTTAGCTTTGCAATCTTCTCGGGGTATGTGGGAAGATTATCCTTGGTGGCAAAATTGCGCTGGCAGGGGGAATGGTGTTTTCACCCAACTTATCAAAAAATGCCTGCTTCATACTAAATTCAAAGGATGCAGGATTATCAGCAGGGAGGGTGATGCCCTCGCTATCAGACCATTCGTCCATATTAAAGGTATAAACATGGTCGCACTTAACATCCCATGCCTTAAGGAAATATACCGCCCATTTATACATACCCATAGGGCCTACGGGCAAAATCATCGCAAGCTTTTCTCCGTTATCACGGGCCTTCTTGATTGCAAGGGCAATTTCGTGGCCCATAAGGGTATCAAAATCATTTACATTTTCGCACTCTATAGGGGTAAAATCCTTGTGCCAGAAATTCTCTCTGCTAACTCCTTTTTCACAGCATTCATCAATTCTCGCCATATCCCAGCCTGCAGGATAAAAGCCCTCAAGCATACTTCCTTTAACTGTGCTTAAAAAATCCATTTAATTTTCCTCCAATTCTTTTCTTATACTATCAGTCATAGGTGAGCCATATTCGCAAATCTGATATGCCTCGGCAAAACGGATTTTAGAGCCTTTTTTCTTGCCATAGGTCTTTATAAGCTCTTTTCTGAAACGGGCGGCAGTTTTAGCATAACGAACTGCATAACCGCGGGTAAGCTCCATAATCTCCTTATCGGTATAGCTTTTCGAGGTATCCATACCCTTAAGCCACTCATATCGCTCTGTTTCGCCTTCGGGAACGGTTTCGTTCTCGGTATAGGGGAGCCACTCATAAACCTGAGAATCGTTTATATGGGCTATTTGAATTTTAGTTTCAAGCTCATCATCGATATCAACAACGATATCGCCTCGAAAATCGGGGTCGCGGAAGTTATCCTCATTATACATTATAACGGGCATATTCTTCATAGCAGGCACATCGGGGCACTCGTGAGGCACTACCAGCATATATGAGGCATCCATAACAAGCTGACCTGATGCTCTGTGGTCGGCGTGATAGTCGTTAGGTCTGTGGGCTACCACAAGGTCGGGGGAGAATTCTCTTATGTAGCGAATCAGTCGGCGCCTTGTCGCAAGGTCGGCAACGAGGGAGCAGTCATTCATATCGGTCCAAACATCATAGGTAATACCAAGCAGCTTTGCAACCTTTGCCGATTCCTTGGCTCTTTTTGCGGTGGTCTCCTCAGGTGTCATAATATGATGTCCTCCGCAACCGTTACACATACTGAGGAACTTTACCTCATGTCCCTTTTTAACGAGTCTGTGGGCTAAACCTCCGCAACGGAATTCATTATCATCCTGATGGGCGCCAATCATTAGTACTTTCATAAATTTTCCTCCTTATTTATCATTTTTTCCAATCTGTAATTGACTTTTTAACATTAACATTATACAATATCTGCAGATACTTTGTTTATTCTATGTTTCGAAAAATTTAACAAATTTTCCGCAGGTGATGAATATGCAACCGTTGGTAAATGTTAATGATGTCCTTGAAATTAAGGGCTTTCACAATATTTATTATTTTGAGTTTAATAAGCACCATACCCACCCTCTCGAAAAGCATAGCTTTTGGGAGATGGTCTATGTAGATATGGGGGAAATTATCGCCGTAAGCAAGGATGAAAGCCTTAATTTAGAGGGCGGACAGGTGATTTTCCGTGAGCCCGATGAGGAGCACGCCCATATATCAGATCTCAAATCCTCTAACAATTTATTGGTTATTTCCTTTTCGGCTGATGAGAAGGGTATGGAGTTTTTCAAAAAGAATAAAGTATTCACCCTTGATAAAACCTTAAAAACCCTACTCTCACTTTTCGTTAAAGAGGCCCAGCTTGCTATGGGAAAAATTCCGTATAGCTATTATGATTTAAGTCCCCTTGATTTTTCGGGTGAGACTTTCGGCGCATCTCAGCTTATGAAGAATCATTTTGCGGAATTTTTGATAAAACTTATCAGAAATAACACATCTAGTGAAAATAAAGGTAAGCAGTTAAGGGATGTAGGGGATAATAAGGCTCAACCCATAGAAGAATATTTGAAAGAGCATATATATGATGATGTTTCCCTTGGTGATTTGTGTGAGTTGTTCTATCTTAGAAAGTCACAATTGAGCGCGGTTTTCAAGGAATTTACGGGCAAAAGCCCTATGAAATATTTTGCAAACCTTAAAATAGAGGAGGCAAAAAAATTACTGCGCGATGATGAATTATCCGTGAGCGAGATTTCATATAAGCTTAATTTTTCGGATATCTATAGCTTTTCAAGAGCCTTCAAAACCACCACGGGCTTTTCACCGTCTGAGTATAAAAAGAGTATCTCGGGCTGCAAATAAAAAAACCGAAAGAGGATTCCTCTTTCGGTTTTTGTTTTAAGCTTTGATTATTTTACCATGCTTGCAACTTCGCTTGCGAAATCATCAACACGCTTCTCAATGCCTTCGCCCTTTTCGTAACGAACGAACTTAGCAACCTTAAGGTTAGCGCCAAGCTCCTTAGCGCTATTCTCAACGAACTTGCCAACGGTGATATCGCCATCCATAATGAAAGCCTGCTCAACAAGGCAGTTCTCCTTATAGTACTTGCCGATCTTACCTTCAACAATCTTGCCGAGAACAGCATCGGGCTTATTAGCCATCTTAGGATCTTCCTTCATCTGAGCGATAAGGATCTCCTTTTCCTTCTCGATAACCTCTGCGGGAACAGAAGCTTCATCAAGGAATGCAGGGTTCATAGCGGCAACCTGCATTGCAACGCTCTTACCAACTGCGGTGTACTGCTCTTCAGAAGCATCTGTATCAAGAGCAACTAAAACACCGATCTTACCACCTGCGTGAACATAGGAAGCAATCTTGCCCTCGAAACGCTCAAAACGGCGAATCTTGATGTTCTCGCGAATCTTAAGGAATAACTCCTGAACCATTTCCTCAACGGTCTGACCATCTTCTACACAGTTAAGAAGAGCTTCAACATCAGCAGGATTCTGGTTAATAACAATCTTAGTAACCTTAAGAGCTAAAGCCTTGAATTCCTCGCCGTTAGCAACGAAATCGGTTTCAGCGTTCATTTCAAGAACAGCGCCAACACCGTTTTCAACTACTGCGCAAACAGTACCTTCGGCAGCAATTCTGCTTGCCTTCTTGGACTGGGAAGCAAGACCCTTTTCTCTAAGGTAATCAACTGCGGCTTCCATATTGCCGTCTGTTTCAACAAGAGCCTTTTTGCAGTCCATCATACCGCAACCGGTCTTTTCTCTTAAAGCCTGAACGTCTTTTGCTGTAAAAGCCATTGTAATTTCCTCCTAATTGGGATTTATTGAAATTTCAGTTTATTATTCAGCGTCAGCAGCTTCTTCAGCTACAACCTCTGCCTCTTCATTCTCTTCAACAGCAGCGGTGCCCATTTCGGTACCCTGTCTGCCTTCGATGATAGCAGCAGCCATAGTTTCAGCAAGAAGCTTTACAGCACGGATAGCGTCATCGTTACCGGGGATAACAACATCAACTTCATCGGGGTCACAGTTGGTATCAACAACTGCGATAACGGGGATGCCGAGCTTGTGTGCCTCTGCAACAGCAATCTTCTCTTTGCGGGGATCAACTACGAAGAGGGCGCTGGGGATCTTGGTCATATCCTGAATACCGCCCATAAATTTCTCGAGCTTTTCAATCTCAAGCTCAAGCTTAACAACTTCCTTCTTGGGAAGGAGGTCGAAGGTGCCGTCCTCACGCATAGCGCGGAGCTGGTTAAGACGCGCAATTCTTGTGCGAATGGTTGTAAAGTTAGTGAGCATACCGCCGAGCCAACGAGCGTTGACATAGGGCATACCGCAATGCTCGGCTTCTTCCTTAATAGAATCCTGAGCCTGCTTCTTGGTACCTACGAAAAGGATATCGCCGCCTTCAGCCGCAATGTCGCGAACGAACATATAAGCCTCGTTAAGCTTCTTAACGGTCTTCTGAAGGTCGATAATGTAGATGCCGTTACGCTCGGTAAAAATATACTGAGCCATCTTGGGGTTCCAGCGTCTTGTCTGATGTCCGAAATGAACACCGGCTTCAAGCAGCTGTTTCATTGATACTACTGCCATAATTTTTTCCTCCTGAGGTTTTACCTCCATCTCGTTTATCGCTGCGGTAATTGCCTTGTATCAGGGGCAACACCCTACCGACATCAAACGAAATGTGTGTGATTTATTACTGTGTTATACCACAGCCAAAAAATTATACCACAAACAAATCCATTTTTCAAGTCTTTTTTTATTATATTTCCAAAATCTTTTTATTGACCTTTTTGTCTTAAAATGTTATAATTTTAGAAATATAATTCAGTAAAGGAGAGGCTTATTAACTATGGCTTATTTTTTCAAAGAAACTTCTCACACCTTTAACGAATATCTCTTGGTGCCGGGTTATTCTTCCGCAGAATGTATTCCTGCGAACGTTACCCTCAAAACCCCTCTTACAAAGTTTAAGAAGGGCGAGAAACCCGCTATCGAGATGAATATACCTATGACCTCTGCAATAATGCAGTCGGTTTCGGGTGAAAAACTTGCAGTAGCCCTTGCGAGAGAGGGCGGCGTATCCTTTATTTACGGCTCGCAGTCGGTTGAGGATGAGGCCGCAATGGTAGCCCGCGCTAAAGCTTATAAAGCAGGCTTTGTTGTGAGTGACTCTAATGTAACCCCCGAAAGCACCCTTGCCGATATTCTGGCAATTAAGGAGCGAACAGGTCACGCCACTATGGCAGTTACCTCAGATGGTACCGAAAACGGCAAGCTTTTAGGTATTGTTACAAGCCGTGATTACCGTGTTAGCCGTATGTCATCCGATACTAAGGTTAAGGAGTTTATGACTCCTTTCAAGGACCTTATCGTAGGCGATGAGGATACCACCCTTAAAAAAGCCAATGATATCATTTGGGATAATAAGCTTAACGCTCTTCCCATAGTTGATAAAAACGGCAATCTTAAGTATTTCGTTTTCCGCAAGGATTACGATGCCCATAAGGAAAACCCCAACGAGCTTCTTGATAGCGAGAAACGATATGTTGTGGGTGCTGGTATCAATACAAGGGATTATGCCGAGCGCGTTCCCGCATTAGTTGAAGCAGGCGCTGATGTGCTTTGTATTGACTCATCCGAGGGCTTCTCCGAATGGCAGAAGCTTACTATAGAGTGGATTCGCGAGCGTTACGGTGATACTGTTAAGGTAGGCGCAGGTAATGTTGTTGATGCCGAAGGCTTCCGCTTCTTAGCTGATTGCGGCGCAGATTTTATCAAGGTTGGTATCGGCGGCGGCTCCATTTGTATAACCCGCGAAACCAAGGGTATCGGTAGGGGACAGGCTACCGCTCTTATCGAGGTTTGCGAGGAGAGAGATAGATACTTTGAGGAAACAGGTGTTTATATCCCCGTTGGCTCAGATGGCGGTATAGTTCACGACCATCACATCACCTTAGCTCTTGCTATGGGCGCTGATTTTATGATGCTTGGAAGATATTTTGCAAGATTTGATGAAAGTCCCACAAACAAGATAAATATAAACGGAAACTACTATAAGGAGTATTGGGGAGAGGGTTCTAACCGCGCTCGTAACTGGCAGCGTTATGACCTCGGCGGCGATAAGAAGCTATCCTTTGAGGAGGGTGTAGATTCTTATGTTCCTTATGCAGGCGCCCTTAAGGATAATGTGGCGCTTACACTCAGCAAGGTTAAATCTACAATGTGCAACTGCGGCGCTTTGAATATACCCGAGTTCCGCGATAAAGCCAAGCTTACCCTCGTTTCCGCAACAAGTATTGTTGAGGGCGGTGCCCACGATGTTATCCAGAAGGATACCTCCTTCGGCAATATAAAATAATGAACAAAAACGGAACGGAATAGTGTAGCTTTGTCCGTTCCGTTTTATTATTGATAAGGAGAATAAATATGAGTTCAATCCGTTGTCTTGGTGATATAAAGGAAAACATCAAAAAAGTGATAGTGGGTAAGGATGAGGTAATAGATTTAATGTTAGTTTCACTTATCTGCTCGGGCCACGTGCTTATTGAGGATTTGCCCGGTCTTGGCAAAACTACTTTGGTTTCCGCCCTTGCATCCTCCCTCGGCTGTGATTTCCAGAGAATTCAGTTCACCCCCGATGTTCTTCCTTCGGATATAACAGGCTTTAATATCTATCAGTTTGAGAATTCCAAGCAGAAATTCGTTAAGGGTAGCATACATAATCAGATTATCCTTGCTGATGAAATTAACCGCGCTAGTCCTAAAACTCAGTCTGCACTGCTGGAGGCTATGCAGGAAAGGCAGGTTACCGTTGATGGCACAACCTATCCTCTTCCTAAGCCCTTTATGGTTTTAGCTACCCAGAATCCTGTTGATATGGCAGGTACATATCCTCTTCCCGAAGCGCAGATGGACCGTTTCTTAATGCAGATAACTATGGGTTATCCCACCTTCAAAGAGGAGATGGATATTGTTAACTCTCACCGTTCCGTTACCGAGGTTAAGGAAATAGGCGCGGTTGCCTGCGCCGCGGATATTCTTAAGGTGCAGGAGTTATTACCCAAGGTAAATGTTGATGAGGCCATTGTTAAGTATATTGTAGAGATTGTAACAGCCACAAGAAGCTTTGAGGGTGTGCTCACGGGCGTTAGCCCCCGCGGCTCCATTTTCTTAACTCAGGCGGCCTGCGCTATGGCTATTCTAGAGGGCAGAAGCTATGTTTTACCCGATGATGTAAAGCGTTTGGCTCCTTATGTTTTAGCCCACCGTATGATTATGAAAAACCGTTCGGGCGCTAAGGGTACAACCGCCCTTGACGCCATTGATAAAATACTTAAAACCGTAAAGGTTCCTAAAGTGAAAGGATAATTCCGTAATATGACTATCAGAGGAATAATCTGCGTTTTGGTAGAGCTGTTATTTTTAACGGTAGCTCTCGGCACAGGTATTCGGGAATTGTTGGTAGTTGCGGTGTGTCTTGGAGCGGCATTGCTCTATTCTGTTATATCCATTCTCTTTGCTCAGCTTACCCTGAGCGCTTCGGTGGATATTGATAAATCTGAGCTTTGCAGGGGAGAAGCGCTTAACTATACACTTCACATTAAGGGAATAGTAATTCTTCCCGTAACCGCATTTCTCACCATCGCTCCTCCAGGAGCAAAGCGAAGAGAGCGGAACAAACGCCGCCGTCACGCCTTTTCTCTCTCACCCTCGCTGTTTGTAAACCGCGAATACGATTTCAGTCTTGAGTGTGAACACAGAGGATATTTTAAGGCGGGGCTTTCAAGCCTTCGCTTAAGGGATTTATTTGGTATCATAAGTCTTCCTCTTATAAGGAGCCTTAAAACTCCATATAAGCTTCCCATAACCGTTTTCCCAACCATCCATAAAATACATAATGCCGATGAAAAGACCTCCACCTCCGAGGGCTTTGCCACAACACAGATAAAGAGCGCCGAGCGGGGAGAATTGCTTGGCGATACAAGACTCTATATGCAGGGAGATTCTCTCAAGAGAATCCATTGGAAGCAGAGCGCAAGAACAAGGCAGCTGCACACCCGTCAGTTCGAGGTGCAGGAAAATCCGCAGGTGCTTATAGTTCTTGATGCCGCCTGCCGCGAGGATGATACGGGCAGTATTGCAGATATCGCTACCGAAACCGCCATCTCCCTTGCAAAGTATTATTCAAATAATAACAAATCGGTGCGTTTTATTACGGTTAGAAATAAATCCTACGCTGAAAATGAGGATTTATGGATTAAAAACGACCGCGATGTTTATGTTTTGCTTCATAAATTGGTTGGTATCACCTTCTATAAGGATGAGGATACCCTTGATTTATGGCAGCTTAGGGATGTTGATTTCAAAAGCACAAGCACCGTGAGGGTTATCTCAAATAACCCCTCTATCGAACTGCTTAATACCCTTGAAGAAATCGTTTCAAGGAATGGCTTAGCCTCCTGCTTTGTAACACAAACGGTGGAGGAGATAACCCCTGCGGTTGAAAGAGCCTTAGCATCCAATGGAGCCCGTACGGTTATTCTTAATAGCTGTAAGGATATCGGCGTAAAGGTAGGTGCTGTGTTATGATGGATAGAATCAACAAGGTTACCGATGCAAATGCAAAAAACAGAGAATCCGTTATTGAGTTTATATGGGAGGTTATCTGTTGTTTGCTTCTGAGTGTGGGCACCTGCTATCTTTTAGATGCGCAGTTCCCCTTGCAAACGGGTATTTCTGCTATTTTTCTTCATTGCGCCGTTACCCTCACAGTAGTAGCCGTGGCAACGCGCCGCTGGTGGCTGTTCCTGGCGTCCGTTGGCGTAGGGGTTGTGGCCTCTGTGATTTGGATGATTTCGGCGGGCGTTTTAGGCGTAGCCCTTGAATACGCTGTGGGATTTTTCTCCTGGTGGCTTCACAATCTGCCTCAGGATTCAGAATGGTTTAATGAGCATAACTTAAATCTTGTTCATCTGCTCATCCATATTGGCGTAAGCGTGGGATTTTTCGCTCTTTTAAGAATTATCCGCCGCGTGTGGCCCACACTTATAATCTGCATAGTTATAATCGGCGTGGTACTAACCTTCGGCGAGGCGGTTAACAATAGCGTTGCCGTAGCCTTTTATGCGGCAGGTATTCTGCCCCTTTTTGCCAAGGAGCATTTCAGCGGCAGAAGGCTTTTCGCAAGGAAAAATAAGGTATCTGTACTTGGTAAACGTTGGGTAGTTGTTACGGTATCGGGTGTGCTCTGCATAGCCGTTGCGGCAGGAACATTTTTTGCTTTGCCCGAGGATACTAAGAATGTGCGCACCCGCGCCTTTTCCAATATTACAGCCGATTTGCAAACCGCCACCGAGCTTTATACCACCGAACAGCAGACCGCTATCAATATTACCCTTCACGATTTAGGGCTGCAGTATAGCCCCCATTATATCGGCGGCAACCTGAAGCCCATTGATTCAGCGGTAATAGCCACCACCGATAGCACAGAGCCGCTTCTTATAAAGATAACATCTTATGATACCTATGATGGTATCAGATGGAAGGATACCTTTGATAAAAACTACCGTGTTAACGGAATCTGGCAGGATGAAGAAATCAGTATGCTTTCGGGCCCCATCACCGAGGATGAGGCTTGGATGGATAGAATTTTCAAGTTTGCCGAGCTTAAGGATGTAACTATCACCCTTACCACCAAAAGTAATATTCTTGCTACTGTGGGGCAGACCATTTCGGTTACCGAGAACACAAAAACAAAAAACCCCATTCTCTTTAACGAGAGGGGAGAGTTATTCTCATATTTCGAGCTACCGCAGAATTATAGTTACACCCTTTCCTACCTTGCCTATCCCACAAAAACGGATATAGGCGAGAGCAATTATCAAACTATGCTTGGCGCCTCCTCCGCAGGCGGTGACCCCATTTACGATAACCCTGAGTTTTATGATCACTATACGGCTCTGCCAAAGGGCTATTCCAAGGCGGCAGAGGCGCTTGTAAATGAGCTTATCCCCGAGGCTAAGGGACTTTATGAGGTTGCCTTTACCATAAGCGATTATTTCTCAAATGAAAACGGATTTTTCTATTCCTCTTCACCCGGTTGGATAGTCGAGGGAGAAAACGTTGTTGATAAGCTCTTTGAAACGGGCAAGGGACATTGCGGTTATTTTGCTACCGCTATGATAACTATGGCGAGAGCTATGGGAATACCCAGCCGCCTTGCCGCAGGCTATAAAACTGTAGCTTCGGCGGATGGCAAGTATCAGGTTGTTGATGTTTCCTCTCCTTATTGCTGGGTTGAATGTTATATCAGAAATATGGGTTGGATTGCCTTTGATCCCACCCCCGCGCCTAAATCTCTTAAGCCCATCAAAAAAGCTGATGGCACAGATAATTCCATCACCATTGAGGATATCGAAGAGATATTGGATGATTTCGAGGATGAGGAGGCAGTTCCCGAAGAGGTTGAGCCTGGTGAGCCCACCTACAGCACCTACAAGTTCCCCATATTTAAGTTCCTTGCCATAGTACTTGCAGTGATATTAGCGTATCTGATTTTAAGAACGCTACTGTTTCCGCTGTTTTATAGCCTACCGTTAGTAAAACTGCGTTTTAGGTCAAATAACAAGCGGGCAAGATATTATTATAGGGATATCCTCCGTCAGCTTAAAATTTTAGGCTTTGAAATCCATAGAGGAGAAACCCTAAAAGAACTGCTTTGCAGGTTAGGTCCCCCCGTTGATGATGAGCTAAAAGCAGAGCTTATGGAAAAGCTTACCACCATAGAGCGAATGAACTATAACGGTGAGATGCTCACATCAAACGAGGTTTCAGACCTATTCAAAATCAGAAAGAAGCTTGATAGGAGAATACGTAAGAAAAATGCGCTTAAATATATTCTTCTCAGAAAAACCCTGCTTCCCATAATAAATATAATTCTATATTAAGGTTTAACGGCGGATGCAATGCGCATCCGCCGTTTTAATATAAAAACACATAAATTGGATAAAAAAACACATAAATCGGCGAGTTTTTTTATTGCAAACAGGGAGACGGATATGTATAATTAAACCAAAAGGAGCTGATAATATGCGTTTTTATGAAAATCCTCAAAAAACCTCTGAGAATAGACTTCCTCAGCGAGCTTATTATATCCCTAAAGGCAAGAGCGAATATATACTTTTGAACGGCGATTGGTGCTTTAAGTTTTTCAAAAGAGATATTGATGCTATCGAAGATATAAGTGATTGGGATATCACCCCCGTTCCTTCCTGCTGGGAGGCAAAGGGATATGCAAATCCTAATTATACCAATGTAAACTATCCATTCCCTTATGACCCACCCTTTGTTCCCGATGAAAACCCCTGCGGCGTTTATGAAAGGAAGTTTGAAATTAAGGAACTTTGGGGTAAGGTTTATTATATCCTTGAGGGTGTTTCCTCCTGCGGTATAGTATATGTTAACGGTGAATATGTGGGCTTCACTCAGGGCTCCCGCCTCCAAGCAGAATTTGATATAACCAAGTTTGTAAAGAAAGGCACAAATACCATCAGGGTTAAGGTGCTTAAATGGTGCGCGGGAAGCTATCTTGAGGATCAGGATCAGTTCCGTTTCCACGGCATTTTCAGAGATACATATATTCTTCAAAGACCAAATGACCATATAACAGATGTTAAGGTTGCGGCAAAGGATGAAAAGATATTTGTAAGCACCGATAAAAGCGTTAATGTCACTGTTTTTGATGCAAGTGGCAAGGAAATAGGCACAGCATCGGGTGAAAACACAGAAATAGCAGTAAATAACCCGATTCTTTGGAACGCAGAAAAGCCCTATCTTTATACAGTAAAAATAGAAAAAGATGGAGAAATTGTTGAGATAAAAACAGGCTTCAGAACAATATCAATATCTGAAAAGTATGAGCTTTTAATCAACGGTGTTCCTGTAAAACTACGCGGCGTAAATCATCACGATACCCATAGAAGAAACGGTTGGTATCAGACCGATGATGAGCTCAGGGCCGACCTTGAGTTGATGAAAGACCTTAATATCAACTGTGTAAGAACATCTCATTATCCGCCTCCGCCTTACTTTGTAAGACTTTGCGATGAAATGGGCTTTTATGTGGTGCTTGAAACCGATATTGAAGCCCACGGTACCGTGTACAGAAACGCCGTGGATTTCAAGAACTACGATTCAGATAATGATGAATGGACATGTGTAAACCCTCTTTGGAAAAAAGAATATGTAAACCGTATAGAAAGAGCATTTTTCAGAGATAGAAACTGTCCGAGCGTTATTATGTGGTCTTTAGGTAACGAGAGCGGCTACGGTGCTAACCAACACGCTATGGTGGAATTCCTCCATTCCCAAGAGGATGATAGATTGATTCATAGTGAAGATGCTTCCAGAATGGGCGCAGGGGAGGATACCGATGTTTATTCAATTATGTATCCTCCGTTCTCGCAGATTGAAAAATTTGTAACAGAATATAATTTAGGTAAACCATTTTTTATTTGCGAATATGCTCACGCTATGGGCAACGGCCCCGGAGATGTTTGCCAGTATAATGAACTTACGGATAAATACGATAACCATATCGGCGGCTGTGTTTGGGAGTGGAAGGACCATACGTTTATAGAGAACGGTGTGCAGAAATACGGCGGCGACTTTGAAGGTGAGCTCACGAGTGATGAAACCTTCTGTTGCGATGGTATGGTATTTTCCGATAATTCACTTAAGGCGGGTTCTCTCGAGGTTAAAGCGGCTTATCAGCCGATGAAAACCAATCTTTGCGGAAACACCTTAAGCGTTCGAAATCGTTTTGCCTTTACTAATCTTAACGAATATGAATTTGTTTATAGAATTGAGGTTGATGGCAATAAGGTAGTGGAGAAAAACTTAACCCTTGATATCAACCCCTATGAAACAAAGGATATCCAGATAGATATACCAAGCCTTAAGGGCGAGCTTGGAGCCTTCCTTAGCTGTAAGCTTATAAAGGGCGGCAAGGAATATGCTCATACCCAGCATGAGCTACCTATGGAAAAGGTAAAAACTCCTATTTCCAATACTCCCGCTACCTTTACCGAAAGCGAGAATGAGATTATAGCCGAGGGAGAGAACTTTAGATATATTTTCTCTAAAATCTACGGTGCATTTACTTCACTTTGCGTAAACGGTAAAGAAAACCTTGCTGATAAAGTAAAACTAACCGCTTTCCGCGCTGCCACAAGTAACGAAAGAAACGAAAGAAAGAACTGGGAATGTTTGAATGAAGGCCATAGTGAGAATCTGAACAGACCTTTTAGCAAGGTTTATGGATGTGCTCTTAATGAAAACATCATAACTGTAAAGGCCTCCGTCGCAGGCGTTGCAAGAGCTCCGTATTTTAGATATACCGTGACCTATACCATAAATTGTGATGGAGTTATAGATGTTTCTCTTAATGGCAATGTGCGCGAAAATAGCTATTGGCTCCAACGCCTTGGCTTTGAGTTTACAATGCCAAAGGAAAACCGCGAATTTACTTATTTCGGTTATGGACCTTATGAAAGCTATATTGATATGCATAACGGCAGTAGTGTGGGTATGTATTCCTCCAATGCCGATAATGAGTATGTTAATTATGTATATCCTCAGGAGCACGGAAATCACTTTGGAGTTCGTAGACTCAAGATAGGAAATCTTTGCTTTGAATCTGAGGCTATGGAAATAAATGTTTCCAATTTCACTGCCGACCAAATTCACAATGCCACTCATACCGATGAACTTAAATCTGACGGGCTAATCCATGTTCGTGTGGATTATAAGGATTCGGGTATGGGTTCTAATAGTTGTGGACCACGCCTATCGGAAGAATTCAGGCTGCAAGAAAAGGAAATCAACTTTAAGTTTATAATTTATCCCGAAAAGTAAATAAGTAAAAAGGCTGATAAACCGTGTGTTTATCGGCCTTTTTGTTTATTCCGCTTCAAATACGGATAGGTTATTGCTGTTATCGCAAAGCCCTAAATAAACCTCTTTTGCATTATGATAGCCTAATTGCTTAAGCTCCTTTTTAAGCCAGTTTTCATTAAGCCCTCTGCGTTTGAGATTATCGGTAAGAATCCTGCCATCCATAATGAGCTCGGTAAAGATATGCTCGGGCTCGGGTATGATATTCATATCCTCGGGATTAGCGGGCCTTTTGGTGCTTATAGGCAGTATGGTAAGTCGCCCGTTGTATTCAAAGATAGCGGTGCGGATATCCCTTAAATTAAAGTACCCCTCCTGTCTGCACATAACCATAAATTCACTAAGGTCAAGCTTGGCCTTCTTCATATTCTTTCGGTAAATTTTTCCGTTGTTCATCAGTATTGTGGGACTACCGTTAATATATTTTCGCGTTTTCGGAAATTTGGTGGTAAGGAAATTGAGGAAAACGGTTATAGCGCCGTAAATTAGCATGGCGACAAGCGGCTTTAGCGGCTCCTCCAATTCGGTGGCAAGCTCGGCGGCGATTGAGCCTATGGTTATGCCCGTTATATAATCGAAAAAATCGAGCTGGGACATCTGCTTATGCCCTAAAATTTTAGCTATCAGAAAAAGCGCCGCCGCCGAAAGAACCGAAGTTAAACAAATCTTAATTATTTCCATAAAAATCTCCTTTTTATTTTAGATAATTATACCCGCAAAAACAAAAGATATCCCCATTGGGTAACAAAACCCAAGGAGGATATCATAAGTATTAAAACGCAATTAAATAATAACTTCCTTTAATTTCTCCCATAGCTTAACCATAGCGAAGGTATCCAGCTCACAGTATTTAAGTAGATTGCGGCGGGCTGTTTCCTGCTCACTCGGCGGCATATCCTTAATGCTTGGGAAGATCGTCATAGCCTCGGTGCCATTGTGTATCTGCTCGAGATTATGATAATCGAGGGCAGGGTCATTTGGAAAAAGGGCAGGCAGAACACTTTTAATTGAAAAACTGCCGCCCATAGCTTTATTGTAATAATATCCCGATTGGAAGGGTGTGAGCAGATCCTTCATGTTATCCGAAATATTAAGCAGATGGTCAGCAAGGTCAGGGAAGGAGGCCGCAAGCTCTTTTAATCTTCCGCATTCAAAGCCCTTGTTATATGCGGTTACGCAAACATTAAGAGGAATATTTTCGCACAAACTCTCCGCAATGGCGCGGCGGGGGTCCTCGCCCGAAACGGCAAGAAATTCCTTGTGCCTTAGCTCTCCGCCCTCTTTTTCTATATAATGCAGAGAATATTGAAAGGGTATCTGCTGATAGGGAGCAGTACCCTCAAATTGAGGTATTACGGGTTGCATAGTTTCAAAATCAAGAAAATAAATAGGGTAGGAAAGGGTGTTCATAAAGTCCTTTATACCGTTCTTATCTATCTCATCACCCTGATTGGATACGCTGTGCAATAGCTGTCTTAACTGCTTTCCGTTGGTAATACCGCCATCATAAAGCAGAGTTTCAAAATCATATTTACCCTGATAATAAAAGTCAAGCGCTTTATTAAAACTGAGTCTGTAAATATCAAAAACATTGGGCTTGGGTAGATTTCTGGTGCAGTAATCCCAAAATATGCAAGGGTAAGGGTCTCGGCAGTGGGCTCCGATATCCTTTTGAGGCTCTTCCTTAAGACTATAAATATCCTTAGCCTTTTTAAGCAGTGAGGGCACATTCTGAAGCTCATCTTTAACCTCTGCGGCTAAATCAACAACCCTAAAGAATTTGTGTATATCAAGCTCGGCGCCCCTTACATAATCACTGTTTATGCAGATGAGATATGTGCCTGTAATTTTAAGACCGCAGTTTTCCAAAACATATTTCTGATACGCTATATCTACGGCGTAAATATGGGAGGCGTGGGTGGAACTTTTAACCTCGTAAATTGCCCAACCGTCATCCTCCTTGTGTAAGATATCCACAGCGCAGTAAAGCCCGTTATAGTTAAAGGATGCCTCGCAGATGTTTTTAACACCTTGGGCAATACATTGCTTTGTTAACTCCTGCATTTTGTTAAGGTCGAGCCTGCCATCCTCCTTAAAGGCTGTAACCTCGGTGAAATCACCTAAAAGTCCCATAGCAAGATCGCCTACCGAATTACCCTCATCAAAACGGGCTTGAAGAGAAGGGTCCTCAGGCTTAAGCTCAGGTCTGTATTTAGAAAGCCATAATAATTTGGGACATTGCCATGCAAGGCAGTATCGCGATTTTGAAAAGAAAAACATCAATCAAAATACCCCTTATAAATTATTCTTTTATTGCTGTTTGGGAAAAGATGGGTGTATAAATCTATGAAATAATCATCGGTCATACTTGCGATATAATCAACAATTATCTGGTTAGGCTCGGTTTGTTCATAGGGGATATCACGCTTGTAGTGAGCCTTGTTCAAATAGGCTATGTGATGGGAAAAAACAGGGGATGAGGAATTACCCTTGATTAAATCATTAAGCAAATGCTCATATACCTCTTCCATCATAGGTTTTACGGTGGATTTAAGTATTTGGGCCACCGAATCTTTCTTGTATATCATTTCGTAGTTATCGTTTTTAGCCTTTTTAAGCGCCGCGAAATGCTCTTCGTCCAGCTTGATGTAAGGCTTGCCGTAACTGTTTTCAACTATATTAACAATCAGATTATTTATGATTTCTGCATTGTATGTGCCGATGGCGCCCTCATCAAAATCGCGGTTTTCGATTATATGCGCCTTTTCTGCATCCTGACGGTCCTTGCCTAAATATGCAATTATATCCGATATCCGCATAACACAGCCTTCAAGGGTTGCGGGGGATAATTTTCGCACATTCTTCTTATCAAGATAACAATCCTCAATCTGTTTATCAAATTCCGTAAAGCTTTCAAGGGGTTTTGGATAATATTCACTTAACTCCATTTCACCATCGTGAGCGGCAATTCCGTTTAAGGTCTGCAAGGATATGTTGTAGGGGAAGATTCTATCAAGCACCCGAACGGAGTGGATATTGTGGCTGAAATGCCTGCCCGTGTGGGCGAAAAGAAGCTCATCAAGAAAATCCTCGCCCGCGTGACCGAAGGGCGTGTGACCTATATCGTGACCGAGAGCGATTGCTTCAATCAAATCAAGGTTAAGTGAGAGCGCCTTACCGATAGTTCTTGCTATTCTCGAAACAAGCTGTACGTGTAGGCCCCTTCGCGTAATATCATCATTTTTATAAAAGGAAAACACCTGTGTTTTGTCAGCATAACGGTTGTAGTAAGGGCAATGGATAATTTTATCAATATCCCGAATAAAAGCGGTGCGGATAACATTGGCTTTATCGCGCCCGTTATCTCTTCTTATAACATCATCCTCATAAAAAGCAACCTTTGGCAGAGTGTTACCCTCTCGGTCATTTTTTATTCGTTCTGCAAGTTCGTTCGAGAGCTTTTGGTAGTTAAGCATTATTTCACCCCTTCTTACTAAATTAATTATATCATAAAACAAAAGGCGAAAGCCTTTATAGCGGCAAAGCCGTTCGCCGCATCGCAATGCGGAAGTTTTAATGATTCAATGTTCTCAAACAAAAATCGTAGATTTTTAAATGCATTAGCATTTCGGCGGCGTTCCGCCGCCGTCGGTTTGAGGTTATTATATCATACAATTCTTCTTTTATCTACAATAAATATACAATGTATAGTGTACGAAATTCAACCCTTTGCATTAGCTATAATTGTTAAAGAATAATTTATACCGTATTGAAAAAATCATAGATTTAGAATATAATATAATAAATGTGTTATTTCTAATTTTCTCACTTTCTTCATAGGATAGTATAAATGAAGGAAGTGATTATTTGAAACGGGTGCTTATGTCCCTTGCTTTTTTATGTGTTATGTGCAGTATTGCGGCCATAGCCTTCTCCCACACCGAGAAAAATCAGACCTCTGCGGATATATCGCAAAGACCAACCGTAATACTCGATGCAGGCCACGGCGGGTTTGATGGTGGCGCGGTAGCAGGGGATGGCACGGTGGAAAAGGATATAAATCTTGCCATTTGTAAAAAATGTGAATCGATGCTCAGGTTTAACGGTTTTAATGTTATTATGACGAGGACCGATGATACAGGCACCGAGGATGTTGAGGGCAGTATTGCCAAACGCAAGAAAAGTGATATGCAAAACCGCCTTAATCTTATGAAAGAGAATACGGATGCTATATTCGTAAGCGTTCATCTTAATAAGTTTACAACCTCAGCCGCCCGCGGAGCGCAGGTGTTCTATACACCGAATTTTGATGCGGCGGTGGATTTGGGAGAGAGCATCCAATCCTCAATAGTAAATTTGCTTCAGCCCGATAACACAAGGGTTATCAAGATGGGTAACAGCAGTACATATCTGCTTAAAAATGCCACCGTTCCCGCCGTTATTGTGGAGTGCGGATTTTTAAGCAACAGTCAGGACCTTGCAAATCTTAAAAACAGTGAATACCAATCTCAGATGGCATTTGCCATAGTGGGCGGAATAACAGAATTTGAAAGTGTAAAGGATGAAGAAAATGGCTCCGAAAACTAAAAAAGCCTTCGTTTGCAGTGAATGTGGCTACGAAAGCCCTAAGTGGACAGGGCAGTGCGCGGGCTGTGGCGAATGGAATACTATGACCGAGCAGTTGGTTTCAAATCAGAAGCCTGCCGCGGCGATTGCCTCGGTGGGTATAAAAACTGCAGCTGCCAAGAGCCTTGTTGATATTAGAACTCAGGATGAGCATCGGTTTGTTACGGGCATAAAGGAGCTCGATAGAGTGTTGGGCGGCGGAATAGTAAAGGGCTCCGTAGTGCTACTTAGCGGTGACCCGGGAATCGGTAAATCCACCATCCTTCTGCAGATTTGCGAGGCGGTTAAAAATGAGCTTAGCGTTCTCTATGTTTCGGGTGAGGAATCTGCAACCCAGATAAAACTCCGCGCCGCAAGGCTCGGTGTTAAGGGCGATAATATTACTGTTATGAGTGAGACCGATACTCAGGCTATTTGCGAATATATTATGTCGGCAAAGCCGGGACTTGTTATGATAGATTCTATTCAGACCCTGCAGATTTCTGAGCTTTCTTCTTCTGCCGGAAGCATCGTTCAGGTAAGAGAATCTACAAATATGCTCCTTCGCACAGGCAAAAGCCTTGATATTCCTATCGTAATCGTAGGCCATGTTAACAAGGGCGGCGATATTGCGGGACCAAAGGTGCTTGAGCACATCGTTGATACCGTGCTTTACTTTGAAGGGGAGAGAAATCAATCCTATAGAGTTCTCCGCGCCATTAAAAACCGCTTTGGCTCAACTAATGAGATAGGCGTTTTTGAGATGGGTGAGAAGGGATTAAGTGAGGTGGAAAACCCCTCGGCTATGATGCTTTCGGGCAGAATGAAAAATGTTTCGGGTGATTGTATTACCTGTATTATTGAGGGTACAAGACCTATTTTAGCCGAGGTGCAGGGCCTTGTTACAACAACAGGCTTCGGCAATCCGAGGCGTATGTCAACGGGCTTTGATTTTAATAGACTTAACCTGCTCCTTGCAGTGCTTGAAAAAAGGCTCGGCCTATACTTTTCAAATCTTGATACCTATCTTAATATCGTAGGCGGTATGCGTGTGGATGAGCCCGCCGCAGACTTAGCGGTTTGTATGGCTCTCGTATCGGGGCTTCGCGATGTGCCTATCGATGAGCGGCTTATCGCCTTCGGTGAGGTTGGCCTATCGGGTGAGCTTCGTAGTGTGCCCAGAGCCAAGGCGAGAGTAATCGAGGCGGCAAGGCTCGGCTTTACTAGCTGTATAGTTCCAAAATCCTGCCTAAAACAGCTAACTAATCTCCCTGAGGGTATAACCGTTACGGGCGTAAGCAATTTAGGCGAGGCAATATCACTTATAAGGTAGTTAAAATATGTTAAATCATCTATATACAAAGCAGGGGAGAGCCCTCCCCGAGATTCCTCATAATACCTATCCGCGACCTGCTCTTAAAAGAGCTTCCTTTTTCTGCCTTAACGGCAGTTGGGATTTCTGCGTCGTGGAAAGCGAGAGGAAGATAGATTATAACGAAAAAATAGTAGTTCCCTTTGCGCCCGAGAGTCTGCTCTCGGGTATTAACCGCACCTTTAAGGAAGGTACGCTATTTTGCTATCGCAGGGAATTTTCTCTGCCCGAGGGATTTGTTAAGGCTAGGGTTATCCTTAATTTCGGCGCCGTTAATCAGCAGGCAAAAATCATCCTCAACGGAGAACTGATAGGAAAGCACAGCGGCGGATACACCCCTTTTTCCTTTGATATAACATCCCTTTTGAGAATTCATAATACCCTTGAAATTATCGCCAAAAACGATTTTGATAGCTTTGTTTTTCCCTACGGTAAGCAGTGCCGAAAAAGAGGCGGTATGTGGTATACTGCGGCCTCGGGGATATGGCAGAGCGTCTGGTTAGAAAGTGTAAGCGAAAATTATATTAAGGATGTAAAAATCACCGCCGATATGTATAAGGCAAGCTTTGAAATATCAGGAGCAGATGAGGGCGAAATAATAATAAATACCCCTGAGGGCGAGGTAAATATTCCTTTCGGAAGGGGCAGAGCATCCTATAAACCCGAAAGCCCGTGTAATTGGAGCCCCGAAAACCCTTATCTTTATTACTGCACGGTGATTTCGGGTGAGGATAGGGTAGAAACCTACTTTGCCCTTCGAAGCCTTGAAATAGGTAAAATAAACGGAGTTCCAAGAACAATGCTCAACGGCAAACCCTATTTCTTCCATGGGCTTTTAGATCAGGGATATTTTAGTGACGGTATCTTTACCCCCGCCGCGCCCGAGCTTTTCGAACAGGATATTAAAACCGCCAAGAGCCTTGGGTTCAATATGTTAAGAAAGCATATTAAGATTGAGCCGCAGCAGTTTTATTATGATTGCGATAGGCTCGGTATGGTGGTATTTCAGGATATGGTCAACAACGGAAAATATTCGTTTTTAAGAGATACCGCCCTTCCAACAATCGGCGTTAAAAGGCTTCCCGCCTTTTTGCTTGGCAGAACTAAGGAGCAAAAGCAGGAGTTTTATAATGCCCTTAAAGAAACGGTGGAGCTTCTTTGGAATCACCCCTCGGTTTGTTGTTATACTATATTCAACGAGGGTTGGGGCCAGTTTGATGAGGAGGATATGTATCTTCGCATAAAAATGATGAAAACAGGTAGGCTTATCGATACTGCATCGGGTTGGTTTAAGACCGATAAAAACGATTTTGAGAGCCTGCATGTGTATTTTAAGAAGATTAAGATTAAGCCCTCAAGTAAGCCCATATTCCTCTCAGAGTTTGGTGGCTATTCCTTCAAGCCGAAAAATCACGTTTTTAATACCGAAAAAACCTACGGCTATAAGATGTTTGATAATAAAAAGGAGTTCCAAAAGGCGTTTATCAGCCTTTATGAAAATGAGGTTATCCCCGCCATAAAAACAGGACTCTGCGCTACCGTTTATACACAGCTTACCGATGTTGAGGATGAAACCAACGGTCTTATCAGCTGCGATAGAGAAGTTGTTAAGGTTAATAAGGATAAGCTAAAGGCGCTTTCACAAAAAATATTCAATGAGTTTGCAAAGATAACAAAATAAAAAACTGAGTCCGAGAGGACTCAGTTTTTTTATCCTAAAAGTATATCGGAAATAAGCATCAGGCAAAAGCCTGCAATCAGGGCGTAGGTAGCGCCGCGCTGTGCCCCGTGGGCGTGGGTTTCGGGTATCATCTCATCACTTACCACGTATAGCATCGTGCCGCCTGCAAAGGCAAGGGCAAAGGGGAGAATAGCATTTGAAATGCTAACGGCAAAGAAGCCTATCAGCGTGCCGATAATCTCCACAACACCCGTAAGCGCCGCCACGATAAAGGTGCGCTTAGGTGATACGCCTGCTGAGAGCATGGGCGCTATAATAACCATACCCTCGGGTATATTCTGTAAAGCGATACCGCCTGCAATAAGTAAAGCCTGAGAGGTGTTTCCCGAGCCGAAGCCAACACCCGCCGCAATGCCCTCAGGCAGATTGTGTATGGCAATAGCGGTAACAAAAAGCAAGACCTTATTCACATTGGCGTTGCCCTTGTGCTCTTCTGTATCTATACCAACAAGATTGTGAAGATGGGGCACTACCTTATCAAGTATGTTGATAACCGCCGCCCCCGTGAAAATTCCCGCGACCGTAACCAGAAGACTGTATTTTCCCCCGTATTCGAGGGAGGGTATAATAAGCCCTAAAATTGCCGCTGAGAGCATAACCCCCGCCGCAAAGGATAATATAATATCACTAAACTTGTGGGATAAATTCTTAAAGAACATTCCTATAACCGCGCCGATAATCGTGGCGCAGCCAACACCTAAAGCGGTAATTAAAACCATTTGCATAAAATCACCTTAAATCTATATCTATAAAGTTATCAATTTCGATTGAGTCGGGCGTTATATTGCAGTCAACGGCAATAACCTTAACCCCCGATTCGCTCACAGTACGCAGAGTATCACCAAATGCTTTGTGGGTAAGGTCATTAGGCTTAAAAACGCTGACGCCCTTCATCTGTATAACGAACAGAACATAAGCCTCATAGCCCTCGCCAAGAGCAGATTCGAGCTCGCAAAGGTGCTTGATGCCCCTCTCGGTAGGAGCATCGGGAAAGGAGGCGATGCCGCCGTTTTCGAGGGTAACTCCCTTAACCTCTAAAAAGGCTTTTTTATCGTTGTCCTCAATATAAAAATCAAATCGGGATTTATTATAAGTAACCTCGCGGCGAATTTTAGCATCTGCAGAAAATAGATTTCCTCTCCTTAGCCATTCCTCCGCCACATCGTTTACAACCTGCGAATCCATATTGATTAAGAGGGTATCTTTATCCCTTTTCTTTTCCACAGCCACAAGGTCAAAGGCAGTCTTCCTATGGGGGTTAGAGCTCTTCTCAAGATAAACGGTAGCGCCCGAAACAAGCAATTCTTTGCATCTGCCCGTGTTTTTTACGTGAACGGTGTGGGTTTCACCATCGATATTAACCTTTGCAATAAATCTGTTAGGTCTGCTTAAAAATTCGCCCTTAACAATATTACTGTATTTCAAAACCTCACCGCCTCTTACGAAATTTTATCACATTTGTATTATTAACGCAATAAAAAATCTCCCGTGAACAACGGGAGATTTTTGTTGTCAAAACTTATTTTGTACCGAAAATACGGTCGCCTGCATCACCAAGACCTGGGAGGATGTAGCAATGGTCGTTAAGGCAGTCATCAAGACCTGCGCAGTAAACGGGAACATCGGGGTGAGCCTCGGTAAATGCTTTAATTCCCTCGGGAGCGGCAATAATGCACATAAACTTAATTCTCTTAGGATTAAATTCCTTAATTCTTGAAACCGCATCAATGGCGCTTCCGCCTGTGGCAAGCATAGGATCAAGTACAAATACATCACGCTCTTCCAAATCGGCAGGTAGCTTGCAGTAATAATCAATAGGCTTGTGGGTTTCGGGGTCACGGTACATACCAATATGGCCTACCTTGGCGGCAGGGATGAGGCTGAGTACGCCATCAACCATACCTAGACCTGCGCGTAAAATGGGCACGAATGCCATCTTTCTTCCTGCGAGCACCTTTGTGTTGGCGGTCATCATAGGAGTTTTGGTTTTAACGCTCTTAAGAGGCAGATCCCTTGTAGATTCGTAGCACATAAGCATAGCGATTTCGCTGACAAGTTCTCTGAATTGTTTAGAGCCTGTCCTCTCATCGCGAAGGATGGAGAGCTTGTGCTGAATAAGCGGATGGTCCATTACAAAAACATTGTTATTCATTTTTTAATTCCCCCAAATTTTTGTTTTATAAATTAACCTTTCGGATTATGCGTTGGCTTTTTCCTGCTTGGCTTTTAATTCCCGCTCCGCCTGAGGAAGCCTGAGATATACGGGTAAAAGCTCACCTGCAGAGATAGTATTGCCCGAAATAAAGCTTTTTTCTGCCAAAAGGGCAACGCCCGCGGCATTTTGGTATTTATTCTGCTCATTTGCCTTAGAGGAGTTCTCAAATTCTTCTATATAGGGGTAGAATAAATCACTTCCATCACCGCAAACGATTATCCTTTCACCGCCGTAATTTGAAAGCTCTTGCTTTAATTCTTCGCACATAAGGGCGCGGTCCTCACAAAGCCTCTCAATTTCTCCGCCCTTTACTCTGAATAAGGCATTATACACCTGATTGCATCGCGCATCCATAACGGCGCATACAATACCATCTGAATTTCTAAATGGCACAGCCATAGCCTCTAAGGTAGAAACGGCAACGCAGGGAAGATTTTTGGCAATGCAAAGCCCCTTAACCGCGCTGATACCTATTCTGATACCCGTAAATGAGCCCGGTCCCGCCGACACTGCAACGCCCTTTATATCCTCAATACCGAGTAGGCAGGAGCTAAGCAGATTTTCTATCATAGGCATAAGGGTTTGGGAATGGGTAAGCTTAATATTAACAAAGCTGTTGCCAAGTATCCTTCCGTTCTCGGTAATTGCTACCGATGCGGGACCTGCCGAGCATTCAATCGCAAGTATTTTCAGAAGTTTCACCCCTTGAAATCATTATCTTGCGGGATGTTTCTCCCGTTTGCTCAATGGATATATATATGGTTTTATTATCTAATGCCGAGGAGATGTTCTCGCTCCACTCAACCACTATAACTCCGCCCTCATCGGCGTAATCAAAATAGCCCGTGGAATATAAATCCTCCCAACCGCTCACGCGATACATATCAAAATGGAATATAGGAAGCCTTCCGCCACGGTATTCGTTAATTAGCGCAAAGGTAGGGGAGGTAACTTCACCCACAAATCCTAAGCCTTTTGCAAGACCTCTTGTAAAGCAGGTCTTACCCATACCTAAGTTTCCCGTAAAGGCAATTACCTCGGAGCCTTTAAGCTCCTTTGCGAACTCGGCGGCAATTTTTTGGGTTTCCTCGGGGCTATTAGATATATATATATTATCCATAAAATATTCACCTAAAATATAATATCACATCCGAAAATTTATGTCAATCGCAAAGGCAAATTTTGGGGCTAAAAATAAATTTGAAAAAATGTTGAAAAAACTCTTGATTTTTTATAAATGTGGCATTATAATACAGTTATGTGGTGAAAAGTGTATCCAAAACCCATAAAAGTGTATCAAAGTGGTGAAATCGGAGGTGACAATCCATGCTTTACGGTGGCTATCAGCATAATATCGATAAAAAGGGCAGGATTGCCATCCCTGCAAAGCTTCGCGATGAGTTAGGCGAGAGCTTTATGATCTGCCGCGGTATATACGGCAAACGCTGTATCTGTGTTTATTCTCTTGCCGAGTGGGATAAGCTGGTTGAAAAAATCGGTCAGCTGCCCTCTGCTAAGTCAAGCGTTGTTAAGCGTTTTCTTTATGATGGTGCCTTTAATGTTGAGTTTGATACTCAGGGAAGAATTTTAATCCCTGCCGCTTTGCGAGAATACGCCCTTCTTGAAACGGAGGCGCATATAACGGGTATGGATACCAATCTTGAAATCTGGAACACAGAGCTTTGGGCTACTGAGAATGAACAGTATTCACCTGAATCTATCGCTTCTATTGTTGAGGAGCTGGAATTTTAAGATATGGAATTTAAGCATATATCCGTACTTTTAGAAGAAACAGTTAATTCACTTAATATAAAGCCCGATGGTATCTATGTTGATGGAACAGCGGGCGGGGCAGGGCACTCTACCGAAATCGCTAAAAGATTAAGGGGCGGTATACTCTATGCTCTTGATCAGGATCCCGATGCCGTAGCCGTAGCAACCGAAAGGTTAAAGGATTATCCCGCAAAGGTTATTACCACTAACTTTAAGGATATGGATACGGTGCTAAAAAAGGAAGGGGTTACGGGAGTTGATGGAATCCTTCTCGATTTAGGCGTTTCCTCCTATCAGCTCGATAACGGAGATAGAGGCTTCTCCTATCATAAGGATGCCCCTCTCGATATGCGAATGAGCAAAAGCGGAGCTACTGCCGCCGATTTAGTCAACACCCTCTCCCACGGAGAGCTAACGAGAATTTTCAGAGATTACGGCGAGGAGCGCTTCGCCGCAAAAATAGCATCAGCAATAGTAAACAAAAGGGAAAAGGAGCCCATCCTTACTACCTTGCAGTTGGCGGATATAATCGCAAATGCCGTTCCCGCCGCCGCAAGAAGAGATGGTCACCCTGCAAGAAAATGCTTTCAGGCGCTTAGAATTTGTGTGAATTCCGAGCTTGAAAGCTTGCGCGAGGTTTTGGATAAAGCCTTCCACCTGCTTAACAAGGGCGGAGTTTTATCCATCATAACCTTCCATTCTCTCGAGGATAGAATGGTCAAGCAAAAATTCAAGGAATTTTGTACGGGCTGTACCTGTCCGCCCGATATTCCCATTTGCGTTTGCGGTAAAACCCCCGAGGGCGAGCTTAATTTCAGAAAACCCGTAACCGCAAGTGAAGAAGAATTAGAATTAAATCCCCGTAGCCGTAGCGCCAAGCTCCGTTCGGTGATAAAGCTATAAGAATTTTAATGTAAAGGAGGGCAATTATGAACAATCTCAAGTATTATAACGATAGTCTTGCCTATGATTTTGAGATGTTTATGCCAAAAGCTAAGCCTGAAGGTTACGAAAACATAAACGATAATATTGTTAAATTGCCTTCTCCTAAGATAAAGGCAAGAAAAAAAGCGGCAAAGAAAAGGATGTCGGCAACTGCATTTGCAGTTTTAACCACAGTCTTTATTCTTGCGGCTCTTTGCGGCAATATATCTCTTCGGATTATGATAAACGAAACCAATTCCGCCATTAACGATATGAAAACCGAGATAAACGCTCTCGATAGTGAGCTTACAAGCTTAGAGGTCGAGTATGAGCGTAGGATTTCCTATTCCAATATCGAGCTTGAGGCAACCAAACTGGGTATGTCCAAAATGGATAAGGATCAGGTAGTTTATATAAGGGTTAACGATAAGAATTCTGCCGTTACCCAAAACGGAGAAGTGTTAAGTGAAAAATAGATGCTTTTTGGGTATAACTAAAAAGTTCAGGTTAATATAATATAGAGTATGCGGGAGTTGAGTAAAATCTTGACTCTCGTTTTCGAGCATTTTTAATATATAATATAAATAGTTATTAAAGGAGGTTTGAACCGTGTCCGTAAGACCAACTAAGCAGATGCTTGTAAGAACGGTTATAGTTATGGTTTGTATGATTCTGTGCATAACCATAATTTCGGGTTCAAGCCTTGTAAATATTATGATTTTTCGCGGCGAAGAGCTTCAGAATATGGCTTCGGAGCAGCAGCTTTACGATAGCATCGTAACAGCCCCTCGCGGTGATATTTACGACCGCAATATGAATGTTCTGGCCACAAGCTCAACCGCATGGACCGTCTATATAACCCCTAACGGCATAAATAAGCTTGATGAGGATGAGGCGGAGAAGATAAGAAAGCTTATTGCCGATAACCTATCCGAGATTTTAGAGCTCGACCGCGATGAGCTTTACGAAAAAACAAAACAGAAAACCTACTATGTAACGGTTAAGAAAAAGGTTGAGAAGGTTGCCGCCGATAAGGTGAGAGAGTTTGTCGCCGATAACAGCGATATCAAAATGACTCAGTACATCGGCATCGATGAAACCACCAAGCGTTACTATCCCAACGATTCTTTAGCCTCCACCGTGTTAGGCTTTGTAGGTGATGATAATCAGGGCCTTGCAGGTCTTGAAAGCTATTACGATAATTCTCTTACAGGCGTAGCAGGCAGGGTAGTTGCGGCTAAAAATGCCTCGGGAACAGATATGCCATTCACCTATCAGAAGGTGGAGGAGGCGGTGCAGGGCCACAGCCTTGTTACCTCTCTGGATTCCTATATCCAGTATGTTTGCGAAAAATATCTCGATGAAGCCGTTGAGGCTGAAAAGGTGCAGGAACGCGGCGCCGTTGTTGTAATGAACGTAAACACGGGAGCTATTTACGGTATGGCGGTTAGTAATGACTTTGACCCCAACTCTCCCTTCACGCTATCTAAGGAAGACCAAGCCACAGTTGATGCAATAGAAAACAAAGAGGAAAAGGCAAAGAAGAGAACCGAACTGCTTAATCGTCAATGGCGTAATAAAGCCGTTTCCGATACCTATGAGCCTGGCTCGGTATTTAAGATTTTTACAGCCTCTGTAGCTTTGGAAGAAAATCTTGTTAATGCAAACAGCACCTTTACCTGCAACTACACATATTCGGTTTCGGGTAATATTTACCACTGCCATAAAGCAGGCGGCCACGGAACACAGCAGCTTCGCAATACCATTGCCAATTCCTGCAACCCTGCATTCATTATGATAGGTCAGCTGATAGGCTCTTCAACCTTCAGCAAATATTTTGAGGCTTTTGGTCTAACGCAGAAAACGGGCATCGATCTTCCTGGTGAAGCCACCTCAAATTATCATAAGCAGGATAAAATGGGTACTACCGAGCTTGCATCATCATCCTTCGGTCAGACCTTTAACATAACCCCTTTGCAGACCCTCGCTCTTGCGGCGGCATCTGTAAACGGCGGATATCTGGTAAAACCCCATGTGGTTGAAAAAATAATCGATGCCGATAATAAGGTGGTAGAAACTACCGATACCTCTTATGAACGGCAGGTAATATCCGAAAGCACATCGGCTACTATGCGTGAGCTTTTGGAATTCGTAGTTGAAAACGGCGCTAAAAACGGTAAGGTAGCGGGCTACCGCGTTGGCGGAAAAACGGGTACCTCCGAAAAGGTTTCAAAGATGCTCGAGTTAAATGTAAGAGGCCTTTATATAGGCTCTTATGTGGGCATAGCGCCGATTGATAACCCCGAAATAGCGGTCTTCGTTATGCTGGATGAAACTATGGGCGATAGCTATTACGGCGGCGCCGTAGCAGCCCCCGTAGGCTCTAAGGTTATGGCAGAAATATTGCCCTATCTCGGTTATGAGCCTAAGTATTCCGAGGCAGAACTTGCAAAGCTTTCGGTAACCGTTCCCGATACCGTGGGTATGACCGTGGCGGATGCCAAGTCAAAAATCGCCTCTGCGGGACTTAGCTACAGAGTGGTTGGAGTAGGGGAAAAGGTAACTGCTCAAACCCCCTCGGCCGCAAGTACTGTATATAAAAACGGCACAGTAATCCTCTATACCGAGGGCACATCCGAGGAAACAACGGTAGTTCCCAATCTTACGGGGCTTACCGCAACCGAAGCAAATACCGCTGCCGCGGCGGCAGGTATCAATATCGAATTTTCGGGTAATACTACCTCATCGGGACTGAAATCCTATAGTCAGAGCATCGCCGCAGGCGAGGTTGTGAATAAGGGAACAGTAGTAACAGTTAATTTCCGCGAGGAAGCAGAAGCCGATATAGCAACTCAAACGCAATAGTGATAACTAAAGGAGAAATCAATGCTTTTTAAGGAACTTTTGCCGCAGTCAAGCCATGAATTTGCAAATCTCGAAATTAAGGGAATCACCTGCAACTCCAAGGAGGTAACAGATGGTTTTGTGTTCGTGTGCATTAAGGGCGCTAAAACCGATGGCCATAGGTTTGCAAAATCCGCCGCAGAAAGCGGCGCCGCAGTTATTGTGGCAGAAGAGGATACGGGCCTTGCTAATCAGATCATAGTTGAGGATACCCATAAGGCGTACTCCCTTATGTGCGCTAATTGGTTTGGAAAGCCCGCGAACAGCCTTAAATTAGTGGGCGTAACGGGAACTAACGGCAAAACCTCCGTTACCTATATGATCAAATCAATCCTCGAGAACGAGGGCTATAAGGTAGGCCTTATCGGCACTATACAGAATATGATTGGCGATAAGATAATTGCCGCCAAAAACACAACTCCCGATGCTTATGAGCTAAATTCGCTGTTTTCTTTGATGAAAGCAGAGGGCTGTGAATACGCTATTATGGAGGTTTCCTCTCACGCTCTCGACCAAAAAAGAGTTTGCGAGCTTAATTTCGAAACGGCTGTTTTCACTAATTTAACGCAGGACCATCTTGATTACCATATCACTATGGAAAATTATCTTGGCGCTAAGAAAAAGCTTTTTAAGATGTGCAAAACCGCCATAATAAATTCCGATGATGAATACTCCGAGGCGCTTATGGAGGGCCTTGATTGCAATATCATCACCTGCTCAGCATCAGATAATTCCACCTACAGCGCTAAGGGCATAAATTACAGACCTACAGCTGTTGATTATCAGCTTGTAAGTGATGAGGGACTTAATCATATAACCGTTAACACGGGCGGAAAATTCTCCGTTTATAACTCAATGTTTGCGGTAATAACCGCAAAAATCCTTGGTATTCCCGTTGAAAATTCCACAAAGGCCCTTGCAAAATTCGAGGGTGTTAAGGGTAGGGCAGAGGTTGTTCCTACGGGCAAGGATTTTACCGTTATAATCGATTATGCTCATACCCCCGATGGACTTAAAAACATTCTCTCAACATTCAGGGATTGCCCTAAGAATCGCCTGATATCACTTTTTGGATGCGGCGGTGATAGGGATAAAACCAAACGCGCCATAATGGGAAGCGTTGCTGTAAGATATTCCGATTATGTGATTGTAACAAGCGATAATCCCCGCTCTGAAGAGCCAATGGCCATCATTGAAGATATCCTTGAGGGCACTAGGGGAAGCAATAAACCCGTAAAGGTTATAGGAAATCGTATAGAAGCCATAAAATTTGCTATTTCAATTGCTGAAAAAGATGATATAATAGTGTTAGCAGGTAAGGGCCACGAAACCTACCAGATTCTCAAAGAGGGAACAATTCACCTTGATGAGCGCGAGGTAGTTAAAGAAGCCCTTGCGGAATTAAATAGTTAAGGAGAAAAAACTATGTCAAATTATATTTCTATTATTTCGGCTGTAGCGGCATTTTTGATTACAGCCCTGAGCGGATTATTTGTAATCCCGCTTTTAAGAAAGCTTAAGTTTGGGCAAACCATATTAGAGGATGGCCCCACTTGGCACGAAGGCAAGCAGGGAACACCCACAATGGGCGGTATTATGATTATCGCAGGTGTGGTAATTTCGGTTATACTTTGCGTTGTTTTAGGTTTTGTATTCGATTTCGAGGTAATCTCGCATGTTAGATTTAAGCGTTACCTTATTATGCTTATAGCAGGTGTTGTAATGTCGCTTATGATGGCGGCTATAGGCTTCATTGATGATTTTATCAAGATTAAAAAAGAACGTAATTTAGGCCTTACCGCTAAGCAGAAAACCTTTTTACAGCTTGCCGTTTCGGCGCTTTATCTCGTAGCAGTTTTCTTTGCAGGCGTTAAGGATACATACATACCCTTTGTTGGCTTTGTAAGCATCACAAGCAGCTTAGGCCTTCTTTTCTGGCCGATAGCCTTGTTCTTTGTTTACGGATTCGTAAACGCCGTTAACCTTACTGATGGGATTGACGGACTTGCTTCAGGCGTTACCTTAGTGGTATCCTGCTTCTTTATGCTTATATCAGGCGCTTTGCAGACCGAGGCTATCGGTGTGCTTGCCGCCGCTTTAGCGGGAGCGTGCGCAGGATTTATCCTCTGGAATGCAAAGCCCGCCAAGGTGTTTATGGGCGATACGGGCTCACTTTTCTTGGGCGGTATGGTTGTAAACCTTGCTTTTATGACAGAGCGTCCCGTATATCTGCTCTTAGTTGGTATCGTTTATCTTGTTGAGGCAATTTCGGTTATGCTTCAGGTTGCTCACTTTAAGCGTACAGGCAAGCGCCTTTTCAAGATGGCTCCCATTCATCATCACTTTGAGATGAATGGCTGGTCTGAGCAGAAAATAGTTTATGTTTTCTCAGGTGTAACATTTGTTGCGTGTGCCATTGTTTTCACCGCAATAATGCTCAACATCTAAAATATTTAATAAAAAATAAAGGAGAAGGGTTATATGGCTAAAAAAGCAGTTAGGCGCAAGAAACTACGCTTTTTGCAGGAAGGTAAGCTTGATATAACCTTTCTTTCTTTTATTCTAGTAATACTCACCGTTGGCCTTGTAATGCTCTATTCGGCAAGCTACGCCTACTCCCACGAGTATTACGGCAATAGCTATAAATTTATATCAAAGCAGCTTCTCTTTGCCGTTGCAGGAGTTGTGCTTATGCTTGGTATCTCCAAGGTAAACTATCATTATTGGCGTAAGTGCAGTTGGTTAATTTTTGGTATCTCCATAGCCCTTTTAGTTGTGCTACTCATATTACCGCCTATGGTAAGCGGTATGGATGTAAAAAGATGGTTTGTGGTAGGCCCTGTTAACTTTCAGCCCTCGGAGGTTGCTAAGTTTGCCGTAATTCTGCTGTTTTCATCACTTATATCCGCCAATCACGATAAAATGAAAAATTGGCGGTTTATTCTGTTCCTTGTAGGTATTTTAGGCCTAACCTGCGTTCTTGTTGTGTTGGAGCCGCACCTTTCGGCAACAATTCTGATATTTGTTATCGGCATAGTTTTGCTTATAGTAGGCGGAATTCCAAAGCTGTGGATAATAGCAGGCGCAGGAGCAGGCGCGGGTCTTGGAGCCCTTGCCATATTCAGCGGTCTTATAAGTTATGGCTCCGACCGTATTAAATATTGGCTCGATCCTTGGCTTGATCCTTCTAATAAAGGTTATCAGACCATTCAGTCCCTCTTAGCAATAGGCTCCGGCGGAATTTTAGGCAGGGGAATAGGTCAATCAAGGCAGAAATACCTATGGGTGCCCGAGCCTCATAACGATTTCATCTTTGCCATAGTTTGTGAGGAGTTAGGTCTTATCGGCGCTATGGTAATAATTATTCTGTTTGCTCTTCTTATGTGGAGAGGCTTTACCATCGCAATGAGGGCCCCCGATAAATTCGGCTCCCTTATGGCTGTTGGCCTTACCTTCCAGGTGGGTCTTCAGGCAATGCTTAATATCTGGGTTGTTACCAACACAATCCCCAATACAGGTATCGGTCTTCCGTTCTTCAGCTATGGCGGAAGCTCACTCATACTTTTACTTGCTCAGATGGGAATTATTCTTTCCATCTCACGAGCAGCCAGCCTTCAGAAGCAGTAGGAGGTAATTATGCATATACTTTTTGCAGGCGGCGGTACAGCAGGGCATATAAATCCCGCCTTGGCCGTTGCAGGTTATATTAAAGAAAAACATCCCGATGCAAAGATAAGCTATATCGGCACCGCCGATAAGCTTGAAGCACGGCTTGTTCCCGAAAAGGGCTACAATTTCAGAACAATAGAGGTTGCAGGTTTTCAGCGTAAAATCACACCCAAGAATATAATTAAGAATATTTCTGCCGTAAAGAAGATGTTTACCTCTTCTGCGGCGGCAAAAAAGATACTCAAAGAATTAAACCCCGATGTTGTAGTGGGCACGGGCGGATATGTAAGCGGTCCCGTTTTGCGCAGCGCGGCAAAGCTTGGGTTTAAGACTGCTATTCACGAGCAAAACGCCTTCCCGGGTGTTACAACCAAGATGCTATGTCCCGAAGTGGATGCAGTTATGCTTGCTATGCCCGAGGCTAAGCGTTATCTTAACTTAAAAAAGGAGCCCGTTATAACGGGCAATCCCGTTCGTACCGAGCTTTCTAAAATATCAAGAGAGGAAGCAAGAAAGAAGCTTAATCTTGATGACCGTCCCTTGATTCTTTCCTTTGGCGGCTCCCTTGGAGCAAGGCCTATTAACGAGGCGGTTGAGGGCCTTATTAAGTGGCACAACGGCTCAGGCAAATTCTATCATATACACGCCACGGGTAAGGTGGGCTATAACACCTTTAACAATCATCTCAAAGAGCAGGGAATAACCCTTAGCGATGAGATTACCGTGAGAGAATATATTGATGATATGGATGTTTGTATGGCTGCGGCAGACCTTGTTATCTGCAGGGCAGGAGCCATTACCTTAAGTGAGCTTTGTGTGTGCTCAAAGCCCTCGGTGCTTATTCCTTCGCCCTATGTGGCAGAAAATCATCAGTACCATAACGCCATGACCCTTAAAAACGCAGGCGCCGCCGAGGTAATTGAGGAAAAGGATTTAAGCAGGGAAAGCTTAATTGAGGTCGTAAGCGGTCTTGTTGAAAATAAGCCAAAGCTTAAGAAAATGTCCGATTGCGCAAGTAAGGCGGCAATCGGCGATGCAAATGAGCGGATTTATAATGTTATAATGAGGCTTTTCACTAATTCGTAATTAAAATATTGGCAAAAAACGGTTTTTTTCATAGTATAAAATGAAAAGTTTTTATACCAAGGGGAGAACTGTGTTATGCCTAAGCTTTATATAGAGGGTAAGCATCAATTAAACGGAGAAATTGAGGTGCAGGGCGCCAAAAACAGTGTTTTGCCTTTGCTTGCGGCAACCTTTTTGTGTAGCGGTATCTCGGTTATTAAAAACTGTCCCTGGCTTTTGGATGTGGAATCCTCCCTCAAAATTCTCACCCATTTAGGCTGTGAGTGTAAATTTGAGGATAATACCGTTACGGTAAATGCAACAAACGCTAAAAATTGCGATATACCCGAAGAGCTTATGAGGGAAATGCGTTCCTCCGTTATGTTCTTAGGCGCAATTCTCGGCAGAATGAAAAGGGCGGTTATCAGTAGCCCCGGCGGTTGCGAATTAGGACCCCGACCTATTGATTTACATATTTCTGCCCTTAAAAAATTGGGCGCAAATGTGAAGGAAGACCACGGTTTTCTTGAATTTGATTCGGGAGATGGGCTTAAAGGCTGTGAAATAACTCTGGGTTTCCCAAGCGTTGGCGCTACCGAAAATATTATTCTTTCGGCGGCTACGGCATCAGGCACAACGGTTATTCGCAACGCGGCGAGAGAGCCCGAAATCAGCGACCTTGCAGATTTCCTCAACAGCGCGGGCGCAAGGATTTACGGATGCGGCTCCGATACGGTTATAATTCACGGCGTTAAAGCCTTAAACGGCGTTACCCATACGGTAATTCCCGATAGAATAGCGGCGGCAACCTATATGGCGGCGGCCGCAGTTACAGAAGGGGAGTTAACCCTTAAAAATGTTATGCCCTCCCATTTCGTGAGCATTAGCTCCGTGTTTGAAAATATGGGGTGTAAAATTGAGCCCATCGGCAAAAGCCTTAAGATATGGGCTCCTAAAAAGCTAAAACGGGTTCCAACGGTGCGGACCTTGGTTTATCCGGGCTTTCCAACCGATGCAGGTCCCGTGCTTATGGCCGCTCTTTCGGTGGCAAAGGGAACATCAGTATTTGTTGAAAATATATTTGAAAACAGATACAGATATACCGATGAGTTAAACCGCTTAGGCGCCAAAATCAAAACCGAAGCAAAGGTGGCAGTAATAGAGGGCGTGGATAATCTTTCCGCCGCTAAGTGTCACTGTACCGATCTCCGCGGCGGCGCCGCACTTGTTGTTGCCGCTCTTGCGGCTTCGGGCACAACCGAAATTGATAAAATTGAGCATATAAAAAGAGGATATGAAAATATAAGCGAAAACCTTAGAAGATTAGGCGCAGTAGCTTACGAGGAATAAAAAAGGCAGGTGAAAATATGGCAAAACGCGTAGTGGATGAAGCGGCCCTCGAAAGAAGAAAAAAGCGTAGAAAAAGAAGGCTTATTGCAGGTTTTGTCGTATTTCTCATCACCGCATTAAGCGTTGCGGCAGTGCTCTCGGTTACGGTGCTTTTCCCCGTAAAAACCGTTAAGGCAACGGGCAGTAAGCTTTATACCGAAGAGCAGATAGTAAAATCAAGCGGCATCAGCGAGGAAAATAATCTTTTTACCCTCTCCGCCCAGGCCGTAACCGAAAATTTAGTAAGAAATTTACCCTATATTGATAGCGTTGAGCTAAAAAGGGAAATCCCCGATAAAATTACCATTGTGGTTAAGGATGCCTCGGAGTACGCCTGCTTCTTTGCCGATGATGTTTATTATGTTATCAGTAAGGGCGGCAGGGTTATAAATGCTTATACCGAACAGCCCGAAAACACCTTTTTAATCGTGGGCTGTACCGCCAAATGTAAGGTAGGGCAGATGATAGAGTTTGATGGCGAGGATAATAAAGAGCTTGTCTTTTCCATAGCCGAAAATCTCGATAATAAAAACGTTTTCATTAACAAAATCAATGTTAGTGATGAATATAACATAACCCTCACCGTTGAGGGCAGATTCAACGTTATTTTAGGCAGTAAAATCAATGCTGATAAGAAGATTGCCCAGCTATCATCAATGATAGAAAGTATGGAAAAAGATGCTACGGGAAGGATAGATTTAAGCATCTGGACCGAGGATAATCGCACGGGCAGTTTCGTAGCAGGGGATATTGAATAAAAAATATTACAAAACTGTAATAAAAGTGTTGCAATTTGAAAATAACTATGTTATTATTTATATGTATATTCAAAGAGCAACTATTTACGTATAAGAATATGGAGGAATTGTAAATGTCATTCGAAGTTACCGAAGAGATGGAAAATGTAGTTAAAATAAAGGTAGTAGGCGTTGGCGGAGGCGGCGGAAATGCAGTTAACCGCATGGTAGCAGCAGGTGTTAAGGGCGTTGAGTTTATTGCTATCAACACCGATAAGGCAGCCCTCTTCCTTTCCCGTGCTGATCAGAAGGTTCAGATCGGCGATAAAACCACCGCAGGTATGGGCGCAGGCGGCAACCCCGATAACGGCCGCGCAGCAGCAGAAGAATCCAAGGATGAGATCGCAGCTATTCTTCGCGATACTGATATGATTTTCATTACCGCAGGTATGGGCGGCGGCACAGGTACAGGCGCGGCTCCCGTTGTAGCAGCTATTGCTAAGGAGCTCGGCATTCTTACCGTTGGTATCGTTACCAAGCCCTTCGCTTTCGAAGGCAAAAAGCGTATGACTCAGGCCGAAGCAGGCATCGCAGCTTTAGGCGAGCAGGTTGATAGCTTGGTTGTTATTCCTAATGAGAGGCTTAAGTTCGTTTCTGAAGAGAAGATTACCTTCAAAAACGCATTTAATATTGCCGATGATGTTCTCCGTCAGGGTGTTCAGAGCATCTCCGAGCTTATCAATGTAACTGCTCTTGTTAATCTTGACTTTGCCGATGTTAAATCCATTATGTCTGATGCAGGCTATGCTCATATGGGCGTTGGTGTTGCAACAGGTCGCGATAAGGCTGAGCAGGCTGCTCGTATGGCAATCACAAGTCCCCTTATTGAAACCTCTATGGATAATGCCCGCGGCGTTATCATCAGCATTACAGGTTCCGATGATATCGGTCTTGAAGAGGTTGAGCTCGCTTCCTCCATCATCTCTGAGATGGCTCACGTTGATGCAACTATCATCTGGGGCGCTCAGCTTGATGAGAGCCTTGAGGATACCATCCGCGTTACCGTTGTTGCCACAGGTCTTGGCGATGGCTTAAAGAACGATAAGAAGGATGATCTTGCCGCTCTTATGAGTGATTCAGGCGAGGATAATGATGAGGCCTTCGGCGATGTAATGAGCCTTTTCAATAAGAACTAATATTTAGCTTAAATAATCAAATCCCGAATTATTTCGATAATTCGGGATTTTAATTTTTGTTTAACTCTTTTTTATTTACATAAAATATAAATCGTGATATAATAACCTTAAAAATATGATATAACGATTTATTTAAGATAAGTGAGGTGAGATAGGGTGGATAGATTTATATTAAAATCCAATTATAAGCCAACAGGCGACCAACCGCAAGCCATTGAAAAGCTGGTCGAAGGCCTTAATAACGGAAATCGTGAGCAGGTTCTACTCGGCGTTACGGGCTCGGGTAAAACCTTTACAATGGCCAATATTATCGAAAAGGTAAACCGCCCCACCTTAGTTCTCGCTCACAATAAAACCCTCGCCGCTCAGCTTTGTAGCGAGTTCCGTGAGTTTTTCCCCGATAATGCGGTGGAGTATTTTGTATCCTACTATGATTATTATCAGCCCGAGGCCTATATCCCGGGCACCGATACCTATATAGAAAAGGATTCCTCCATTAACGATGAGATAGATAAGCTCCGCCATTCCGCTACCTGCGCTCTCTCTGAGAGAAGAGATGTTATAATAGTGGCTTCGGTTTCCTGTATATATTCTTTGGGTGACCCTATTGATTACAGAAATATGGTAATTTCTCTTCGCACGGGTATGGAAAAGGGCAGGGATGAGCTTATTTCCAAGCTTGTTGACCTGCAATATGAGAGAAATGATATTAACTTTGTCCGTAATAAATTCAGAGTTCGCGGTGATACGGTGGAGGTTTATCCCGCCTATTCCTACGGTGATGCTCTGCGGATAGAGTTTTTCGGTGATGAAATAGAGAGAATAAGCGAAATAAATACCCTAACGGGCGAGGTTAAGCAGTTCCTTAGTCACACCGCAATTTATCCCGCATCCCACTATATTGTTCCTCAGGATAAAATGGAAACAGCCCTTCAGGAAATCAAGAGAGAGATGGAGGAGAGGGTGGAGTTTTTCACCCAAAACGAAAAGCTTATTGAGGCGCAGAGAATCCGCCAAAGAACAGAATACGATATAGAGATGTTAAGGGAAATCGGCGTTTGCAAGGGAATTGAAAACTATTCCCGAGTGCTTTCGGGCAGAAAGCCGGGCAGCGTGCCCACAACCCTGCTGGATTATTTCCCCGATGATTTTCTTCTTTTCGTGGATGAATCTCACGTTACCTTACCTCAGGTAAGGGGTATGTTCGGCGGCGATAGAGGCAGAAAGGATAACCTTGTGGAATATGGCTTCCGTTTACCCTCCGCCTATGATAATCGTCCCCTTAATTTTGATGAATTTTATTCCCATATAAATCAGGCGATTTTCGTATCTGCCACCCCGGGTGAGCTTGAAAAGCAAAAGGCCTCGCAGATAGTTGAGCAGGTTATAAGACCTACGGGATTATTAGATCCGTTGGTTACCGTTAAATCAAGCGATGGGCAGATTGATGATATTGTTTCCGAGATAAACATCCGCTCTGATAGGGGCGAGAGGGTGTTGATTACAACCCTTACCAAAAAAATGGCAGAGGACCTTACCGAATATCTTGAAAATCTAGGTATAAAGGTAAGATATATGCATTATGATATTGATACTATAGAGCGTATGGAAATTATCCGTGATTTAAGGCTCGGAGAATTTGATGTGCTCGTAGGTATTAACCTGCTTAGAGAGGGCCTTGATATACCCGAGGTATCCTTGGTTGCTATCCTTGATGCCGATAAGGAGGGCTTTCTTCGAAGCGAAACCTCCTTGGTGCAAACTATTGGCCGCGCCGCCCGTAATGTGAACGGTCAGGTTATAATGTATGCCGATAGCGTAACGCCTTCTATGGAAAGGGCAATCCGCGAAACCGAACGCCGCCGCAGTATTCAGCAGAAATACAATGAGGAAAACGGTATAACTCCCAAAACCATCGTAAAGGATGTAAGGGATATTATCGAAATCGGTTCAAAGGTAGAAAAAGAAAAGAGCGATTCTAAGCTTTCACGCGCGGAGAAGGAAGCCCTTATTAAACGGCTTACAAATGAAATGCGGCAGGCGGCAAAAATTCTCGAATTTGAACATGCGGCATACCTTCGCGACCGCATAGAAAAACTTCGTAAGAGTAAATAAAGGAAAATTAAAATGGCAAGTGATAAAATAATTATTAAAGGCGCCAATGAGCATAACCTTAAAAATGTTAATGTAGAAATACCAAGGGATAAGCTTGTGGTTTTCACAGGACTTTCGGGCAGTGGTAAATCCTCCCTTGCTTTTGATACCGTTTATGCGGAGGGACAGCGTAGATACGTTGAATCCTTATCAAGCTATGCCCGTCAGTTCCTAGGTCAGATGGAAAAGCCCGATGTTGAAAGCATTGAGGGACTTTCTCCCGCCATATCCATCGACCAGAAAACCACCTCTAAAAACCCCCGTTCAACCGTGGGCACCGTTACCGAGATATACGATTACCTTCGTCTTTTATATGCAAGGGTGGGTGTGCCGCATTGCCCAATCTGCGGCAAGGAGATTTCTCAGCAGACCACCGATAGAATAGTTGATACCGTTATGAAACTAGAGGAGGGCACAAAAATTCAGGTGCTTTCTCCCATAGTTAAGGGCAGAAAGGGCGAGCATGTAAAGGAATTGGATGGCGCCCGTAAATCAGGCTATTCAAGGGTTAGAATTGATGGTAATATCTATGACCTCTCGGAAGAAATCAAGCTTGAAAAGAACAAAAAGCATATGATAGAGGTGGTAGTTGACCGCCTTGTTATAAAGGATTCCATAATTTCCCGCCTTACAGATAGTATTGAAACCGCCGTTTCCCTTTCGGGCGGACTAGTTGCCGTTGATGTTATAGGCGGCGAGGAGATGCAATTTTCCCAGAGCTACGCCTGCGAGGAGCACGGCATTAGCATACCCGAGCTTACCCCCACAATGTTTTCCTTTAATAATCCTATGGGCGCCTGCCCCACCTGCACGGGTATAGGCAGTTTTATGAAGATTGATAGCCGTCTTATTATTCACGATGAGGATAAATCCCTTATCGAAGGCTGTATCAGAGCGGCAGGCTGGGGCGTTAACTCTTGGTTTAACCCCGATGCAGGCTCCATTGCCGAGATGTATTACAGAGGCATTGCCGATAAATATAACTTCGATGTAAATCTTCCTTGGCGCGAGCTTCCCGAGGAGGCTAAAAATGCCGTTCTCTACGGAACGGGAGAGGAAAAGCTAAAGCTAAAAAGAACGGGAGATTTCGGCGGAGGCGAATATTATGCCGCCTTTGAGGGCGTTGTAAATAACCTTGAACGCCGTTATAAAAACACCAACAGCGAATATGCAAGAGCAGAATACGAAAGCTATATGACTGAAAGCGCCTGCCCCGATTGTAAAGGCGCAAGGCTTAAGCCCGAGTATCTTGCCGTAACAGTAGGCGGCAAGAATATTAAGGAGTTTTGCGATCTATCGGTTGTTGATGAGTTTGAGTTTATAAATGGGCTTACTTTCTCAGAGATGGATAAAATGATTGCAGAGCCCATTTTGAAGGAGATTAAGGAAAGGCTTAATTTCCTCGTTAGCGTTGGCCTTGATTATCTTTCTTTATCCCGCGCTTCTGCAACCCTTTCGGGAGGAGAGAGTCAGCGAATTCGCCTTGCAACCCAGATAGGCTCATCCCTTATGGGAGTGCTTTATATCCTTGATGAACCAAGTATCGGCCTTCATCAAAGGGATAACGAAAGGCTCCTTGCAACCCTTAAGAGACTTAGAGATTTAGGCAACACTCTTATCGTAGTTGAGCACGATGAGGATACTATGCGGGAAGCAGATTATGTTATCGATATAGGCCCGGGAGCAGGTATTCACGGCGGAAATGTTGTGTTTACGGGCACTCCTAAAGAGCTGGAGGGTTGTAAAGAATCAATAACCGCAGATTATCTTTCAGGCAGAAAATCCATCCCCGTTCCCAAAGAGCGCCGTAAGGGTAACGGTAAATATTTAACCGTTAAGGGCGCTATGGAAAACAACCTTAAAAAGATAAATGTTAAGATACCCTTAGGTGAGTTTGTATGTGTAACGGGCGTTTCGGGTAGCGGTAAATCCTCCCTTGTAAATGATATTATTTATAAGGTGCTTGCCAATAAGCTTAACAGAGCCAAAACCGTTGCAGGTGAGTATAAATCGGTTGAGGGTATAGAAAATCTTGATAAGGTTATAAATATCGATCAATCTCCCATCGGCAGAACACCTCGAAGCAACCCTGCCACATATACAGGCGTTTTCACCGATATCCGCGACCTTTTTGCAAACACCAAGGATGCTAAGGCTCACGGCTATAATGCGGGCAGATTTTCCTTTAATGTTAAGGGAGGAAGATGTGAGGCCTGTCAGGGTGATGGTATTCTTAAAATAGAAATGCATTTCCTACCCGATATTTATGTTCCCTGCGAGGTGTGCGGAGGAACGAGATATAACCGCGAAACATTAAGCGTTAAGTATAAGGGCAAGAGCATTTACGATGTGCTGGAAATGACCGTTGAGGAGGGTATGAATTTCTTCGAAAGCATACCTAGAATACACAGAAAGCTCAAAACCCTCTTCGATGTTGGTCTTGGATATATCAAAATCGGTCAGAGCGCTACCACCCTTTCGGGAGGCGAGGCTCAGCGCGTTAAGCTTGCAACCGAGCTTTCCAAGAAGCCTACGGGCAGAACAATTTATATTCTTGATGAGCCCACCACGGGCCTTCATACCGCCGATGTTCACCGTCTTACAGAGGTTTTGCAAAGGCTTGTTGATGGCGGAAATACAGTGCTTGTTATCGAGCATAACCTTGATATAATAAAAACTGCCGATCATATTATCGATTTGGGCCCCGAGGGCGGAGATAGAGGCGGATATATTGTATGCGAGGGTACTCCCGAGCAGGTTTGCAAATGCGAAAAATCCTATACGGGTAAGTTCCTCAAGAAATTACTTTAATTTACACATTGTTCACCAAAACAAGAAAATCATACTATAAAATGGTAAAAAAGGAGGGGTGTGGGCTTGTTCGGTTATATCAAAGCGGCAAAACCCGAGCTTAAAATCAAAGAGTTTGAGGCTTATAAGGCGGTTTATTGCACCCTTTGTAAAAGGCTTGGCAAGAACTATGGCTTATTTTCGAGATTTACACTAAGCTATGATTTCACCTTCCTTGCAATGCTTAACATGGCGCTTAAAGATGGATGCCCTGAGTATGAACAAAAGCCCTGCGCCTTTAATCCCCTTAAAAAATGCAATTACTGTAAAAATACAGAGGATTTCGAAATGCCCTGCGCCGCGGCTATGATTTTGCTGTATTATAAAATCCTTGATAATATAGCAGATGAAAAGAGCTTTAAGAAATTAGGCTATCTGTTGTTAAGGCCTATATTTTCTTCGGCTCATAAAAAAGCGGCGGCTTCATATCCTCAAATTGAGGAGATAGCAAAAGAATATATAGCTAAGCAAAGCGAGCGCGAAAAAGAAAACTGCCAAAGCATCGATGCGGCGGCAGACCCCACCTCAATAATGCTTTCAAGGCTTTTTGCCCTTTGTAGTGGGGATGAAACAGCAAAACGGGTTTTAGAAAGGCTCGGCTATTGCCTTGGCAGATATATCTATATTTTAGATGCCTTTTGCGATTTGAATGATGACAAAAAAACGGGCTCCTATAATGTGCTTAAAGCGCTCAACGAAAATGAAATAAAAGAAAAGGTAAAGGCTCAGCTTTATTTCTGTATCGGGGAGGCCGCCAAGGCTTTTGAGTTGCTTGAAATAAGAAAGTACGAAACCATATTAGGCAATATAATTTACTTAGGATTAGAACAAACATTTACGGAGGAATTTAATAAATGAAGGACCCCTATGAAATTTTAGGCGTAGGCCGTAATGCTACCGATGAGCAGATAAAGGATGCGTATAGAAATCTTGCAAGAAAATATCATCCCGATAATTATGCAGATAATCCTCTCTCCGATTTGGCTCAGGATAAGATGAAGGAGATTAACGAGGCTTACGATGCCATTATGAATGACCGCCGAAACGGCGCGAATAATTCGGGCGGATATAAGTCTTCAGGAGCATCAGCCTTTCCCGAGGTGCGCTCCCTTATCAATCAGAATAGGCTTGAGCAGGCTCAGGAGGTGCTTGATGGCGTTCCTCCTCAGTCAAGAAATGCCGAGTGGTATTTTCTTAACGGTACCGTGCTTTACAGAAGAGGTTGGTTTGATCAGGCCTATACAAGCTTTGTAACTGCATCCCGTATGGATCCTTCCAATGCGGAGTATCAGAATGCCGTGCGTAATGCTCAAAGGCAGAGCGCAGGTCAGTATAATAACCCTTACCGTTCCTATGGAACTACGGGCGGTTGCTCTACCTGCGATGTGTGTCAGGGCCTTATCTGCGCCGATTGCTGCTGTGAATGTATGGGCGGCGATTTTATCCGTTGCTGCTGATATGAAGAATGTATCAAAAATTACTTTAAGCGCTGTTTGCGCCGCGCTTTCGGCGGTGTTTATGCTTACGGGATATTTCCCGTATCTTACTTATGCCATACCCGCAATAGCAGGTTTATTCATAATGATAGCCTATATTGAGGTCGGTCTTAAATATTCCATCGGCGCATATATAACCAGCGCGGCTTTGGTGCTCATTACCGCCGAGCCCGAAACTAAGATTTTATACATCTGCCTTTTCGGCTTTTACCCAATAGTAAAAGCCTTGGTGGAAAGGCTTAATAAAATACCGATAGAATGGATTATAAAGCTCTCGGTATTTAACGCCTGTATCGTGGTTTACTATAAGCTTTCCGTATCACTTTTAGGTATTTCCTATGAGGATATGGGCGTAATAGGGGAATACGGAATATATATTTTATGGATAGCGGCAAACGCCGTATTCGTTCTCTATGATATTGCAGTTTCCCGAATGTCTATGTTCTATATGGCAAGACTTCATCCAAAAATTTCAAAAATGTTCAAAATTTAACCTGAAACCGAGCGTAAGCTCGGTTTTTATGTTTACTTTTTTTAATATTTAGTGTAGAATAAATATATTAAGCTAAAGGCGGTGAGAATTTGAAAAGAATAGTTGTTATCGGCGGCGGAGCCGCAGGGCTTATGGCGGCTATAAGGGCGGCGCAGGTGCAAAGGGATGCTCACATTACTGTTCTTGAAAGGAATTCCCGCCCCGCAAGAAAAATAATGATAACGGGCAAGGGCAGATGTAATGTAACAAACAATTGTGATATCGATACCCTTATAGCAAATGTTTCCCGTAACGGCAAATTTCTGTATTCAGCCTTTAATACCCTATCCGCCAAGGATACCTATGAGCAGTTCGAAAATTGGGGCGTTCCCCTTAAAACCGAGAGAGGAAACAGAGTATTCCCCGTATCCGATAAGGCGGTTGATATAGTAGATGCACTTGTAAATAACGCTAAGAAAAACTGTAGGATAATAGAGGGCAGAGCCGAGAGTATAGAGATTTTGGATGGAAAGGTATGCGGAGTGAAGCTCCAAGGCGGTGAGTTTATCGGCGCCGATAGCGTTATATTGGCAACGGGCGGAATGTCCTATTCGGTAACGGGCTCAACGGGCGATGGATATAAAATGGCGGAAAGTTTAGGTCACACCGTAACCGAAATTAAACCATCCCTTATTCCTCTTGAGTGCCATGAAGGCTTTTGCTCGCGCCTTTCAGGATTAACATTAAAAAACGTAACACTATCTCTTTTTGAAGAGGGCAGGAAAAAGCCTGTTTTCAGTGAGCTTGGTGAGATGCTTTTTACCCATTTCGGCATTTCGGGCCCCTTGGTGCTAAGCGCCTCGGCTCATATTAAGGATATTGATAAAAAATCTTATAAAGCGGTTATTGATTTGAAACCCGCCCTAACGGCTGAACAGCTTGATAAGAGAATTTTAAGGGATTTTGAGGGTGAGCTTAATAAAGATTTTTCAAATTCTCTGGATGCTCTTCTCCCTAAAAGTCTGATACCCGTAATTGTTTCACTTTCCAAGATTCCCGCCGATACCAAGGTTAATCAGGTTAGCCGTGAGGATAGATGGCGGCTTGTGGAGCTGCTTAAGGGCTTTACCCTTAGAATTACGGGAACAAGGCCTATTGAGGAGGCCATCATCACAAGAGGCGGAATACCCATAAAGGAAATAAATTCCTCTACTATGGAATCTAAAATAGTTAAGGGACTTTATTTCGCAGGCGAGATAATAGATGTTGATGCATATACGGGGGGATTTAATCTGCAAATAGCCTTTTCAACGGGTTATTTAGCAGGTGAAAGCTCTGTAAAAGAAGGAGAATAAAAATATGATTTCTGTTGCAATAGATGGACCCGCAGGCGCAGGTAAAAGCACCATAGCCAAAACCGTTTCAAAGGAGCTTGGCTTTATCTATGTTGATACAGGCGCCCTATATAGAGCCATCGGCCTTAAATTTATGAATGTTGGTTTTGATGAGGAACTTAACTGCGATATAGCAAAGGTATTAGAGGAAACTAAGGTGGATATCAAATTTATCAATGGGGAACAGAGGGTTTTCTTAAACGGTGAGGATGTATCAGACCTCATCCGTACCCCCAAGGCTTCATTGATGGCATCCGCCGTTTCGGCAAAGCCGCAGGTAAGAGAGTTCCTTCTCGATATGCAAAGAAGACTTGCGAGAGAAAACGATGTTATTATGGATGGCAGAGATATCGGTACAGTAGTTCTGCCCGATGCCACCGTTAAAATATTCCTTACCGCCTCTGCTAAGGAAAGGGCAAACCGCCGTTATAAAGAGCTTATAGAAAAGGGTATGGAGGTAAATTATGAGGATGTTTTAAGTGATATAGAAAAACGCGATTATAACGATTCTCATAGGGCCATAGCCCCCCTAAAGCCCGCCGAGGATTCGGTTTTAGCCGATACCTCGGATTGCACCTTAGAGCAATCGGTTGAATTGATTTTATCCATAATAAAGGAAAGGTTAGATAATAAGTGAAGATAACTCTTGCCGAAACCGCAGGCTTCTGCTTTGGTGTGAACAGGGCAGTACAGATGGTTTATGATTTGGTAGAAGAGGGAAAAAAGGTCTGCTCCTTGGGGCCTATTATCCACAATAGCCAGATGGTAGAAGAACTTAGCGCAAAGGGTGTTAAAATAGTTAATTCCCCCGAGGAAGCCGAAGAGGGCAGCATACTAGTTATCCGTTCCCACGGTGTTGATAGGGCTACCTATGATAAGGCCGCCTTATGCGGTATAGAAGTGGCTGATGCCACTTGCCCCTTTGTTTCTAAAATTCATAAAATTGTGGCAACCGAGAGCGCCAATGGAAATCTTATACTCATAGCGGGGAATAAAAATCATCAGGAGGTAATGGGCATCGTAGGGCACTGCGAGGGTGAGGCTTTGGTATTTGATTCTGAAGAGGAACTTGAAAATCTTGCTAAATCCCATCCCGAAATCCTCGAAAAGCAGGTTTGCGCCGTTGCTCAGACCACTTTTAATGCAAAAAAGTGGGAAAAAGTTCAAAAAAAATTAAAAAAACTCTATACAAATCCAAAAATTTTTGATACAATATGTAATGCGACTGCGATGAGGCAGAGCGAAGCAAGGCGGCTTGCCGAGCGTAACGATGTAATGATTGTTATAGGCGGAAGGCACAGCTCAAACACATCAAAGCTTTTTGATGTTTGCGCTTCTCTTTGTGAAAAAACATATCTTGTGGAAACTGCAAAGGAATTAAAAATCGAGTGGTTTTCGGGATGTGAAAATATCGGAGTTGTTGCGGGTGCGTCTACACCTGCAGGTATAATTAAGGAGGTTATTAGAACCATGTCGGAAAATTTACAACCGGTTGAAGAACAGGTGGAGGTAAAAGAACCTGTTCAGAAAAGCTTCGAGGAAATGACAGATGAAGAGGCTTTTGAAGCATCGCTCAGCAATTTAACAGGCGATCAGAAGGTATGCGGAACTGTTCTTGCAGTTAACGCTACCGAAATTCAAGTTGATATTGGAAGAGGTCTTGCAGGCTATGTTTCTGCAGATGAGTATTCCCTCGATCCCAATGTTGATCTTGTGAAGGAAGTTAAGGTCGGAGATACTCTTGATCTTATCATTATGAAGATAAACGATCAGGAAGGAACTGCCATGCTTTCAAAGCGCCGTTATGATGCTATTGCCGGTTGGGATAAGGTAGTAGCCGCTAAGGAATCAGGCGAAATTTTAAGCGGTACCGTTAAGGATATCGTTAAGGGCGGCGTGGTTGTTTATTCAAATAATATCCGCGTATTCATCCCCGCATCTCAGGCAACCGCTTCAAGAAGCGAAGCTATTGAGGATTTAAAGGGTAAGGAAGTTTCCTTCCGCATTATCGAAATCGGCAGAGGCCGTAAAGCTGTTGGCTCTGTTCGCAGCGTTCTCCGCGAGGAGCGTAAGGCAGCAGAGGCTAAAATTTGGGAATCCATCGCTGTAGGTGACCGTTTCACAGGCGTTGTTAAATCCCTTACCACCTATGGCGCCTTCGTTGATATCGGCGGCGTTGATGGAATGGTACATATCTCAGAGCTCTCCTGGCAGAGAATTAAGAATCCCAATGAGATTCTTGCTGTTGGAGATACTGTTGAGGTATATGTTAAGGCTCTTGATACCGAAAAGAAGAAGATTTCTTTAGGCTATAAGAAGGAAGAGGATAACCCTTGGAATATCTTCACCACCAACTATAATGTTGATGATGTTGTAACCGTTAAGGTTGTAAGCCTTACCGCTTATGGCGCATTTGCCCGCATTATCCCCGGTGTTGATGGTCTTATCCACATTTCTCAGATTGCTAAAAAGCACGTTGCTAAGCCTCAGGATGAGCTCAGCGTTGGCGATGAGATAGAGGTTAAGATTATCGCTGTTGATACCGAGAAGAAGCGCGTAAGCCTTTCAAGAAGCGTTCTTCTTGAGGATGAGCCCGTGGAGGAAGAAACCGCAGTTGCGCAGGAAACTGTAGCTGAGGCTCCCGTTGAAGAGGCTCCCGCAGTTGAAGAGGTTACCGAAGAGGTAGCAGAATAATTTATGAAAAATCCTTTCACAGTTTGTGAAAGGATTTTTAATTTTTGGCATAAAATATTGAAATAAAGTGAAAAATATGGTAAAATTATTATAAATTCGTAAGGAAAGGGGAGAATAGGCTCTTGAAAAATGTTAAGGTAAAAAATAAGCGCGGTATACCGTTTCCGTCGCACGTAATATTTTCCGCCTTCTTTTTAATTCTGCAATTAGCATTTTTGTTTGGCGTTGCATATAATTTTACGGTTAATTCTATCGCTGTTTTCTGGATATTTGAGATTATCGCCATAATAACCGTTGCCACAATTATCAACCGTCGCGGCAACCCTAATTATAAGATTGCCTGGATAATCTTTATTCTTATTTTCCCCATATTTGGTATATCTCTTTTTATGCTTTTCGGTGGGGGAAGAGTGCTTCCTCACCTTAAAAATAAAATGAGGAAATCCGAACAGCTTTATGTTTCTCAGCTTGAGGATGATTCTGCCGTTCACGAAACCTTGAGATACGAGGATTTGCTCCACTCAAGGCAGGCAGATTACCTTACCGCTGAATCGGGCTTCCCCCTATATAAAAACACCTCGGTTGAATATCTATCTCCCGGTGAAGCCTTCTTACCCCGATTTTTAGAGGAACTTAATGCGGCTGAAAAATACATATACATTGAATTTTTCATCATCGCTGAGGGTAAAATGTGGGATAGTATCGCAAGCATACTTGAACGCAAGGTCCGTGAGGGTGTGGAGGTTAAGGTTTTATTTGATGATTTCGGCTCAATAAAGCGCCAAAATAAAAACTTTATCAGCCGTCTTAGGTCAAAGGGTATAAAGGTGGCTGCTTTCAATAAAATCAAGCCCTCCTTTGATGTGTTTATGAACAACCGAAATCACCGTAAAATCGTGGTTATCGATGGAAAGGTTGCTGTAACAGGCGGTCTTAACCTTGCCGATGAATATATCAACGAATATGAGCGCTTCGGTTATTGGATGGATTGCGCCGTAATATTAAAGGGCGAAGCGGTTAAAAGCTTCCTTGCAATGTTCTGCAGTATATGGAAATTCACAACGGGCGAAGAGATCGATATGCAGTCAAGAATTTCCGATTTCAAGGCAAAAAGCGATGCATTCGTTTTACCCTATAGCGATGACCCTCTTGACGATAAAAATCCCGCCGAGGGAATTTATATGCAGATGCTTAACACCGCCCAGCGTTATGTTTATATAGCAACGCCCTACCTTATCATAGATGATACTATGATAGATATGCTCAAAATGGCGGCTAATTCGGGCGTAGATGTTAGAATTCTAACCCCTCATATTCCTGATAAGTGGTATGTTCATCCCGTAACTCAATATAATTATCTTGAGCTCTTAGAGGCAGGGGTCAAGATTTATGAATATACCCCGGGCTTTATCCACTCCAAAATATTTGTATCGGATGACCGCGTAGCAACGGTAGGAACGGTTAATATGGATTACCGAAGCTTTGTAATGCACTTTGAGTGCGGGGTGTGGTTTTCCGATAATAATACGGTTATGGATATAAAATCCCACTTTAATGAGATGCTTAAAGTTTCTCAGGAAATTGAGTATGAAAAATGGAGAAAAAGTCCTTGGTATCAAAGGCTTAAAAGGGCAATTCTTCATATTTTCTCACCGTTTATGTAATTTTTCTTGTTTTATGGCAAGATATGTGTTAAAATAGTATTAGTGAAGAGAAAGGTGGCACAAATTATGAAAGGCTTCTTAAAGTTTGTAACAGTTCTTGCAACTGCCGTAACAGCAGTTATCGGCGCTCTTGCCGCAATCGATTTATATCTTAACAGAAATCGCGTTAAGGGTAATTATCTCGAGTGCGAAATTCCCTCTGTTGATGAGGACTAAAAGCTTTATATTTTCCTATCAGGGCCGATTTTAATCGGCCCTGATTTTTTATATATTTTTATTGAAAAAAATGTAGTTAAATGTTATAATATATTGAATAATTATATTTGATGATATACATTCAGGCAGGTGATGAAGGTGGCTTTCAAAAAATGGATTATAGGTGAGAGTAATAGGGAACTGGCAAAAAGCTTGGCAGAGGAGTTTGATATTGATCCCTTTACCGCCCTCGTGGCAAGTGTTCGCGGAGTTACTGATTCCTCCGAGCTTGAATTTATGCTTTCCGAAGAGCCCCTTTTGTGTGATCCTGATGAACTTATTGATATTGGTATTGCCGCCGATTTTATAAACACTGCCATTAGTGAAAACAAATCCATAGCGGTATATGGCGATTACGATTGTGACGGTGTTGTTTCCACCGTAATTATGTATGATTATTTATCCTCTCGCGGCGCTAATGTAAGCTATTATATACCCGATCGCGCCGATGAGGGCTACGGTATGAATAGGTCTGCCGTAGATAAGCTTAAAGCGCAGGGAACGCAGGTAATTATAACCGTTGATAACGGTATAGCCTGTAAAGAGGAGATAGCCTATGCCAAATCCTTAGGCATTGAAACGGTTGTTACCGATCACCACCTTCCCCCCGAGGAATTGCCCGATGCAGTGGCTGTGGTAGATCCCCACAGAAAAGATTGCCCCTCCACCTTTAAGGAGGTTTGCGGCGCAATGGTAGCCTTTAAGGTTATTTGCGCTATTGATGATAAGGAGCCCGAACAGTTGCTTTATAAATATGCCGATTTATTGAGCATAGCTACTGTAGGCGATGTTATGCCCCTTGTTAACGAAAACCGCGGCGTAGTTAAGGCGGGTATCAATTCTATTAAGAATAAGGCAAGAGTGGGCGTTGGCGCCATTATAAGCGTTGGCGGATTTGACCGCACCACCATAAACTCTGGCAGAATATCCTTCGGTATTGTTCCCCGTATAAATGCGGCAGGCAGAGTAGGGGATGCTACCCGCGCCGTAAAACTGCTTTTGTGCACTAATATGTTGGAGGCCATAGGTATTGCCAACGAAATAGATAACGATAACGCCCTAAGGCAAAGCTTAGAGCGTAAGGTAACTGCAGAGGCTTGTGAAATAATTGAAAAGAACGGCTATCAGCACAACAGGGTTATCGTGGTTTCGGGTAAGGATTGGCATTGCGGTATCTTAGGTATAGCCGCATCCAAAATTACCGAGAAATACGGCAAACCCTCCTTTGTGTTATCCGAAAGCGATGGCGTGTGCCACGGCTCAGGCAGAAGCCTTAAGGGCTTCCATCTTTACGATGCTCTTTCGGCTAGCTCACATAGTCTTATTAAATTCGGCGGCCACGAGCTTGCGGCAGGTGTAAGTGTGGCGGCAGGTAGCGTTGATATGTTCAGAAAAAGTATTAACGAATATGCAAATACCCTTGCCTTTACCCCTCCAAGTATAAATATAGATTTGAAGCTTAATCCCGCAGGGCTTAGTGTTGATATGGCCTTTGCAATCAAGGCCCTTGAGCCCTTTGGTGCAGGTAATCCTACCCCCGTGTTTGCCTTTATGGGCGTTACCCTCGATAAGATCACACCCATAGGTAACGGTAAGCACTTGCGCTTGCTTTTCTCTAAAAACGGCAATGCCTTTCAGGCACTTCTTTTCGGCGTTACACCCGAGCAGTTCTGCTTCGAGCAAGGCGATGTTTTGGATTTGGCGGTTAATTTAGAGCCTAATTTATACCACGATGAATATACTCTCAGCGTGCAGATTAAGGCTATAAGGCTTTCGGGTATCGATGAGGATAGGCTCTTTAGAGAAATAGAGAATTACGATAATCTGCTCAGCGGAAATGATGGGGATGCCAAGGCGGCTCTGCCCGATAGAAGCGAGGTAGGTATACTTTATAAAACAATTTTAAGCGGCCCTGTTAAGCTGGACAGATTAAAATATATAAATCTTAACAATTCAGGCTATGCTAAAACTATGATAGCGCTGAAAACCTTACTGGAATTAGGGCTCATTTGCGAAAAGAACGGTGTTCTTTATGCCGTTTCGGGCGCTAATAAAACGGAGCTTTCCAATTCCGAAACGTATAATTTTTTATTAAAGAAGGTGAACTGATTGACAGATATAGAAAACAGAGATTATAACGAACTGCTTGAGCTTATGGAAGCTCAGAGCGGCAGCTACGATTACGAGCTTATTAAAAAAGCGTATGAGTATTGTGTTAACGCTCATGAGGGGCAGAAGCGTTGGACCAACGAAAAATATTATATCCACCCCTTTAACGTGGCCAAAATAATCGTAAAGCTTGGTATGGATAGTCAATCGGTTGCCGCCGCCCTTTTGCACGATGTGGTGGAGGATACCGAAACCTCCCTTGATTTTGTTAAAAAGGAATTTGGCGCCGAGGTAGCCTTGCTGGTTGATGGCGTTACAAAAATCGGTAAGCTTTCCTTCTCTTCAAAGGAGCAGCAGCAGGCAGAAAGTCTGAGAAAAATGCTTATCGCTATGGGTAAGGATATCAGGGTTATTATCATAAAGCTTGCCGATCGTCTTCACAATATGCGAACTATTGATGCGGTGCCCGAGCATAAGCAGAGGGAAAAATCCCTTGAAACTCTGGAAATTTACGCTCCCATAGCCCACCGCCTAGGTATCAGGCCTGTTAAGGAAGAGCTTGAGGACCTTGCAATTAAGCACCTTGACCCTATTGCTTATGATGAGATTATAGGGCTTATAGAGGATAGGAGCTCCGCTAAGGAGAATCTTTTGGGCAATATCCGTCAAAGAATAGAGGAAAGATTATCGCAGGAGCTTCCCGAGGTTAAGCTTTCCTTTCAATCCCGCATTAAATCGGTTTACGGTATATATCGCAAGATGTATCTGCAGGATAAGGAATTTGATGAGATTTACGATGTTTATGCCATTCGTATTATCACCGATACCGTGGCGGATTGCTATAATATATTAGGTATTATGCACGATATGTTCAGACCAATTCCCAATAGGTTTAAGGACTATATCTCCACCCCAAAGCCTAATATGTATCAATCACTTCATACCACGGTGCTAGGCAGAGAGGGTATACCCTTTGAAATTCAGATAAGAACCTTTGATATGCACCATACCGCTGAATACGGAATTGCTGCCCATTGGAAATATAAAGAGGGCATTTCCAAGAATAATGAGCGTATGGAGGAGCGGCTTGCGTGGATCAGACAGATACTTGACGGTCAGGATTCCTCAGGTGATGTCTCAGAGCTTGTAAGAAGCATTAAGGTTGATCTATCCCAAGAGGATGTTTTTGCCGTAACCCCAAAGGGTGATGTAATAAACCTGCCCGTAGGCTCAACTATAATTGACTTTGCCTTTGCTATTCACTCCGCCGTTGGCGTTAAGATGGTGGGAGCCAAGGTGAACGGTAAGATAGTTCCAATCAACCATGTGGTGAATACGGGTGAGGTTATCGAAATCCTCACAACCAATCAGGCAGGGCACGGCCCCAGCCGTGATTGGATGAAAATTGCTGTTACCAATCAGGCTAAGGCTAAAATCCGCTCCTGGTTCAAAAAGGAGCGCAGAGCCGAGAATATCGAAGAGGGAAGAAGTATGGTTGAAGGGGAGTTTCGCCGAAGCGGAATTATCCTTAACGATGCCGAGTTTGAAGAGTTTGTAGCAGAGCTTTCCAAACGCCTTCGCCTTGCAAACAGTGAAGAGTTCTTTGCGGCTATCGGCTACGGCGGTCTTCTGCTTTCAAAGATAATGCCAAGAGTACGCGAGGATTATAACAAGCGTACCGCCGCCAACAAACCCGCTCCCGTAAAGGAGATTAAGCCGAGGGTTACCCATTCTCCCGAGGGAGTTATCGTGGAGGGCATTGATAATTGCCTTATTAAGCTTTCCCGCTGTTGCGCTCCGCTTCCTGGGGATGATATCATTGGATTTATCACAAGAGGTCACGGTGTTTCTATCCACAAGCGAGATTGCAGTAATGTGCCTCAGGATATATCCAAGGCGCAGGAGCCTGAAAGATGGATTCCTGCCCACTGGGCAAATGCGGTTACCGAAAGCTTTATTTCCACCCTGCAGATAACGGGTGTTGACCGCGAGGGCATCTTGATTGATGTTATGAACGCTATAAATAATATGCGCGTTGCGCTTCATTCTGTATCTGCTAAGCAGACCAAGGATGGCAACTGCACCATTATTATTTCCATAAGCGCCGAAAGCGTTGAGCATCTTCGCAGTATAACTGCAAGGCTCGAAAAGGTTTCGGGCGTATTCCATGTTGAAAGGTTAGGAAGATGAGAGCGGTAATTCAGCGCGTAAGCGAAGCCTGTGTTAAGGTGGATGGCAATATTGTAGGTAGTTGTAAAGAGGGCTATATGATACTCTTCTGCGCCTTAGAGGGCGATACTAAAGAGGATATATCCCTTCTTGCAAGAAAGGTGGCTAACCTTCGTATCTTTTGCGATGAAGAGGATAAGATGAATAAATCCATCCTTGATATCGGCGGAGAAATACTTTGCATTTCTCAGTTTACCCTTGCCGCCGATACCAAAAAGGGCAACCGCCCCTCTTTTATAAATGCAATGAAGCCCGAAATGGCTAACGAATATTACGATATATTTTGCGAAGAGCTTATAGCAAACGGAGTTTCGGGTGTGCAAAAGGGAATTTTCGGCGCCGATATGAAGGTAAGCCTTATAAACGATGGCCCCGTAACCGTAATCCTTGATACAGATGTTTGGAAAAGGAAAGAAAACATATGAAAATTTCCGTTTTAGCTATAGGTAGCAGTCCCACAAACTGCTATCTGCTCAGTACCGAAAAGGCGGCTGTAGTTATCGATCCGGGCGTAAAGGATGCAAGGGTTGATGCCTTCTTAGAGGAAAACAGTGATAAGGAAAGGCTTATTATATTAACCCACGCCCATTTTGACCATATCGGCGGCGCCGAGGAATTGAGGGAAAAATACGGCGTTAAAATCCTTATAAGCAATAAGGATAACCCCGCCCTTTCAGACCCCGTAGTAAACGAATCGGTACTTTTCAGAGTGAATATCAACCCCTTTAGCGCCGATTTAACGGTGGAGGATGGGGAAGAGTTCAGCGTAGGTGATATAAGCTTTAAGGCTTATGAAACCCCTGGGCATACCGTGGGTAGCGCCTGTTTCTATACAGATGGTATTCTCTTCACGGGTGATACCCTCTTTTGCCGCGGCATAGGCCGTTCTGATTTCCACGGCGGAAATCAGACTCAGCTTTTTAATTCTCTAAGAAGAATAAGAGAGCTGTTCCCCGATGAAACCCCCGTGCTCTCGGGCCACGGCCCCGAAACTACGGTGGGCGCAGAATTTAATTTATTTGGATTTTAATTTATGAAGCTTTGTAATATAGGTCATAGTTTTGATTACGAAACCGAAAAGTTAATAAGAATTTTTCTTCCCTTTGAAAAAATTGAGATTCTTCATAGTTTTGAAGAAGGGGAGAATACGGCGGTTTGCAGGGTTGAGGAGTTAAGTAATGGCGCAAAAATCACATCAAAGCTTACTCTTCTTCAAAAAAACGCCGAGTATTCGCAGATAATTGATAGAAGTGAAACCCCTATAGAAAGCTTTGAAAAGAAATGCGAAAGAGCGGTGGCGAACACCCTCTTCGATTGCTTCGCGAAGCTCACGGGCTACCGCTCTCCTTGGGGAATTTTAACTGGCGTGCGCCCCGCAAGGCTCTTTTCAAGAACGGTTGCTGCTTTAGGCGAGGGAAAAGCAAGGGAAAGATTCTTAAACGAGCTTTATGTAAGCCGTAATAAAATCTCCCTTTGCGAGCAGTCCCATAAAGGCGAGGGGAAAATAATCGAGCTTTCCCGCCCCGAATCCTTTAGCCTTTATGTTTCTATTCCATTTTGCCCAACAAGGTGTAACTACTGCTCCTTTGTTTCCCATTCGGTTGAAAAAGCGGGGGAGCTTATACCCGATTATATAGAGCATCTTTGTAAAGAGCTTGTTGAAACGGCAAAGATAGTTAAAAGCATTGGGTTAAAGCTTGAAACCGTTTATGTGGGCGGAGGAACACCCACCGCCATCAGCGCTGGGCTTCTCGGTAGGGTTTTGGAAACCGTAAGAGAAAACTTTGATATGAGTAGTATAAGAGAGTTTACCGTTGAAGCGGGAAGGCCCGATACCGTAACTAAAGAAAAACTAGCAGTAATTAAAAACAGCGGCGCTACGAGAATTAGCATAAATCCTCAGACTATGAATGATAGCGTTCTCCAAAACATAGGCAGAAAGCATACCGCAAAACAAATGCGGGAGGCCTTTGCCCTTGCAAGAGAAATGGGCTTTGATAATATCAATACCGATCTAATCGCAGGTCTTTCAGGGGATACCTTCGAAAGCTTTTGCGCCACAGTTGAGGAGATATTAAAGTTAGATCCCGAAAGCGTTACGGTGCATTCCTTGTCTATGAAAAGGGCGTCTACCATAACCGTTTTGGGTGAGCTGCCCGATATCAAGGCGGGGGCAGAGGCTACTAAAATGGTGGAATATGCCCGTAAAAGACTTGGGGAAAACAATATTTTGCCCTATTATATGTATCGGCAGAGCAAAACGGTTGGCAACCTTGAAAATGTGGGCTATGCCAAGGAAGGCTTTGAATGCCTTTACAATGTTTATATAATGGATGAAACCCACACGATTTTAGCCTGCGGCGCCTCAGCAGTAACGAAACTAAGAGAGCCCGGCGGCGATAACATCGAACGAATTTTTAATTATAAATACCCCTATGAGTATATAAGCCGATTCGGTGATATGCTCCAAAGAAAACAGGGTGTTTACGATTTCTATAACAAATATAAAACGAAAGGAATTTGACCTATGGATTTTCTTGATAATGCGCTAAATAAGGCAAAAGAGGTAATTGATGTTGCCTATAAAAAGACCGAAGAGGTTGTTGCAACCGAAAAGCAACGCTTTGATATTGCATCTCTTAATTCAAAAATTGAAAAGGATTATAAGGCTCTCGGTGAGATTTATTATAATCTCTTAAAGGAAAGCGATGATATTCCCGATGAGGCAAAACCCCATTTTGCAGATATTACCGAAAAGCTCGAGAGAATTAAGGAGCTTAGGGATGATATCGGCGAGGCTAAGAATAAAGCGGTTTGCCCCCATTGTCAGAGCTATATCCCCAAAAATTGTGTTTATTGCAGTGTTTGCGGTGAAAAATTAAAGTAGGATTTGAATATGAGTAAGAATTTGAAAATTGGCGTTATTGTGGCGGACAGGGATGAATATATCCCCTTTGTAAATGAGGTTAGCCCGTATAATCCTCAAAAATATGATTATTATAACAGAGAGGCTATATCCTTTGAGCTTAGCGGAAATGAAATAATCTGCCTTAACTGCGGTATAGGCAAGGTGAACGCCGCTACCGCCGCCGCATTTTTGGCAGATAAGTGCGATATGATTTTGAATTACGGCTTATCGGGCGGAATAAGCGGAGTAAGAAGAGGGGAGATAAGCCTTCCCGATAAATATCTTGAGCACGATTTTGATCTTACCGCAATAGGCTATAAGCCCTGCGAGAAGCCTGGGCAGGAGTATATCTATTCTGCCGATAGTAAGCTTTTAAGGCTTGCTAAGGAGCTTTTGTGGGGCGTGGTAGGTACTGCGGTTTGCGGAGATAGATTTGTGAGCAATGAAAAGGATAGAGAGTTTTTGCAAAACACCTTCGGCGCTGTTTCCTGCGATATGGAAACCGCCGCTGTTGCCTCGGTTTGCAGTATGGCCGATATTCCCTTTATGGCAATTCGCCGCATCTCCGATGATGCGGGTGATACTGCAGTTGAAAGCTATACCGATATGAATAAAAACGAGGGCGAAACCTTAGGTCAAATTTTCTTAAAATACCTAAGTTTTGTGTGTGAACAGTTTTAATAACACAATTTTTAGTGCTTTTTATGGTTAAAATATCTAATTTTTAGCTGATATTTTGATGAAAACATAAAATTTACTAAAATACAGTTGATTTTTTTGAGAGAATATGTTAAAAATATATAGTAAGATACGGAATTGAATTTTGTATCCACGCGCGTATCATAAAATTTTTTTGGAGGTTCTAAAATGAACAAGACAGAATTAGTAGCAGCAGTTGCTGCAAAGGCAGAAATTTCTAAGAAGGACGCAGAAAAGGCTGTTGCCGCAGTTATCGACTCTGTAGTTGATACTCTTAAGGCTGGCGATAAGGTTCAGCTCGTAGGCTTCGGTACTTTTGAGGTTCGCACCCGCGCTGCAAGAACAGGTATCAATCCCCGCACTAAGCAGACCATTAAGATTGCCGCTTCCAAGAATCCCGTATTCAAGGCTGGTAAGGCTCTTAAGGATGCAGTTGCAAAATAATTATTGCGTTACTTAAAATGATAGACGGGCTTTATCGCTCGTCTATTTTTTTAATAACCTATGAGGTTTATATGAGATTAGATAAATACTTAAAGGTTTCCCGCATAATTAAGCGGCGTACCGTGGCAAACGAGGCCTGCGATGCGGGCAGAGTTGTTGTTAACGGAAAGGCGGCAAGGGCATCCTATGATATTAAGGTGGGGGATATAATAGAAATCTCCTTTGGCGCTAAGGATGTTAAGGTGCAGGTAACCGATGTTAGCGAGGTTATCCGCAAGGATGATGCGGCAACCCTTTACAAAATAATAGAATAAGATTTACACCCCGTAAATATATTTAGATTGGATAAATATTTTTATGGGGTGTTTGCTTTGGATGAAAACTATTCTTCACAGAATATAATAATCGAGGGAAGAAAGAAGCTTACTATGTCAGGCATTAAGGATGTAATATCCTTTGATGAGGAAACCCTGCTCCTTGATTCCGTGATGGGCAGAATAACGGTTAAGGGCGAGGGGATGCATATCGAAAGCTTTAATAATGAGGCGGGGGATTTATCTGCCTCGGGAAAGGTCCACGCCGTAGTGTATATGTCCGATGCAAAACATGAGGGCGGATTTTTCTCACGTATTTTCAGATAGCCTATGTGGGAAATAGGCGTAAGCAATCAAGCGGTCACCTTTCTGCTTTCGGTGTTGGCAGGTATTGTGTATTGTGTGTTTTATGATGTGCTGAGGGCTTTGCGAAAGGCGGGCTTCAATTCCTTTATCGCTACCTTTATTACCGATATTATATATTGGGTGATAATAGCCTTTGCAACCTTTCTTTTTTTACTCGCAAGAACAAACGGTGAGATAAGGGGCTACGTTCTTCTTGCATCCCTTTTGGGCTTTGTGATTTGCAGAGCTACTTTTTCTAAGCCGCTGCTTAAGATTATGAGCTTCATAATGATATGGATGGTTAAAATACTTAGGCTGATACATTGCGGTTTTTACCGCTTTTACGATGGTTTTTTACTGGCTTTTAGTAAAGTTTCAACAAAATTTGTAAAAAGTACAAGGCTAACGCTTAAAAAGTTAAAAAAACTCTTGAAAAATAGGTATAGTATGTTATATACTAAGGAAAATGAAAAAACTTCACGGAACGGAGATGGGTAGAATGGCAGTAAAGCAAAAGCGGCGAAAAAGTGTCCTTTTGCGCTTGCTCGTTATCTGTGTTGCAGGTTATATGATATTTAATCTTTTAACCCTTTGGAACACTCTTAACGAAAACCGTAATACCTTGGCTCAACTTGAAGAAACCTATAATCAGAAGAAGGCTGAGATAACAGAGCTCACCGCTCTTCTTGAGGAGGGCTCTCAGGCCGATATTATTGAAAAGGCGGCAAGAGAGAGGTTAGGCTACGTATATTCCGATGAAGTAATTTATATTGATATTTCTGGCAATTAACAGGGGGCACTTGCGGTTTTATGGAATTGAAAATCGGGGAAATTTACGAGGGTAAGATTACAGGCATAACCAATTTCGGCGTATTCGTTGATTTGGGTGATAACACATCGGGTATGGTACATATTTCACAGGTTGCCCGTTCCTTTGTAAATGATATCAATGAGCACGTTAAGATGGGTGAAACTGTAAAGGTTAAGGTTATGTCCATCGGTGAGGATGGAAAGATTGCTCTTAGCATCAAAGAGGCTTTAGAGCCTGAAAAGAGAGATGGCGGAGCAAGACCTCGCGAGAGGAAACCCCGTCAACCTCAGGTTATTGATAGTTCTTATACCTGGACCTCCAAGAAAAACGAGCCCGAGGATTTTGAGGATATGATGAACCGTTTTAAGCAGACCAGTGATGAAAAGTTTTCGGATCTGAAACGCAAAAATCCCGAAACACGCCGTTCAAAACGCGGAGCAAATGTAAGATAAAAAGAAAAAAGGGCGGTTTTACTTTTTAGTGGGACTGTCCTTACTTTTTTGATGAGGAATAATATGAAGGAAATTGATGTAAAGTTAATTGAAGAAGCGGTGGCGCAGCTATGTATAGAGGCAAATAAAGAACTGCCTGAGGATATTAAGAGCAGTATCTGTAATGCAAAATGCGCCGAGTGTAACCCCCTTGCAAAGTCGGTTCTTTCAGAGCTGGAAGAAAATATAATTGCAAGTAAGGAGCTTAATCTTCCTATTTGTCAGGATACGGGTATGGCCGTTGTTTTCTTGGAAATAGGTCAGGATGTGCATCTTTCGGGAGGCGACCTTTGCGCCGCTGTAAATCGGGGTGTTGCCAAAGGTTATACCGAAGGTCTTCTCCGTAAATCTGTGGTAGCAGACCCGCTTAAAAGGGTTAATACCGATGATAACACGCCTGCGGTTATTCATACCGATATAGTTTCAGGCGAAGAGGTTAAGATAACCGTGTCGCCCAAAGGCTTTGGCAGTGAAAATATGAGCGGTATTAAAATGCTCACTCCCTTTGATTCAAGGCAGGGTGTTATAGATGCCGTTGTTGAGATAGTGAAAAAAGCAGGAGATAATCCTTGCCCTCCTATGATTATAGGAGTAGGCATAGGCGGAGATTTTGAGCAGTGCGCATATCTTTCAAAAAAGGCCCTGCTAAGAGATATAGATAAACAAAACAGCGATGCTTTTTATGCAGAGCTTGAAAAGGAAATTTTAGAAAAGGTAAATGCCTTAGGAATAGGCCCTCAGGGTTTCGGCGGTGATACTACTGCTCTTGCGGTAAATATTGAAACCGCGCCCACCCATATTGCAGGGCTTCCCGTTGCAGTCAATATCGGTTGCCATGTAACAAGGCATAAATCCACGGTGATAAAATGAGTGAAAAAATAAATTTAGTGGCCCCCTGCATTTTTGGTATTGAGAGCGTTGCGGCAGATGAGTTTCGCCGTATGGGCTTTGAGGATGTTATAACCGAAAACGGCAGAGTGCTTTTATCGGGAGATTTTAATATGTTGGCAAGGGCCAATATCAACTCCCGTTTTGCAGAACGCATACTTATAAATATGGGGCAGTTTACCGCCACCAGCTTTACCGAGCTTTTTGATAATGTTAAGGCTATCCCTTGGGAGAATTATATTGGGAAAGATGATACCTTCCCCGTAAAAGGCTGGAGTAACGAATCGGCTCTTCACAGTATTCCTGATTGTCAGGCAATAATTAAAAAGGCGATTGTTTCAAGACTTAGTGAAAAATACGGTATTTCCTGGTTTGAAGAAACGGGCCCCGAATATAAGGTAAGATTTTCCATCCGCAAGGATTTGGTAACTATGATGATAGATACCTCGGGAGATGGACTTCATAAGAGGGGGTACCGCCGTAATTCTAACGATGCGCCCTTAAAGGAGACCCTTGCCGCCGCTATGTGCGACCTTGCAAGAATTTATCCAGATACCAAACTATACGATCCATTCTGCGGAAGCGGAACAATTCTTATTGAGGCGGCTTTGATGGCTACCAAAACTGCCTCGGGACTTCGCAGATATTTTGCGGCAGAGCGTTTTTCGGCAATCCCTAAAACCGTTTGGCAGCAGGAGAGAATGAGGGCTCAGGATAATATCCTTCATAATATAGATTTTGAGGCAATTGGCTTTGATATAAATCCCGATTGCGTGGAGCTTACCCTTGCAAATGCAAAAAAAGCAGGCGTTGAAAAGTATGTTAAAGCGGCAGTTAAGGATGTGAGAGATTTTTCGATTTCTCACGATAGAAGTCTTCTTATCACAAACCCACCCTATGGTGAGAGATTACTTGATATCAAAGAGGCGGAAAAGCTTTATAAAATAATGGGAGAACGCTTCGTAAAGGAGCAGGGCAAAAAGTATTTCATAATAAGTCCCCACGATGAGTTCGAAAAACTTTATGGTAGCGAGGCTGATAAACGCCGTAAGCTTTATAACGGAATGATAAAGTGTCAGCTGTTTATGTATTTTAAGAATAAATAGAGGAATTAAAAAAATGAGATATGTTTTTTATATTAACCCCGTAGCAGGTAAGGGAGAGGCTCAAAAGGGAATAGTTGAGGCCATCAACAGTTACTTTGCCGATAAAGAGGAAAACTTCAAAATTCATATCACAACCTCTGAGAACGATACCCTCACATCTCCAAGAATTGAGGCAAGTACGGGGGATAAAATCCGTATGTTTGCCTGCGGAGGCGAAGGTACCGTTATGGCGGTGCTAAACAGTATTGCAGGTTTTGATAACGTGGAGCTTGGCGTTATACCCTGCGGCTCTGCAAACGATTTTTTGAAATTCTTTGAAAACAGAGAGGGCTTCCTTAATATCGAAGAGCAGATAAAGGGCGAAGCCGTGGATATGGATTTAATCAAGGCAGGGGATAAATATTGCCTTAACGGTTGCTCCGTTGGTATGGATGCAGTTGTTGCCAGAGATATGTCCATATTCAAGAATTGGCCCTTGGTTTCGGGCTCTCTTGCCTATAATCTTGCTATAGTTAAAACCTTCATAGGTAAGCTTGGCATAACGGCGGATATTTCGGTGGATGGAGAAAAGCCCCAGAGAAGAGACTGCCTTTTTGTAGTTATAGCCAACGCTCCCTACTATGGAGGAGGCTATAAGGGCGCTCCCGATGCCGTACCTTACGATAATAAATTGGATTTTACCTTGGTTGATAAAATCTCAAAGCTTAAAATACTTAAATTTTTAGGGCTCTATAAAAGGGGAGAGCATAAGTCCCTTGATTGCTGTACCCTTAAAAATTGTGAGAGTATGGAGTTTAGCTCCGAAAAACCAATCCCCGTTAATCTTGATGGCGAGATAATAGAGGCTACCCATATGAAATTTGAGCTTGTAAAAAATGCTGTTAAATTTGTTCTGCCAAAGAGTGTTGCGAACAAAGTGTTAACAAAAGTTTAATTCTTTTTGACTTTACTTGACTTTTAATATTTTTTGGTTATAATTAGTAAATGTAGCTGAGTATAATTCAGTGAAAAGTTTATGGAGGAAATTGTTATGACTATTAAACCCTTAGCCGATAATGTTGTAATTAAGGCTACTAAATCAGAAGAAACCACCAAGAGCGGAATAGTGCTCACTTCTGCTTCCAAGGAGAAACCCCAGATAGCAGAGGTTGTGGCAGTAGGCCCCGGCGGTGTTGTTGACGGTAAGGAAATCGCTATGAATGTCAAGGTTGGAGATAAGGTTATCGCCGCCAAGTATTCAGGTACCGAAATCAAGCTTGATGATGAGGAATACACTATTCTTCATATCGCTGATATCCTTGCAGTTGTAGAATAATTTATTAGGGAGTAATTTATTATGGCAAAAAATATTATTTTCGGAGAAGAAGCCCGCAAGTCCTTGCAGGCAGGCGTGGATAAGCTTGCAAATGCCGTTAAGGTAACCTTAGGCCCCAAGGGCAGAAATGTTGTTCTTGATAAGAAATACGGCTCACCCCTTATCACCAACGATGGCGTTACCATCGCTAAGGAAATCGAGCTTGATGACCCCTTTGAGAATATGGGCGCTCAGCTTGTTAAAGAGGTTTCCGTAAAAACCAACGATGCCGCAGGTGACGGTACCACTACCGCAACCGTTTTAGCACAGGCTCTTATTGCCGAGGGTATGAAGAATGTTGCCGCAGGCGCAAATCCTATGGTAGTTAAAAAAGGAATTAAAAAGGCAGTTAATACTGCTATAGAGTCCATCGTTAACAATTCCAAGAAGGTTTCCTGCAGTGAGGATATCGCAAGGGTTGCCACCGTATCATCGGGTGATGAGGTTATAGGTAAGCTTATTGCCGAGGCTATGGAGAAGGTTTCCGCAGATGGCGTTATCACCGTTGAGGAATCAAAAACCGCCGAGACCTATACCGAGGTTGTTGAGGGTATGCAGTTCGACCGCGGATATATCACTCCCTATATGGTAACCGATTCCGATAAGATGGAGGCTGTTATTGACGATGCTCTCTTACTTATCACCGATAAGAAGATTTCGAACATTCAGGAAATTCTTCCCCTTCTTGAGCAGATAGTAGGGGCAGGCAAAAAGCTTGTTATTATTGCTGAGGATATTGAGGGCGAGGCTCTTTCCACCCTTATCGTTAATAAGCTTCGCGGCACCTTTACCTGCGTTGCAGTTAAGGCTCCGGGCTTTGGCGATAGAAGAAAGGAAATGCTCCGCGATATAGCTATCCTTACAGGCGGTGAGGTTATCTCCGAGGAATTAGGCCTTGAGCTTAAGGAGGCTACTTTGGCTCAGCTTGGTAGCGCCCGTCAGGTTAAGGTTACCAAGGAAAATACCGTTATTGTTGATGGCGCAGGTAATGCGGATGAGATTAAGGACCGCATCGCTCAGATAAAAAATCAGATTGTTGATACCACCTCTGAATTTGACCGCGAAAAGCTTCAGGAGCGTCTTGCCAAGCTTTCGGGCGGCGTTGCCGTTATCAAGGTTGGCGCTGCTACCGAAATCGAAATGAAGGAAAAGAAGCTTCGCGTTGAGGATGCTCTTTCTGCTACCAAGGCAGCAGTAGAAGAGGGAATAGTAGCAGGAGGCGGCGTTGCTCTTCTTAACGCTATCCCCGCAGTTGCCGCCGCGGCCGAGGAGAGTGAGGGCGATGAGAAAACAGGTGTAAGAATCGTTCTTAAATCCCTTGAGGCTCCCGTTCGCCAGATTGCATTTAATGCAGGAATTGAAGGCTCGGTTATCGTTGATAAGATTGTTGGTAGCGGCAAGGTTAACTACGGTTTTGATGCTTACAGTGAAACCTATACCGATATGATTGAAGCAGGTATCGTTGATCCTACCAAGGTTACGCGCTCTGCTCTCGAGAATGCCGCAAGCGTGGCTTCTATGGTGCTCACCACCGAAAGCCTTGTTGCCGATAAGCCCGAGGATGCCGCCGCAGCTAATGCCGCTGCCGCCGCAGCCGCAGCACAGGGCGGAATGTACTGATTTTTACAGTTTAATTTAACTTTCAAAAATAAAACCCCGATTTGCAAAATTTTTATTGACAAATCGGGGTTTTAATGTTATCATACAGTAGTATGCGAAATTGTGCGCAATTTTGCTATACTAAATATTAGAGAAAGGAGTAATGTAATAGTGCCTACCTTTAACCAGTTAGTTCGCAACGGCCGTGAGTCAATCGAAAAGAAGGCTAAGGCTCCCGCTCTTCTTAAGGGTTATAACTCTATGAAGCGTCAGCCCACCGATAACGATTCTCCCCAGAAGCGTGGCGTATGTACTGCAGTTAAAACATCCACACCTAAGAAACCTAACTCTGCTCTCCGTAAAATCGCAAGAGTACGTCTTTCCAACGGAATCGAAGTTTCAGCTTACATTCCCGGAATCGGTCACAACTTGCAGGAGCACTCAGTTGTTCTTATTCGTGGCGGACGTGTTAAGGACCTCCCCGGTGTGCGTTACCACATCGTAAGAGGAACACTTGATACTCAGGGTGTTGCCAACAGAATGCAGAGCCGTTCAAAATACGGTGCAAAACGTCCAAAAGCAGGTGCGAAGTAATTTTTAGAAGATGACGAAATCTCTGCTGTGAAACAAGCAGCGGCTTATATATAAATTATATTCGCCTTGCTTGGTGCCACGGGACTTTTGTCGCTCGAGTACCTATGATATCATTATTATGAAGGAGGGAAGCAAAGTGCCAAGAAGAGGCTTTATTGCTAAACGTGATGTATTGCCGGATCCTATTTACAATTCCAAGAAGGTAACCCGCCTTATCAACAACATTATGCTTGATGGTAAGAAGGGTGTTGCCCAGAAGATTGTTTACGGCGCATTTGATATCATCACCGAAAAAACCGGAAAGGATCCCCTTGAGGTATTTGATACTGCCATGGAAAATGTTATGCCGCAGTTAGAGTGTAAAGCTGTCCGTAAGGGCGGCGCCACTTATCAGGTACCTTTCGAGGTTCGTCCCGAAAGAAAGCAGACCTTAGCTCTGCGTTGGCTGACCACATTCAGCCGTGCTCGTTCCGAGCGCACAATGAAAGAGCGTCTTGCAGCTGAAATTCTTGATGCAGTTAACGGTATGGGTAATGCTGTTAAGAAGCGTGAAGAAATGCACAGAACTGCTGAAGCTAACAAGGCTTTCGCTCACTACAGATGGTAATTCTGAACATTTAAGTTTACTGATATTTTTGTTCTCCGCAGTATGCGGACAAGGAGGATTATATGCCAAGAAAGGTATCTCTTGAAATGACAAGAAATATTGGTATCATGGCCCACATTGACGCCGGTAAAACCACCACCACTGAGCGTATCCTTTTCTATACGGGTATAAATCGTAAGATGGGTGAAACTCATGATGGCGGCGCCACCATGGACTGGATGGAGCAGGAGCAGGAGAGAGGTATTACCATTACTTCTGCGGCTACAACATGTTTCTGGAAGGACCATCGTATCAATATTATCGACAC
>JAFTWW010000027.1 GCA_017465085.1 Clostridia bacterium | reverse complement strand
TATCGCTTATATGATGCTCAATTCGGCAGGCATCCTCTGTTGCGGTTTCTTCGTCAACCCCCAATTTTATGAGGAGGTCTGTCAGCAGCTTGTGCCGCTCATACATCTTTTCGGCAACCTCTGTGCCTACATCCGTAAGACTGATATATCCTTCTTTATCAACAGTGATATATCCGCCGTTTTTAAGAAGACCTACCGCGCGGCTTACACTGGGCTTTGAATAGCCCATATATTCTCCCACGTCAATCGAACGTACAAAGCTGTTTTTCTTTGAAAGAATATATATGGTTTCGAGATACATTTCACCCGATTCCTGTATGCTCACAATAACCACCTCCGATTAAACAATGATACCATAAATTTTAAAAATTTTCAAGTAGTATAGGCAACCCCTTTTATTATTATCACCCTAAATTTATGGAAAAATTTTTCAAAAAGTTATTGACAAAAGGATATAGATAGGTTATAATATCTTTCAGAGTTAGCCGAAGCTAACTTATTATTTCGGATTTGGGTTAGCCTTTGCTAACTAAAAGAAAAAGAAGGTAATACTTGTGATGCCCTTAACATTGGCAAATGTAGGCGAAGAGAACATTATTAAAAAGATAGGCGGCAAGCCGGAGGTTAAAAAGCACCTTGAGAACTTAGGCTTTGTTGTCGGCAGCGGTGTTACCGTCATAACGGTTTTGGGCGGTAATGTTATTGTAAGCGTTAAGGAAACAAGAGTTGCCGTCAGCAAAGAGATGGCTCAAAAAATTATGGTTTAGGAGGCTTTTGGATGAAGACACTGAAAGATGTTAAAGTGGGCGAAACGGTTAAGGTTGTAAAGCTTCACGGTGAGGGTGCGGTAAAGCGCCGAATTATGGATATGGGCATAACCCGCGGAGTTGAAATCTATGTTCGTAAGGTTGCTCCCTTGGGAGATCCGGTAGAAGTAACCGTTAGGGGCTATGAATTGTCTCTGCGCAGGGCAGATGCGCAAATGATTGAGGTTGAATAAAAAGGGTCTGCCCTTATTTTTAAGTCAAATAGTTAGCCACCGCTAACTGTGAAAGTGAGGAAAAATTTATGAGTATTAAAATTGCTCTTGCCGGTAACCCGAACTGCGGTAAAACAACCCTGTTCAATGCGCTTACAGGTGCCAATCAGTATGTTGGTAACTGGCCGGGTGTTACGGTTGAGAAAAAAGAGGGTAAGCTAAAGAAAAACAGTGATGTTGTTATAACTGACCTTCCGGGTATATATTCCCTTTCTCCTTATACCTTGGAGGAGGTAGTTGCCCGTAATTATCTTATCGGAGAACGTCCGGATGCTATTTTAAACATTGTTGACGGAACAAATCTTGAAAGAAACCTTTATCTTACAACCCAGCTTACAGAGCTTGGTATTCCGGTAGTTGTTGCTATCAATATGATGGATGTTGTAAGGAAAAACGGCGATAAAATCAATACCCAGCAATTAAGTCATGAGTTAGGCTGTACTGTAATCGAGATATCCGCTTTAAAGGGTGACGGTGTTACGGTTGCCGCCGAAGCCGCTATTTCTGCGGCAAAGAGCGGTAAATCGGTTCCCATGCACACCTTCTCGGGAACAGTTGAACACGCAATCGCTCATATCGAGGAAGCGGCAGTACATAATATGCCCGAAGAACAGCAGCGTTGGTATGCTGTTAAAATCTTCGAGCGCGATGATAAGGTTCTTGAACAGCTAAAGCTTGAAAAAGATATTCTTGCTCATATTGAGGAGGATATCGCTAAGGTTGAAGCGGAGATGGATGACGGTGCCGAAAGCATCATCACCAACGAGCGTTATATATACATAGGTCAGCTTATGAAAAGCTGCTATAAGAAAAAGAATATCGGCGGACTTTCGGTTTCTGATAAGATAGATAAGATTGTTACCAACCGTATTCTCGCTCTTCCTATATTCGTAATAGTAATGTGGCTTGTATACTACATTTCTATTGGTTCTATAGGGGACTGGACAGTAGGCTTTATGAATGATACCCTTTTCGGCGAAACTATCGTTCCTGCCGTTGCTGCAGGTCTTGAGTCTATCGGCTGCGCCGCATGGCTTGTGAGCCTTATTGCTGACGGTATCGTAGGCGGTGTAGGCGCTGTTTTAGGCTTCGTACCCCAGATGCTGATCCTGTTTATCCTCCTGTCCATCCTGGAAGACATCGGCTATATGGCCAGAGTTGCCTTCATCATGGACCGTATTTTCCGTAAGTTTGGCCTCTCCGGCAAGTCCTTTATCCCCATGCTGGTTGCATCTGGCTGCGGCGTTCCCGGCATCATGGCCTCCCGTACCATTGAGCAGGACCGTGACCGCAAGATGAC
>JAFTWW010000026.1 GCA_017465085.1 Clostridia bacterium | reverse complement strand
TTGACGCGGGGTATTATGCCCTGCTAATCTCGGCTCTCCGACTGCGTCTCCGAGCCGTTTCTATCTGACTAAAGTCCAATAGAAACGGCTCGGCTCCCAAAAAGAGAGTCATAAATCATTTCTAAAGGACAATCATCTATCATCATAGAAATGATAGTCATAGCACCTGCTTTGTAGTTTGTTCGTTATTCTCTTCGGCTTCCTGCAGCTTGTCATTCATAATACGAATGACAACTTGCAAAGAGCCGAAGGTTTGTTTAGCAGGTGCAACTTACTCTCGAAAGGTAAATCATACACTCTCGAAGAGACAGTCATAAATCATCCCGAAGCGAAAGTTCTGTTCTGGTATTCTGCTGTAAAATAAGGTTAGTACTTGGCTTAATCTATTCTCACTTTAACGCAAGATTAATAGATTTTCCGTGCGTGTTCTCTTGAAATCCAAGAGTGCAAGCAACCTTGTATTGCTTGCTGACGCTACGCCGAGTGCAAGGCATTTCAGCCTAGCCGAGACTAAACAACTCGTTCGGCGGGGATTTTCATTACCGATTAAATCCCGGAAACTTCGTATGCAATTCCCATAAGGGACGGAGATTTCCCTTAAAGGACGGCAGCACCACCGCTTGAGCAGTTTTATTTACCGACGGAACTCTCAAACGTCGTGGATTCCATAATTTTCGTCAATAACTTAAGGCTGAATCCAAGCCGCCGTTACGCACTTATTTTCGTTCACAGATTGCCATAAGTGAAGGCAGATCTGCATATTGCACTTTGCATCTTCGCCCACTGTGCACAAGTGGTTTTTCCACACTGTACCATCCTGTCTGCCGTGTGCGCAGGTTCGCAGTCAAATAATCCTTGTTTCGTAACGGCTCTGATATCCGCACATTTTAGTTCGCATCGCCTTTGTGAAGGGCTTTGTATATCACAGCTTTTCGTACTATCATATTTCGGACCACTGCGTGAAAGTGGGTTCTGATTTTTTTACGGAAACCATAAAACCGAGCAACGCAATAGGTTCATTGCATCCTGCAAGCCTATCTACCATATATCACCCTGTCCGCTGCCGTAACCGTGATAGCTCTTTAATTCCGTATTTCCACTTTTCGGTCCTACGGATAATCAGCCTTAGAGCATCGACTGATGAAGTCAATCCCGACTTCAAGGGCTTTTCTGCTAGTGATTCACAGCCTGTCGCAGAACTCAGGCTGCTGTACTTGGCACCAAACCTTTGGCGCAACTAACTTCCCATGTCAAATACAAGACTTTTGCTAACTCCTCCCTTTATGCGTTTTATTTTGAACCCGTCACTTACCGGAGAACAAAACATAAAAAGAAGGCAAAAGATAACAAAAAGCACTTACCCCGAAAGGTAAGTGCCCACTTGCAGTCCTTTTGCCTTAGTCCTATACGCAGGAGCAAAGCGTAACTAACAAGCGCAATTCACCCATTCGGTACATTGCATTTTCGTTATCTTTTAAAACACTCCTGCTTTATTTCAAATGTGACATAGTCAGTTTAACATCTTGTTTTTAGGGTGTCAATGGGTTTGGAAGAATCCACGACTCACAGGTCGTGCAAATTTTTAAGCAGCTCGGATTCTTCTATTCCAAACACATCTGCTATATCGGCCAGCACTTCTATACTAGGCATAATTTTGTTGTTCAAAATGCGATTAATATAGCTGATGTTCTTACCAATATTAATGCTTAGCTGCTGACACGAATAATTTCGTTCATACATAAGTGCATTTAAATTTTTTATAAAACCCTCACGCACTTCTTTATGCCTTTGTTCTCTTCTCTTCATTGATTCTTCATCATGTTTTTTCATATTTTTAACCTCTTTTACAAAAAATTAAGAGTCGCGAAATGCGACTCTTTGATAAAAATGTAAAAAAAGGTTTTATATGAGTTTCAAGAAAACATTAACAAAATTAGTGTTATTGTTATTCTGTATACAAATATTTAAAAGATACCATATCACGTGCTGCTTTTGCACATCCTTCATATCCACCATATATGGTGGAAGCGTTAATATTCATAGCTTCTAATTCATATAAAGCAATCCTAAAATCAGTAGCAGGAAGCGTTAATTTGTACAAGGCATCTTCTATTGAACAATGATTTTCACACAATTCAACAAAATTATTAACAGATCTTGCGGGACTGTCTAACAAAGTAAAACACCCCAATTGTTTTTTCTGATGTTCATTTTCACCAACTAATTGCTCTTGTATAGTTAATCCAGGATATTCATTAAAGACTCGATGATTCTTTTTCAAAGCCCAAATAGCAACTTTACCATCAGTTGCGACGCACGTTGAAAACGCAAAGTAAGCAGCTACAAAAGGGCTACTAGACCAATCGAGCAATCGTGTAGGAACCCCATAATGCTGAGCAATACTTCTTTTTTCTATAGCAGACATATCACTAATTTTGGTTCCTAGAATATTACGCTTACAATTATTTTCAAAAAGAGTAATTAACTCTTCTTCGGCCGTTTTTCTGTTCTCGTAATTTAATATGGAGTAATTTCTATCAAAACTAGATATTAAATCCCAATCCGAACTGCCTTGACCTCTAAATATAAATACGTCCGGTTCAAAATTGTTCTTATTAAATAAGTCCCTACAATAGTCCCTCTTAAACTCATCCCAAGAATCATAAGAAATTGTTTTGTAACTCATAATTATATTATCCTTTCTAATTCAATTCATTAAGACCTATTTTCACACATACACAAGATCTAATTTGATACGCCTCCTTGTTTTCAGGGATTAATGTATCCTCCTGGAATTGTTGAGCATAATAGGATATATCGCCATCATGATTTGAACATCCAATTATACCATTATTCCACAATAAGTCGATCAAGTGCACATCCGTGTTGAACTCTTTTATAGCGAGTTCGTTAAACTTACACAAAACATCCCAATTAATTTTTCTGGATTTCAATGTTTTTAATAGGTTAAGTAATTGAGTATAGGTGCTTTTCTTAAAAAATTTGTCCATTAAATAAAAATCAGAATATTGATCTTTTCCTGCACCAGATGGCAAACAATTAGCATTAATATTTTTAGCACATATCGTTATCATTTCGGCTCCGAAAAGTTTGCTGTTTGCAATCACAACATCCTTTACCCATTTTTTTATATCTAAGTTTTTGTTGTTGCTGTATTCTTTTTTTAATTCAGCTAACTTGTTGCATACAACAATTACATCTCTCGGAGTCAATCGAGTATGCCTCAGTATGAAATCGGTAATCTCTTCAGTCTGTCCCAATTCGTTAGGCAGCTCCCGTATTCCAAGCCATGAGTAAATATTTTTTGATTGCGGGGCGTCTTCAACGAAATAGCAACTATTTAATCCACCTATTTTCTGGGATAGAAAAGCTCGAATGTTGCTTTCTTTCCAATCTAGTATAAAAATATGTGTTTCATTTATGAATTTGCTCGCATGTTCACTTCGCAAAATATTAGTGAAAACATTATCTCTTAAGCTTATTATAAGGTGAACTTTCTCGCCAAAAGTGCCTTCTTCCAAAAAAGTCATAATTGCATAAAAAAGTCCTTTTTGACATGATAACCACTGCATTGGTGCATGCTCATACTCAATATCTATTGAATCTAAGAAAATGTATATTGTAGGCGAATTCCTTAAAATATTTTGCAATATGTTCTCTATTTGAATAATATCTGCACTATATATTAAATTGTTGATTTTGTTTTTTGTATCAAGCACACTCATTATTGTAGAAAACATTTGATATACACTGCACGAGCACTTTAAAAGAAGTTTATGTTTTTCTATAATGCTTTTTAAAAGCTTACCAGTATCTTCAGTAACATAGATTTTCAATTTTTCATCATACAGAAATTTATGGGAAATTGAAAGCAGTATTGATGTTTTCCACAAGCGAGTCCATTTTTCGCTCAAGGCGTTTTTTTCAAAAAAGTCACAAAATGTTACCACCCATTCAGTACAATTCAAATTTTTATCTATGCGTTCATCCACATAGATTCCCGTAAAATTATTCTCTAATTCTTTCTTTAAAATTGATTGAATCTTTCTTAAATACACCGTTTTCCCTGAACCTTTAGAACCTACAATGACACGTTTGTTCAATAGTTCGTCTTGATTCTTTGTTATTTGAATTCCAAAAGGAAAGTCTGTTATAAAAGAATATTCAATTTCTTTCAAATCTGCTCTAGCGCCATCTGGATTGCCAAAGGGATTTTGTTTATACATAATCCTTTCACCTCTTTCTGTAAAATAAAAAAAGTCTATATGTACAAACATATAGACAGAACAAAAATGTCCAATTTGTAAAATCACAAATTATGGATGTCATATTTTTTCTTTATTATACAATTTTTGGCAGACTTTGTCAATAGGTATTGTATTTTTATATAACTATTCAAAACAAACAGTTTTAAGTATATTGTTTGGCTGTGTTAGACTGACCCTTCTCTATTTTCATTTTTGATAAAAATAGAGAAGGGTATCATTTTTGAATTCAGTATATTGTTTTTTATAAAAACCTTATATTTTATCAATAACTATTTGATTTAAACTAATCGCTTGTTTTTCTTCGCCGATATTTGTTACGAAAGCGTTCCCTTCTTTATCTACGAAGAAATACCCTTCTTTGTCATTCTGTAAAGAAAGATAATCACGCTTTGAAGTAACGGGATGTGTCTTGAATTTATCAACAAAACGAATTCCAATAAAATGCTGCATACCATCAACATCAATCGCACAAAGATCCTTTGTGATCTCAGCAATTTTGCCAATAGCATTGCTGTTCAGCACAACCACCATTGCAGGATATTCTTCGCCATCAATATTGAACTTAATAACCTCAGCTTCAGCAACATCAGGATACTTTAATGCTTGTTCCTCAATATCGTACATTGCATAGGTAATTCCACTATTAGTAAAACAATCCGTTTCTCTACCAAAAATACGATATTTACCATTGCTATAACGAACTGCTACATCACCCGTATTTATCCAACCATCTTCGGTAAACAAAATTTTGTTCTTTTCTTCTTCAAAATAACCAAGTGTCGCACAAGGAGATTTCTTTTCAAGGATACCACGAACATTATCGAGCAGAATTTCTCTTGTAACAGGATCGACAATGCGATATTCCACACCGGGTACGGGTGTAACAGTAACATCTTCTCCTTTAGACTCTTTATCTGAGATGCCTGACATACTACCAGTTTCTGTCATGCCATAACCATTAAGAATATACTGAACACCCAAACGGTCGCCGGTTTTTCTAAATTTTTCCATAGCAGCAGGCATAATGGCTTCGCCACCAATAAATATATACTTCAAGTGACTAAGTGCATTATCTTCTAATCCGGATTCTTCAAGAGTTGCAACGTGGCTCGGTGCAACAAGGGCAATTTTAGCATTGGTTTCAAGCAAATCCTTGGCAAAGGCAAAACGGTCATATTTAGGTTTGTAAATCAAGGTCATACCATCCATAAGACCTGCGTGTACGCCGTGCACCGCACCCGTTGCATAAAACAACGGGATAAATACAGTTTGTCTGTCACCGGGGTTGAAATCGAACCATAGTTCATCATAAATACGAGCCATTTTGGTGAAACCATCGGCAGAAATTTTTACGCATTTAGGAAATTGACTTGTTGTAGCTCCGGTTAAGAAATAAGCGGCAAGCTTATTTTCTTCATACGGGAAATCATAGGTTTCTTTTATCTTTGAACCGAGCTTAGCAAACTCCTTTAGTCGCATCATTTCCATACCTTGCGGCAAACCATTATGAGATTTTGCATACTCATCCAAATAGTCCTTGCCACCGATTAAACCCTTTTTGGTTGCAATCAGTTTAACAATAGGATTCATATAATCGGTAACGCTTGTCACAATTAAATTCTTAACGCCTGCAGCTTGAAATTTTGCAACCAAATCATCATTCAAGAAACTGTCAAACATCACAACTGTTTTACTGTTAAGACGTTTGGTGTACTGTTCGGTATAAGCATGAAGGAAACCTGGACCGGTCATATTAACTACCTTGTTGGCATCCAACGCACCATAAAACGCATTGACTGAAGCAATTGTTGAAGGAGCAGATATTGTAATAGTATCTTCATTTAATCCATCAATTGCGATGAAAGCCTTTTTATAGTCTTCAAACATTTTGAAAGTTTGAGCATATGTAAACTTACTGCCAAAATATTCTCCGGCAATACCTTTCATATTGCGTTTGTTGCGGATTTTTAGGTCTTCAACTATTCTTCTCTTCGGATTTTCTATTTGCATTGTTGTTATCTCCTTTATAACTTAGAAATTATTGCCGCAACAATAGTTGCCAACGCACCTATTAAAGCTACAACGATTACTATAATCATTTCAATTTTGAATTTTTTATCTTTCACTTGAGGAAGGACTTTTTCTTCACTTGCATCAAATCGTGAATTGTTATTTATGGCTTCCTCGATATCATCGAAATTCTCTTCTCTGAATTCTTCTATAGAAATTTTCTTCAACGATCCAGATAACTTTAATTCATTAATTTTTTTACTTACATAGCCGTGAAGTTTTTCTCGCCGTTCATTAAAAACATCGTCCAACTCATTAACTAACAATATTTTGAGTTTAACCATATAATACCCCAGAAGAAACAACCGTCGTTTAATGCTCTTGGAAGGAGATTCGATTAAATTTAAGGCAAGATTTGAATAATCTTCGATTTTTGCATCTGCGATTTCCGTGCTATCTAAGCCCATTTCGTTAATGTAATTAAGAATTTCATAATGGACATCTTCAATATCATGCGGAGATATTAGCATTTGTGGTAAATTGCATAGTTTTGCCGTTAATTCAATGCAACCTATTTTCATTCCTAATTCAAACCAATCTCTCATGTTGATTATCCTTTCAATCTCTTATTAAACAAAAATCGCATTTAACAACAGAAACGCCTTCCTGAACATCTAATTCACCGCTACACATTTTACGCTTGTAAATTGCCATAACGATATCCTCCAATCGAACTATAGTCAAAAGGTGTACCTTTTGACAAATCTAAAATTTCTCATTATTAAATTATCCATATCGACAAATTTTGAGTTTTTATTCACAAATAGTTGCTTTTATGTGGGGTTTATGATAAAATAAAATGCATAAAATTAGCAGTCAAAAGGTACACCTTTTGACTGCTTTCTCTATTTATGTGTTAAATTATATTCTCGTCTTCGACGATAAAAAGTGGATTCACTCATATTGCAAAGTTTAAGGGCTTCCGCAGTAGATATCTTTCCTTTGTCCCAATCCTTAATGATTTTATCAAAGTCTTCGGGTACTGGAGATTCAGGTCTTCCAAACTTGACTCCCTTTGCTTTTGCGGCGGCAATGCCTTGCGCCTGCCGCTTTTTAATATTTTCTCGCTCATTCTGTGCCACAAACGAAAGAATCTGCAAAACAAGGTCAGCAATAAACGTACCCATCAAGTCCTTGCCGTTTCGGGTATCAAGCAAAGGCATATCGATTACACAAATATCAATACCGATGTCTTTAGTAAGTATCCGCCACTGCTTTTGAATGTCCTCGTAATTACGTCCTAATCTGTCAATACTGAGTATGTACAGCAAATCTCCCGCCTTTAATTTCTTGACGAGTTTCTTATACTGTGGCCTCTCAAAATCCTTACCAGACTGCTTATCAATATAGACATTGCCTTTCGGCACATTATTTTCGTCGATAACAATAAGCTGCCTGTCCTCATTCTGATCGATACTCGACACTCGCACATAACCATACACATTTCCCATAATATTACCTCCTGTGCCCAACATTAATTTTACAATGTTCGAGCTAATTTTGTTTTGAGATAATATAAGGAACATAAAATACGCGTTTCAAGAAAACATTAATTGTATATAAAAAGTGCCACCTATATATTAGGCGGCACTTTTGAAAGACTAATTTTATCATTACAAATGTTCTTTTATTTTATTATATATGATACGTTCCTCGTTTGAAAGAATATGGCCCTTCGTCAATTTATGTTCACCATTAGGGGTGCTTTCAAAAAGATTATAAAATTCATTATAATCTCCAACATAAACAGGAATGTCGTAATTCATTAATATAGAGTTATTCTTAAATTGATCACCAGTAATATCAACAATTAAACGTGGGTTTATTTCCAACCAAGTGTGCGCCTGACTTTCATAAGACGTTTCACCGTAATAATAAGTTCTATTGACATACTTAGTTGTTATACCATGCTCCATAAGATATTCTCCTAAGAAATAACTGGATATGCCGCAACTACCTTTTGGGAATCGTTGCAGTTCAACTTCATTGTCGAACTCTCCATTTTTATATGCAGAATTCATTGCTGTTCGTAATTTACATGCTATTTTATAAATATCAAGTCTATTAATTTTTTTATTTTGCACCTTAATATCTCCTATTTAAAGCACTGTGTTTATGGATTATCAAAACAATTAGTGACAGTTAAATATTGGACCTAATAAATGTTGAACATCCCCATCTGGTAATGTATCAACAAGCATATTTATTAAATCGGTCTTAACAGTTTCTTCGCTATCACCTGAGAAACTAATACACTTATTAATAAACACTTCAAATCTTCTTTTAGCTAGTTTTCTGTTGTTGGTTGAAGAACAATTTCTGTATTCGACACTATTAAGTATTGTTGGTATTTCGCAGTGCATTCGATTTCTAAAGTTTAATTTTAGGCTTTCGTCTGCAGAAGATAAAATTTCTATAAATTTCACTTCAGGAGTAACTGAAAGATCTTTAATAATTTCTCTATGTCTATTTAACAGTTCAGTAAAATCTGGTTTTTGATCCAAATCATCAAATGCATCCGAGTCAACTAACGCAAAAACTTTAGAATGTCCGAACAACTGATTGTTTGTCACAACAGCTAGATTAGCGGTTTGACAAAAACCTCCAACAGGAATAATAGAAGTTAATGCTGTTGAATGGCAAGGCGCTATTGTTCCATATCTATATACCATCCTCTTTAAGAATAATCTGGCCATATCGTCTTCAACAAAAAATACATAATCAAAAATCTTGGATTCTTCATAGTCGATACCACCCAAAGCTCTTGCAGGATAACATGGTGTGCAGACTTCAATATTTCCTCGAGAATCTGATTCCAACAACATTATATCTTTTTCGTTGGTGGATTTGATGAGTGTAGGTGAATGAGTTGATATAAAAATTGTCAAATTCTTTTCTTGTGCTTTCTCTTTTAGATAGTTCAACAAATTAACTTGAACACGTGGATGCAATGCCATTTCGGCTTCGTCTAATAAGACTAACGAACCATTACAGGCTAATTCCACATTTTCAATCAATCTAAGAATTGCAATTTCTCCTGTGCTAAATCTTTTTTCGGTATAATAAAATCTTCCGTCCTTAATCACATTAAAATATGATGAAGGCTTACCTCTTCCATGAGTCACTTTAAGCTTTTTCAAATTATCATATTTGGATGTTTCAAAAATTTGATTTAATGTTCGCACAAGAACAGGATCTGCAGCTTGAGTGGTTCCACGCTCAATTTCATCTGCGGTTGCATCAATTCTCTTCGAATCAGCTTTTATAAAAATAGAACCAGTATAACCAAAAGCATCTAAAAGTTCTCCATTTCCTTTCCACGGAGAGGGAGCCCACTTATATTGTTTTTTTCTAAACAATACGCAAACGTTATCAACATCATACTGAATGGTTGCATTTTGATATTCGTCATATCCAGTAATGTTTTTTGGATGAGAAAAGCCGCGTGCAAAAGCGTAAGAGTTGCAAATTCTATCCATACAAATTAGTAGGGTGGTCTTTCCAGTTCCGTTAGGTCCAACCAAAAGATATACACCTCTACGTTCTGGAAAAGTGAAATGCAATTTCTTTATGCCTTTTGTGTTGCGTATAGTAATAGTTTTCGACATGTATGTTCTCCCATGATTTGTCAATTTTTGTAGAAAACATTATATCATACTATCCTCTTAAATACAACTGTTTAACTATTAGTTAAACGATATTGATCAAAAGGTTATATGTTTATGTAATTCGTAGATATGCATATAGAATTAGTTTTAATATGCAGATAATATATTGACTAACTGCACATAATAGGGTATAATTATATGCAGTAAAGGAGTGCATAATATGAGAAAGTTTGACTATTCATTTTTAAATAATGGGTTATTACCCGCAAATCTTATTAATTTAACTTCAAGCATTGCATCTTTGAAAACTATGGCAGGTGTACGCAAAGAAGAATACGCAAAAGTTTTTACAGAACTTGAAGCAGTAGCAAAGGTGTAGTCTGTTAAGAGTTCAAATGCTATTGAGGGCATTGTTACAAGTGATGAACGTATTGCCGCAATTGTAAACCAAGATAGTGCACCTTTAAATCATACTGAAGGTGAGATTGCAGGTTATCGTGATGCTCTTAATGCAATTCATTTAAATCATGACAATCTTGATTTAAGAGAGTCTGATATTTTAAGACTTCACGAAACAATGATGCAGATAGCGGGTTATGAATATGGCGGTCAATATAAAACTGGCGATAATTATATTATAGAAGAAGATAAAAATGGTAATAGAAAAATAAGATTTAGACCAACTCCTGCTTCTGAGGTAAAAGAAGCAATGGAACAATTAGAACTTGCATATATGGAAGCACGCAATGATGCTAATATCAATCAACTTTTATTGATTCCTTGTGTTGTGCTTGATTTCTTGTGTATTCACCCATTTAGGGATGGCAATGGAAGAATGTCTAGACTCATATCTTTGCTTTTGCTCTATAAAAATGGTTATGATGCTGGTAAATATGTATCTTTTGAAGAGCAGATTAACAATTATAAGGCGTTTTATTATGAAGCGCTTCGTGAATCTTCTATAGGTTGGCATGAAAATGAGAACACCTATATTCCGTTTATAGAGAACTTCTTGTCCACCTTGTATATGTGCTATAAAGAGCTTGACAAACGCTTTGCAGTTGTAAATGGAAGAAAGATTACTAAAAAGGCTCGAATTGAGGCAACCGTGCTCAATAGTTTGGTTCCTATTTCCAAATCTGAAATCTGCGATATCTTGCCTGATGTGAGTCCCACTACCGTTGAGGCAGTACTAAGTGTTATGGTAAAAAACGGTCAAGTTAAAAAGATTGGACAAGCAAGAACGACGAGATATATTAAGGCTTAAGGAGAAGCGTATTTATATGAAAGCGATTCAAATAAGAGAGCATCAAACCAAGGCAATAGAAGCCATTAAAAATGCAATTTATAATAAACAACAATTGATAACTATTGAAATGGCAACTGGAACTGGGGCAAGTTTGATTTTGGCAAAAACGGTTGAGCATTTATTGGAAATCGGAGAGAAAAAGGTTTTAATTATTACTGGTTCTGTTAGCATTAAAGAACAACTAAACAATTGGCTTTTCGAACATTATAAAGACTTAATAAATATTGATAAACACTTGGTTGATGTTAGGAATATACAATATGTCTATAAAAACGCAAACGTAATTAATGACACATATCATTTTATTATTACATATGATATTCCTCAATCAAATCGATGCCACGAGATTCTATATAAGAGTCAAAAAACAATCATTAATTTTCAAAAGTATAAGAAAAAGTTATTTCCAACAAATGACATTGTTTTTACATATAGCCGTCAAGATGCAATTAAAGATGGTATATTTTCACCTGCAATAGATCCAAAATTATATGATATTGCCGCTGAAAGTTTTTGCAAAAGATTGTTAGAAAAATTTAATTGTAAACTGATTAAGGATATTGCAAGAGTTAAGGAAGATTTTTGGGATTTTCGTTTTTCCAATGAAGGCAAAACCATTTATGTTCAACACAAAAATTTTAAAAGTGAAGATATTTCTCCCAATGAGATTAATACCGTGTTAAAAAACATTCTATGGCACAGGTCACAGCATAAAATTCCCCAAGAAGATATTACACTATTGATTCTTTTTGGCAATGCCTTTGGAATAGATAGAAAAGTGTTATATGAAAAATTCAGAATAATAGTATGGGATATTTCAAATTTGGTTTTCTATACCCAAAATGATGAATCTTTAGCAAGAGAATTATCCCAATTAACATATTTCCCAATTGAAGAGATTGCCGGAGAACCGGCCGAAGCTTGGAATTTCACAACTATATCTAGTCCTGATATGGTTGAAGATTTATCTGTTATTGCAGATGAGTATGTCAATAAGCTGAAGGGGTGCAAGACTGGCCAAGCTAATTCAAGAGAATATGAAGAAATATGTGAAGATATTGTACGGTATTTGTTCAGTGATGCATTTCATTATATGTCTTCTCAACACAGAACCGAAGACAATCATTTTAGAATGGATTTAATTTGTTCATTTAAAGGAATAAACGAGAAGACCCATGCTTTTTGGCAACTGTTGGCTCAACATTACAACACTCGATTTGTTGTGTTTGAGTTTAAAAATTACAGTACTACAATAGATCAAAACTTAATTTATATAACCGAGAAATATTTATTTGATCCTGCATTGCGTAATGTTGCGATTATAATATCCAGAAAAGGTTTTTCCGATTCAGCAAAGTTTGCATCTGCTGGTTGTTTAAAAGAACATGGGAAATTAATACTCAATGTTACTGACAATGATTTAATTGAAATGTTGGAATTTAAAAAGAGTGGCGGCACAGCTGCTACATTATTGATGGAAAAGTTCGAAAATTTTGTTATGTCTATTAGCAAATAGATTAGAGGTTGAATTATATGTTTTTAAAAAGAATTGAAGTTTCAAACTATAGGCAACTGTCTCATATTGAATTGAATTTCCAAAATGGTTTGACGGTTTTAGCAGGTCCTAACAATAGCGGAAAAACCACGTTAATATCTGTTTTGAAGGGAATATTTAACGAAAGCAAATTTGTCTTTAAATACAGTGATATCCCTACTGGTCTTTCTGTGCTTTGGGTAAATAAAATTTTGCCGATCTTCAGTGATGTGATGTTAGAACATGCAAAAGAAGAAGGCGTTTCTCAAATAATCAATGCTATTTCTGCAGATAACGAATTTTCAAGCGATTACATTATTGATACTTTTAATGCAAAAATTGAAGTGGATTATACTCCGGAAAATGATGATATCCAAGATTTTGTAGATTACCTTATGGATTTGGATGAAACAAAACATTCTTTCTATTTTGTATATACTTACGAGCCAAGCTTAAGTGCTTTTGAAAGAATGCTTAATGACCGCTATGATAAAATTAAATCCAGAATAGAAGATATTGAAAATCCTGACTGCAAAGAAAAAGATACAAAAACTTATTTTATCAAAGAAGAACTTTTGAAATTATATTGCGGTTGTTTGATAGAGAAATGTTATTACTGTAACGAAGAATATAAAAATCTTAATTCAATTGAGTTGCCTAACTTCAAAAAGTTATTTAATCTCGAAAACATCGATGCTGTAAGAAGAGATCTTGATGATAATGAAAAAGATGTATCAAAAGGTATTAGCAAACGGGTAATATCACTGCTTAAGAATGATGAATCTTGGATTGCTACTACAAAAAAGCTTCCCGATATGTTATTAGAGCAAATAGATAAATCGGATGCAAAAGCAAAAATGCAAAATTCATCTATAAAATCTCTTGATACAACAATACAAGATGTCGCAAAGACAAGCGGCGGACACATAGGCAAATTATTGCTTGAAATGGATGTCGACGAGGATGATGTAAATGATTTTATCAAGAAAATAACTCGTGCCAAATATGATATAGATGGTTTATTGTTGAACGAAAATTCACAAGGACTTGGATTTAGTAATTTGATATATTTGCACATAAGGTTAGAAGAATTTATAAGTTCAATAGATAAAAAGAAAGTTAATGTTTTCTTTATTGAAGAGCCTGAGGCACATATGCATCCACAAATGCAGAACGTATTTATCCGCTTTCTTAATAAATATTATACAGACAAAGGTTTACAAGGGCTCATTACAACTCATTCTAACGAAATTGCTAGATCGGTAGGTTTAAATAGCTTAAGAGTTATTAGACAAACTGAAAAATCAAAAAGTGAACTTTTCGATTTGAGCGAATTTAAAAGAAAAATCGAAGGGCAAAAAACAATCTGTGCGGAAAATGAAACTGACTATCTCCTTGAAAATTTCTTTGATTGGTTTTTTGAAATAGGTTATTCAGAACTAATATTTGCGGATAAAGTGGTTCTATATGAGGGGGATACAGAGAGACTTTATATTCGTAAACTTATAAATTTACCTACATTTTCCTCACTTAATAACAATTATATTGCGTTTATTCAAGTTGGTGGGGCATACGCCTTTAACTATCTGAAAATATTAGAAAAACTCAAAATAAAATCCTTAATAATCACTGATTTGGATTATGATATAAGTGCAATCACTTTTGAAGTGGCAAAAGAATCCAAAAGCACAAATGCAACAATAAATGCATTTCACAAAGCGCTTAGTCGAGAATCTAAACCAGAGGCATATCAGACGCCTACTATAAAAGAATTGTATGCATTACAATCTGCGATGGATAATATTGTTATGGACGATTTAATATGCATTACATATCAGGATGAAGAGAGTACTGCACGTACGTTGGAAGAGGCTATGCTTGCTAAGCTACTAAATAAAGATGTTTTTCACACTCTAAAGCGTAGCGATTGGAAAACAATCAGAAAGGACAACAAATTGAGTTTTTCTATACCAAATAACAGAGTTGATGAAGACGACAGCGAATTTTCCATTAGGGATATTGTAAAATCAACCAAAGGAAACAAAACTGATTTTATGTACTCCGTTATTTTAAGTGGACAAGAAGAAAAGATGTTACCCCAATATATTAAGAAGGGATTATTATGGTTAATGCAACAATAAATAATAAATTTCTTATAAATGCACCTGCTGGTAGTGGCAAAACTACCAGCATTAGGAATTATTTAAAAAATATTTATTTGAAACATCCGGAAAGTAAAGTGTTGTGTATTACTTATACCAACAGAGCGGCAGAAGAATTGAAAAAAGATTTAGATAGCTCCAATATTTTTGTTAGCACGATACACTCATATATTCATGAATTGATCAAACCGTTTTTTGCTCAAAAAGAAGCACTTGATCTATATTGGACGTTGTATGGAGAAAAAATAAGCAATAGAATTAACAATGCTGAAAACGATGAAAAAATCGCCGAGGGCAACCAATATTACATTGAGAAGTTTGGAAGTTTATCTGTTGACATTATTAAGGTAAATTTAATTGAACTATCGTACGGTGAAACTCCTTTTACATCCCTTTACTCCGGAAGATTATCACACGATGATTTATTAATGTTTGCATATTTATTAACGGAAAAATACCCCGTGATACTGAGAAAAATAAGAGACAAATATAATTATATCTTTATCGATGAATATCAAGATACATCTGCATATGTATTAAAAATGTTCTATAACGCTGTAAAAAACAAAACCGATGTAAAGCTATATTTGTTGGGTGATAGAATGCAACAAATATATCACAATTATGATGGATCTTTTGAAGAGAGTTTTAAGGAATTTGATGTTTCTCAAAGGTTGGAAACTAACCACCGATCTATTGGGAAGATTATAACAATATTAAACAACATATATAATTCTGACGAGTTTATTCAAAAACCATCAGAAGACAACAAGAATGTTGAACCCGATATTTCACCTAAGGTCATAATAAACTCAAATTCCAAAGATATTATCGCACTAGCACAAAATAAGTTCCCCCAAATTCTGACTTTGTACTTGATGAATAAGGAGAAGTATGGTGAGATTGGTGCACTCAATCTTTATGAGTGCTACAATAATATGGAGATGTATTCATTTGGGAAAAAATATACTCCATCTGATGTTTTGTCAGACTTATCCGATGACAATCCAGATATACTTATGAAGTTTTTATTATTCGTTGATAAGATTTTTACGCTATACTCCAACGGGAACTATGGCTCTGTTATTTCAACATGCAAACGGCAAATAAAATACTTTAATGCTTCTTCGCTTAACTTACAACATCATAACGACAAGAAATCATTAAAGGAAAAATTTGATTTTTTGAAAGCAATCTATGATAATGAAGAAAGTTCTGTTAAAAATCTTATAGATGGTTTTGAACAATTAGGTATATTGAAAGAAGATTTTACAAATAAGCTATATGAAAACTCAGAATATACCAATGTGTTTGATATTTCTTTTGTTGAAGTTAAAAATTTATCGGCATATTTAAACAATCCTTACATATCTACACAGCACGGAGTTAAAGGTGAAAGTCACACATCAGTAATTTTTGTCTCAAACGATAGCAACAATAACCCTAATGTAAGGATGTATTCTTTTTTTGAACTGTGGTCTAAACTTGATTTTTCACTTCCTGAATTTGAAGATTTTTATTATTCATTTGTTCACATAATAACTGAACTTGAAAGCAAAATAGGATTAAAAATTAATGATTTAACAAAAGATACATACGCAGGATGCTCGGACACTTTAAAACAATACTGCGAATTTATTTTAGAAAAGTATAAAGATAACAAAATCTTTGAATCAATTTACCAAAAGGACTTTCTAGCATTTAATAGTAAACCTAATGTTACTAATGCTAGAAAAGTGTTTAAGGTTTCAAAAGTTGAAGGAATATTAACTGCATATAAACTATTTTATGTAGGTTGTTCTCGTGCAAGGAAAAACTTACTTATCTATGTTGATGAAACAAAAATTAGTAACTTCAAAAAAGAATTTATAGAGAAAGTCGAAGCGATAGGTTTTTCTGTAGGAGATACACTTTAGATTTATAACAATAGAAGCATGAGGCATTTATTTTGTCTCATGCTTCTATTTTATTTTATGCTGCCATCACAAATCACAAACAAAGTTAATCTTAAACATATAAGAAAAACACCTGTAGCTATCTGAACCTTATACAATAAAGCGTAATATCCAGTCTGTAAATTTATTGCTATCATTAATGTTAATACAATCGTTTTAAAAATCTTCATTTCAAAATCTCCTTTATGTACGAAAGTCATTGAAACGAAGAAGTGGCAGTACCGAGCGACTAACTCTGTACTGCCACAAACAAAGGCTATTTAACATCTTTTAAGAAAACAACAAACCCGAACGTTTCACCGATTGGTAAAAGGTTCGGGTTTGAATGCTTTGGTGCGAGTGACGGGACTTGAACCCGTACGTCGTTGACACACGCCCCTCAAACGTGCCTGTCTGCCTATTCCAGCACACTCGCATATATATGCCCTCTTTTTCGGGCGCCCAATTATTATATCACCAAGAAGGGCTGTTGTCAACACTAAAATTAAAAAACATAAAAAATAATTCGGGCAGAGTAATTAAACTCTGCCCGAAGAGATTTATTTGCCTAAAATCTTAAGATAATCCTTGTAAGCGTTTTCCCAAGCCTCGTTGCTGGCAGGGCTATAGCGTTTAATCTCGGTGGAATCCGAAACAGCCTTTCTGATTGCTTTGAAATCTTTAAGTTCGCCGAGAGCATTATAGGCTACAGCTATATTGCCCATAACGGTAGCTTCGGTAGGACCTGCAAGAACATCTACATTACAAGCATCTGCGGTCATCTGGCAAAGGAGCTTATCCTTAATGCCGCCGCCTAAAATGTTAATACTGTGATAATCTCTGCCCGAAAGCTTGCCCAGAGTTTCAAAGGTATATTTATACTTCATAGCAAGGCTCTGATAAATACATCTCATAATCTCGCCACGGGTTTTAGGTACATACTGACCTGTGCGCTCACAGAATTCGCAAACACGCTTGGGAAGATTTCCTGCGGTTTCAAAGGAAGCGTGGTCAACATCAATAAAGCACTTAAAGGGCTCGCTTGCAAGAGCCTCTTTTTCGAGGGTATCAAAGCCAACCTCGGTGCCCTCTCTGCGCCATTGACGGCGGGATTCCTGAATAAGCCAAAGGCCCATAATGTTTTTAAGGAATCTGATGGTGCCGTCAAATCCGCCTTCGTTGGTGAAATCTGCCTCGGCGGCCTCATCTGTGAGAATAGGGGTGGGGTTTTCTATGCCGAAAAGGCTCCAGGTGCCACAGCTTATATATACAAAGTCATCAGACATACTGGGTGTTGCCGCAACGGCAGATGCGGTATCGTGGCCGCAAACTGCAATAACGGGCACCTTGGGGCAGCCAAGCTCTTCGCAGATTTCATCCGAAAGCTCGCCGTAAACATCGCCGGGCTTAACGATGGGGGCAAAGAGACTGCGGTCAAGACCTAAACGGTCAATAAGCTCAAAATCCCAATCCTTAGTGTGAGGATTAAGCATATTGGTGGTAGAAGCAATACTTGCCTCGGCCTTCATAACGCCTGTGAGCATATACGCAAAAAGGTCGGGCATAAGTAAAAACTTATCAGCCTTTTCGAGCAGATCGGGCTCGTTATATTTTAAGTACATAAGCTGATAAATGGTGTTGAAACGGATAAACTGCATACCCGTTCTCTCATAAAGCTCCTTTTTAGAGATATATTCACTGAACACTCTATCGGGGATGGGCTCTGTTCTCAAATCACGGTAATGAACGGGGTTGCCGATAAGATTACCCTTTTTATCGATAAGACCTAAGTCAACGCCCCAGGTATCAATGCCGATAGCATCAAATCCGCCATCATTGAGGGCTTTGGTTATACCTGTTTTAATCTCGAAGAAGAGGCGGAGAACATCCCAATACATTGTTCCTCTTACAATAACGGGGTCGTTAGAGAAACGGTGAATTTCCTTCATTTCTATTTTGCCATCATTAAGAACGGCAAGCATGGCTCTTCCGCTGGAAGCACCGAAGTCAAAAGAGAGTATTTTTTTCATTAAAATTCCTCCAAGAATTACTATTATATTTAATATATCAAATTTTAATCTAAAAGTCCATATTATTTTGAAGTTTACTTGTAATTTTTAGCGCAAAAAGGTATAATTAACCTATGATTGATCTATGGAATTATTTGAAAACAACAGAAAAAAAGATAGTTCTTTACGGTATGGGCAACGGAGCCGATAAAATAATAAAGGTTTTGGAGGATTATGGGGTTAATATCAGCGGCGTTTTCGCCACCGATGGTTTCGTAAGAGATAAAATATTTCACGGCTTTAACCTTACTACTTATAAAGAGCTTAAATCAAAATTCGGTGATATGATAGTGCTTCTTGCCTTTGGCTCCACAAGGGAAGAGGTCTTTTCCAATGTGCAGAAAATTATGTCAGAGCAAGAGTTTTACGCTCCCGATGTGCCTGTTTATGGCCATAATCTCTTTAATATAGAGTTCGCCCGTGAAAACGCGGATAAATTAAGGGCTGTGTATAACCGCCTTGCCGATGATCTATCACGGAAAACCTTTGAGAACACGGTTTTGTTTAAGCTAACGGGTGATGTTAAATATCTTTTCGGGTGTCAGGTAGATGAGGATGAGCCTTATAATTCCTTCCTGAGCCTTTCAGATAACGAGATATTCGCGGATTTCGGCGCCTATAGGGGAGATACGGTAGAGGAATTTATTTCGCGTGTAGAAAGCTATGATAAAATCTTTGCCGTTGAGCCCGATGTTAAGACCTATAATAAGCTTTGCCGAAATATCGAGGGTAAGGAGAATATTATTACCGTAAATGCGGGAGTTTCGGATATTTGCGGTATGGGCAGCTTTAATATGAATAGCTCCCGCGGCTCTTCGGTTTCGGATGAAGGCGCTGATATTCCTCTTATAACCGCGGATAGCCTGTTAAGCGAGGGCGTTACCTATATTAAAATGGATATTGAGGGTAATGAGGCGGCGGCCATTAAGGGAAGTAAAGAGGTGATTTTAAGGTATAGGCCTAAGATGCTTATATCCTGCTATCACCGTAGTGAAGATGTTTTTGACCTTCCCTTAAAGGTAGGTGAAATCCGCGATGATTACAAAATATATATGCGGCATTTCAGAAGCCTTCCCGCTTGGGATACCTGTTACTACTTTATATAGCGTTTTTTCTTGACATAAGGCCTATAAAATGTTAAAATTATATAGATAAATTATAATGGTTATATTAGTTTTTAATTGATATAGGCATGGTAAATAATATCGCGGGGCTAAAGTTCGGGTCCCCGACCTGCCATTTCACAGTAGGTAAAACCCGATTTATTATATAGGAGGTGCATTTATGCCCGATTTGTTAGATTTAATCCTTGGCGGTGTTGCCGTGGTTCTTGCAGTTATTGGATTTTTCGTAGGCTCTGCCTATCGCCGCAAATCTGCTGAAAAAACTATTGGCTCTGCTGAGGAAGAGGCAAAGCGCATTTTGAATGACGCTATGAAAACTGCCGAAACCAAAAGAAAAGAAACCCTTATTGAAGCTAAAGAGGAAATCCATCAGCTCCGTCAGGATACTGAGCGCGACCTTCGCGAACGCAGAAGCGAGGTTCAGCGTCAGGAGCATAGGCTTCAGCAAAAGGAAGAAACCCTTGACCGTAAGTTAGATAACCTTGAAACCAAGGAAGAAAAGCTTGCAGAACGCGCTAAAGAAATCGAAGAGCGTATTGAAGAGTGTGACCGCATCAAGAAAAGTCAGCTTGAAATGCTTGAAAAAATTTCAGGTCTTTCAAAAGAGCAGGCTAAAGCAGAATTGCTTAGTATGCTTGATGGTGAGTTAGCTCACGAAAAAGCTGTTAAGATTATGGAATACGAACAGCAGACTAAGGAGGAATCCGAGAAGCTAGCCCGTGAGGTTATTGGACACGCTATTCAGCGTTGCGCCGCAGACCACTCCTCCGAGATTACCGTATCCACAGTTGCTCTTCCCAATGATGAAATGAAGGGCCGAATAATCGGTAGAGAGGGTAGAAATATCCGCGCTATTGAAAATGCTACGGGTGTTGATCTTATCATTGATGATACTCCCGAGGCAATTACCGTTTCAAGCTTTGAGCCTATCCGCAGAGAGATAGCAAGAAGGACACTTGAAAAGCTTATTGTTGATGGAAGAATCCATCCTGCAAGAATTGAAGAATCTGTTGCCAAGGCTACCGCTGAGGTTGATTCCATCATCAAGCAGGAGGGTGAAAGCGCTATGATAGAGTCGGGTGTACATAGTCTGCATCCCGAGCTTATCAAGCTGCTTGGCCGTCTGCATTTCAGAACAAGCTATGGCCAGAATGTTCTTAACCATTCATTAGAGGTTTGCCACCTTGCAGGTCTTATCGCCGCTGAGATGGGTGAGGATGTTACCCTTGCTAAGCGCGCAGGTCTTCTTCACGATATCGGTAAGGCAATAGATCACGAGCAGGAAGGCTCCCACATTCAGCTCGGTGTTGATGCTGCGAAGAAGTATAAGGAAAACGAAGCAGTTATCCACGCTATCCACGCTCACCACGGCGATGTAGAGGCCAAAACCGTTATTGCCTGCATAGTTCAGGCCGCCGATGCTATTTCTGCTGCCAGACCGGGCGCCCGCAGAGAGAACATTGAGAGCTATATCAAGCGTCTTGAGAAGCTTGAAGAAATCGCAAGCTCCTTTAACGGTGTTGAAGGCTCCTTTGCAATTCAGGCAGGCCGCGAGGTTAGAATTATTGTTAAGCCTGAGGTTATCAGCGATGACCAGATGGTAATAATCGCCCGCGAGATTGCCGAAAAAATTGAAAATGAGCTTGAATACCCCGGCCAGATTAAAGTTAATCTCATCCGCGAAAACCGCGCTGTTGATTACGCAAAATAAACCTAAACAGATTTGCAGGTTTTCTGCAAATCTGTTTTTTAATTTTTTCAAAAAAATTTGCAACCTTTTGGGTAGTTTAAGAGTTTTATTAGTAAAGGAGGGAAATTATGGAATACAAGATTTCTGCAACAGAAGCCTTTAATAAGTACTCCGATATGGTATACCGCCTTGCCTTTGCAAGAGTGAAAAATAAATATGATGCGGATGACATATTGCAGGAGGTTTTTCTAAGGTTTATAAAGCAAAAGAACAAGCTTAATAATGAGGAACACACCAAGGCGCTGCTTATAAGAATTACTATAAACTGTACCAAGAGTATGTTCACAAGCGGTCATTATAAGAAAACTCAGGCTCTTGATGAAACCTTGAGCGTTACTATGCCCGAACGTGATACCCTTGATGCTGTGCTGAGGCTACCTATAAAATACCGAACTGTTATACATCTTCATTATTATTGCGGCTATAAGTCTGAGGAGATTGCAGAGATTTTGCAAACCAAACCCTCCACGGTGAAATCACAGCTTCACCGCGCAAGAAAACTACTTAAATTAAGCCTTGAAGGAGTTGAATTTGATGTTTGAGAAGAATTATAAGAATGCAATGGATAATATTAAGGCAGATGCCTTTGTTAAGGAATCTGTTTTAAGTAAATTAGAGGCCGCCGAGGAAAAGGCGGAGCGCCGCAATCCTGCAGTTATCTGGCGTGTTGGCACCGCCCTGGCGGCTTGTGTTGCCATTGTTTTAGGCGTAATATTCATTCCTAATAACAGCGTTAAGGTAAACGCCGAGAGCCTCACCGCCGCCGATTCCTACAATGAAATCTATAAGATATTTGAAGCGCAGAATAAATCCTCTTTCTTTGATAATCTGTTAGGCGGCTTGGGTAAGGATGAGGTGTATGAATACTATTACGAGTATAGCGATACCGAAGATGCAGGAGATACCGCTACGGGCACCATAACCGAATCGAGCAACACATCAGGCCTTAAGGGCTCACAGCCCGAGGGTAGCGTTAATATGGAAGAATCCGAGGATGCCCAAAACGAGTATAGCGAAACCACCGAGCAGGTGGCAGGCGTAAGTGAAGCCGATATCGTAAAAACCGATGGCAAGAATATCTATTATATTGAAAACAATGTATTGAATATTCTTTCGGCCGAGGGTAAGGCTTCCTCCCTCCTTAGCAAAACCGTTATAACGGGGGAATACGATGTAATGTGCAACGAAATGTTCCTAAAGGGCAATCATATCATAATTCTTAAAACCGATGTGTATGAAACCTCAGGCAATAAAACAAGTGTTGTTATATATGATATTTCAAACCCGAAGAATCCCGTAAAGGTGGCAGAAAGCTGTCAGGAAGGATATTACACCTCCTCCCGTATGATAGGGGATTATATTTACCTTATCTCAAACTGCCCCATAAATATAAAGAATATCGATAAAAAGGACCCCTCCACCTTCGTTCCCACCATAGAGTGCAAGGATGAGGAAACCACCGTTCCCGCCGATAGCATTTACCGCTATGATGATGAGATAACCACCAACCGCTATACAGTTATAGCCGCCTATAATTATAAGGATGGCACGCTTAGCGGCACGGCAAGCCTGCTTGGCGGCACCGATCAGCTTTATTGCAGTACCGAGAATATCATCCTTGCAAATACCCGCTATAATTCGAAGGAATATGATGAATACGAAGATCATATAGAAAGCTATACCGTAGTTTCAAGACTTGCCATAAAGGATGGTAAGCTTGAATATAAAACCACAGGTCAGGTTGATGGCACCCTTGAAAATCAGTTCTTTATTGATGAGCATAAGGGCTATTTCAGATTCGTTACCACCGTTACCGAAACTAAGTATGTTACACAGAAGTTTGAGAACAGCGATAACGAGTTTGTATCGGCAACCAACGATACCTCTGCAAGACTCACCGTGCTTGACGGAGAGCTCAAAAAGATAGGTGAGATAAAGGATTTAGCCAAGGGCGAGCGGGTATATTCCGTAAGGTTTATGGGCGATACCGCCTATTTCGTAACCTTCCGCCAAACAGACCCCCTATTTTCCGCCGACCTTGCAGACCCCAAAAATCCTAAGATTTTAGGCGAGCTGAAAATCCCGGGATTTTCAGAGTATATGTATCCTTATAATGATGGCAAACTTTTAGGCTTCGGTATGGAGGCGGATGAAAAAACAGGCAGAACAAGCTTCCTTAAGCTTTCTATGTTTAATATTTTAGACCCCGCCAATGTTACCGAAGAGGATAAAACAGTTATAAACGGCTATTACTATTCTCCCGCCCTTAATAGCCATAAGGCTATGATGGTTAATATAGGCAGAAACCTGATAGGCTTTGCCGCCACCGATTATGATAATATTAAATATATGCTCTATAATTATACGGGCGAGGGCTTTGAGAATTTGGCCTCCATTGATATTGAGGCCTACTACGAAGGCTCCGTGCGAGGCCTTTTCGTAAAAGATGGCTTTTATATAATCACCGATACACAGCTAAAGGTACTTGATATAAATAGCTTTGAAGTTCTTTTAACGCTTGAATATTAAATTAAAAAACCCGCAGTTTAACTGCGGGTTTTCCATTTATTCTCCCCAATATTTTCTGTCAAGACTTCTAAATCTTATTGCAGAAAGAATATCGGTCTTTTCTATTTTTTCGTGAGCGGCAAGGTCGGCAACCGTTCTTGCAACCTTTAATATTCGGTCATAAGCGCGGGCAGAAAGTCCTAATTTATCAAAGCACTGGCTAAGATATGCGGAGGCATCATCGGTCATAACGCAGAACTCCCTCAGCATTTTAGGAGTTAGCCTTGCGTTGCAGGTAACACCCGTACCCTTGTAACGCTCAATCTGAAGCTTGCGGGCGGCGTTAACCCTTTCTCGTATCTCGGCAGAGCTTTCGGCGGGGGCAGTATCACTAAGCGCCATGTAATCAACGGGCGGCACCTCAACGTGCAGATCAAGTCGGTCCAGCATAGGTCCTGAAATGCGGTTAAGATACTTTTTAACCATATTGGATGAGCAACTACACTCCTTGGTGGGATGTCCGTAAAATCCGCAGGGGCAGGGATTCATAGCGGCAACAAGGGTTATAGAGCTTGGATATGTAACCGAGCCTGCCGCGCGGGAAACGGTGATTTTCGTATCCTCAAGGGGCTGACGAAGGGCTTCCATAGCATCTCTCTTAAACTCGGGAAGCTCATCAAGGAATAAAACTCCGTTATGCGCAAGAGAAACTTCACCCGGCTTTGGCACGGTGCCTCCTCCCGTAAGTCCCACAGAGGATATGGTGTGATGCGGAGAACGGAAGGGACGGCTTGTTACAATAGGATTCTTGCTGTTAAGGATACCCGCAACCGAATGTATTTTAGTAGTTTCAATAGATTCCTCAAAGGTCATTTCGGGGAGAATGGTGGGAAGGCGCTTTGCAAGCATACTTTTACCAGCTCCCGGAGGGCCGATAAGCAAAATGTTATGTCCGCCTGCCGCCGCAACCTCCAACGCTTTTTTAGCAGTAATCTGCCCCTTAACCTCACTAAAATCGGGCATATTTATAAAGCTCTCAGTTTCGGATACATTAAACTCGGCAGGGGGTATGGGCTCGCCGCCTGTTAAATGACCGATAAGCTCCTTAATATTGCTTACGGGATAAACATTTAACCCTTCAACTGCCGCAGCTTCGGTACCGTTTTCTTCGGGCACGAATATGTGGTCGATACCGTTCTGCTTGGCGGTTATTGCCATAGCAAGAATTCCGTTAACACGCCTTATTCTTCCGTCAAGGGAAACCTCGCCTAAAAACACGGAGTTCGAGGCATCAAATTTAAGCTGAGCCGAGGCGGAAAGTATGGCAAGCAGCACGGGGAGGTCATATACAGCGCCTTCTTTTTTCTTATCGGCGGGCGCTAAGTTAACGGTGATTCTGCCCGTAGGGAACTTAAAGCCGCAGTTCTTTATAGCGGCGCGAACTCTATCCCGCGATTCCTTAACCGCCGCATCGGGAAGACCTACTATATCAAAGCAGGGAAGACCTCCCGAAACATCCGCCTCAATTTCTATCATATAGGATTCAATTCCGAAAATACCAACGCTTTTAATCTTTGAAAACATATTGCACCCCGAAAAGATTTATAAAATAATTATATACCAATTTTTACCTATTTGCAATCGTTACAGTATTATAACTTTAATTTAATTTTTTATTAACACTTTTTGTTAACTTGGAGTTATAATAAAAGGGAAAAGAGGTAATCAGATGAATTTCAGATATAAACTAATGGAGTTTATGCGGGGCCGTTACGGGCTTGATAATATGTTTTACGTTATCTTCGCCGTTGCCGCCGCTCTTGCGTTTATAAACTGCTTTATAAGAAGCTTCGTTTTGCAGATGATAGTCTACGCTCTCGGCGTATACGCCTTCTTCCGCGTTTTATCGCGTAATACCGAGGCAAGAGCAAGGGAAAACCGCAGGGTAAATGAGATAATAAATAGGGCAAAAAAGAGGATGGATACCGCCCGCCAACGCAAAGCGGATACCACCCATATTTATAAAAAATGCCCCCATTGCAGAGCAACCTTGCGACTGCCGAGAACAAAAGGTAAGCACAGCACCGTATGTCCCAGATGCAATAAAAAATTCAGCGTAAGAGTTTTCAGAGAAATAAAATAAGAGGTCGGAATTCCTACCTCTTATTTTTATACTCTTTTGGTGAAAAACCAAAGTGCTGCTTGAATGCGCGGCTGAAAACATAAATCGAGGTAAAGCCAAGCTCTTGCGAAACAGATGATACATTCTTCTCCTCCAAAAGCTTACGGGCAAAATCCATCCGTTTATTATTTCTGTATGCCATAAGGCTGATGCCATATTGATTCTTGAACTGCCTTTCAAGATGAAATTTGCTGTAAGAAAACTGCTTTTCAAGGTCATCAAGCTTAACGGATAGGCCCTGTCCCGCATCAATATAATCCTTAATCTGCTTAATAGCATTAGATGTGTTTTCCTTTGTGTGAAGGCAATCGGGAAAATTATCCGCAATTAACATCTCTATAAGCTCTATAAGCATCGCCTTGCGCTTAAGGGTATCGGCAGGCGCATCAATTATATTATAGAATAATTCAAGGGCAGCGGATTTATCGGAAAACTCAATAAAAGGGGATAGGGGGTAGCCTTCAAAAATATCATCGGCGATGTAGCCCTTCTCCTCATCTGTAAGGTCACAGTAATCCTTAAAAGAAATGGGTATTTTAGGGCTGAGCCAACTGTAAGCAATATCAAAGTGAATATGGGGCTGAGAAATATATCCCTTAATATTTGTAAAACTATGTGGTATGGCAGGTCTTATAAATATAAAGCATCCCTTTTTGCATTTGTATGGGATATCGTTATATGTAAAGGTGAACTGACCTTCATTAAGATAGATAAGCTCATAATCGAAAATAATTCTTCTCTTTATTGGCGCATCGGCAGAAATAACCGAGTGTATAGCCGTTCTGATATATGGGTTTACCTTGTTAATATTAAAGCTCATTTTCATCACCACATCAAGAAATGTTAAATATAATGCAATAATAGTTATTTACATTTTAGCAGTTGTATGGTTAAATTTCAATATAAATTTAGGAAGGCTGTGAAAGAAATGTTAAATAATCTTACCACTAAGAAGAATATCCGTACATTTTCCGTAAGCCCCGAAAATTTAACGGGTGAAAAGGGCAAGGGAGGCATGGCCATTGAGGGCTCGGCCGCTTGGAATGCCCGTGAGCTCGGTCAGGGCTGGAAGGTAAATCCGTATCTGGTAGCAGGTGCGGGAGAAACAATAGTTCTTGCCGATGTTAAGGGGCAGGGCGCCATTAAGCATATCTGGATAACCGATAACTCGGTAAGGGGCCGTCTGCTTATTCTTCGCATCTATTTTGATGGACACAAGAATCCCGCCGTTGAAGCGCCTTTATCCGATTTCTTTGCCAATGCCGAATATACTGAATTCAGGCAGCTTACAAGCCTTCCTATATGCAATAACCCAGGCCGCGGTCTTAACTGCTATTTTGAGATGCCCTACTTTAAAGGCTTTCGCATTGAGATAGAAAATACCTGCTCGGCGGCCTGCAATGTGTATTATCAGATAGATTGCGAGGAAAAAGAAATCCCTGAGGATTCTCTTTATTTCCACGCTCAGTTCCGCCGCGTTAACCCACTGCCATACAAGGAGGATTATGTTATCCTTGATAATATCAAGGGTAACGGTCACTATGTTGGCACATATATGCACTGGGGCGTTAAAGATAACGGCTGGTGGGGCGAAGGGGAAATTAAGTTCTTTATCGATGGCGATACGCAGTTTCCCTCCATCTGCGGCACGGGTACAGAGGATTATTTTTGCGGCGCTTATAACTTTGACGTGGGCGGCAAATATGTGGAATTCTGCACCTCCTATTCAGGTCTTTCAAAGGTTCGTGGAACAAACGAGATTTATAAAGCAAACAGATACTTTAATATGTACCGTTGGCATATTACCGACCCCATTTATTTTAAGGAGGATTTAAAGGTTACTATTCAGGCTCTCGGTTGGATGAGCGAGGGTAGATACCATCCTCTTCGTGATGATATCTCCTCCGTTGCCTACTGGTATTCCGATAATCTTGATGATGAGTATCCTAAACTCCCAAGTAAGAATGAACTTGAAATTATTTAATAGAGGTAAAATATGAAAAGACCTAAAATATTGGTTGTAGGTAGCTTTGTAATGGACCTTATAGTAACAACGGAGCAATTTCCAAGCGCCGGTCAAACCGTTTTGGGTAACGGTTTTAGCACAGCCCCCGGCGGAAAGGGTGCCAATCAGGCCATTCAGGCCGCGCGCCTCGGCGCCGATGTTACAATGGTAGGCAAGGTGGGAAACGATGATTTCGGTGAAAAACTTATTGAATCTGCTAAGACAAGCGGTGTAAATACGGATTATGTCTTAAAATCCGAAAAATTTCCCTCTGCAGTAGGTAACGTTCAAGTTCAGAGTAATGAGAGCGGAACCGAAAATCGCATAATTGTCGTACCAGGCGCAAATATGGATATCAATCCCTGCGAGGTTGCTTTTTTGAAGGAAAAAATCAGTGAATATGATATGGTAATTCTTCAGAACGAAATTCCTATGGAAATCAATATGTTGGTGGCAGGTTACGCTAAGGCCAAGGGTGTTCCCGTTCTGCTCAACCCTGCGCCATCCGCCGCTATTCCCGATGAATTGATTTCGTGCCTTACCTATATTTCTCCTAATGAGCACGAAACCAAGGATATAATCGGAATAAATCCCACAGGTGAGGATAAGCAAAACGAGGCAATAGAAAAATTCGTGAAGATGGGTGTCGATAGGGTTCTTATTACCTTAGGAAAACACGGTTGTATTTTCGGTGACGGTAAAAATCTTTTTAAGAGCGATAGTGTTGATTGCGGCAATGTTATTGACCCCACCGCCGCAGGCGATAGTTTTATTGCCGCATTTTGTACCGCTGTTGCTTCAAATAGCCCCATAGAACAGGCATTGTATTTTGCTAATTGCACTGCCGGTATTACGGTATCTCGAATGGGAGCGCAAACCAGTCTCCCAACGCTTCAAGAGGTTACTAAAATAATGGAAAGCAGAGAAAATTAAATGAATGTATTAAATAATTTTATAGAAATCAGCACCAAAGAATTTAATAACTATGTAAACAGCATAGATAAATCATCTCTTGAAAAGGCGGCCGAGCTTATTTTGAGCGCAAAGAATAACGGTAACCGCTTACATATTACAGGTATCGGAAAACCCGCACACGTTTCAAATTATGCGGCCTCCTTATTTTCCTCAACAGGAACACCAACCTATTATCTGCACGGAACCGAAGCTGTTCACGGTTCTTGCGGACAGCTTGTGGAGGGTGATGTGGTAATCTGCATATCCAACAGCGGAGAAACCGCAGAACTTAAAGCTACCGCCCTTGCCATTAAAAATAACGGTTGTAAGATAATTGCTGTTACAAGGGATTCAAATTCGTGGCTGGGTAAATACTCGGATATTTGTCTGGTGGCAGGCGTTAATCATGAAGGCGGCGTTTTGAATAGAGCACCGCGCGCCTCAATCCTGGCGGAGATACTTATACTTCAGTGCCTATCTGTGCTTTTACAGGAAAAATCAGATATAACCCCTGAAAGTTATATTAAAAGACATCCAGGCGGTTCTCTCGGCAAATTGCGTGAAAATGAAAAGTAAACAAAAACCACCGAAGAAATTTCTTCGGTGGTTAATTTTATCTTCTTCCTAAAATATAGAGAATATCGCCTATGCGTTCTCTTAAGGGGAAATACTTGTTATAATCCTTGTTAAGCCATAGCTTTAATATTCTGCCGAAGGATATTCCGCTGAGGGCGGATAGCCGTTCTTCACAGACCTTATATAGCCCATCCTTGCCCGTAACATTTAATACTACGCCAGCCAGAGCAAGTCGCTCCTTTGCAATATCTATTCTTGACGCGCGCTTTGGAGTAAGACCTATAAGATTGTTATCGTGCAAACGGTATTTCATAAGAACGGCATCGTAGAAATAAAGACCGCCTCTTGCCGCCGCCATAACGTTAAGCTCATAATCGTGAGGCAGCTCGCATTTTGAAAGGCGAACATAATCCTCTGCAAGCTCCTTCTTTATTGCCATGGTGCAACCGGGGGAGATATTGCTGTGAAATTCGGAGGTAAGGCTTATTTTCTCAAGCCTTCTTTTTAGAATTTTATCAATAAGGCCGTAGTTATTTCTCTTGGCAGAGCGGCCCGTTACGGCGCCAAAGTTATCTATAATAGCAAAGGATGTGTTAAGGGCGATTATCTGCGGATTTTGCGCCATAACGCTTGAAACACTCTCCACCTTATCCTCATACCAAACATCATCCTGATCGCAAAGGAGGATAACATCGCCGCTACATTCAAGTAAAACCTTGCGGTAGTTCTTTATAAACCCTAAATTCTCTTTGTTTTCGATGAGCCTCCAACCCTCAAGACCGTTTTCCTCAATAAAGGCTTTAATCATCGAAGGTGTGTTATCGGTGGAAGCATCATCAACTATAACAACCTCATCGGGTTTTCTTATCTGATTCATAATGGAAGAAAGCTGTTCTGAAATATACTTTTCACCGTTATAGGTGGTAATAGCTACTGAAATTTTTAGCATAAATAACCCCCGTATTTCTTAGCTTATCCTATATTTTACCATAAATCCTCCAAATTTACAAGGATAAACAAAAACCGCCAACTCAAAGTTGGCGGTAAAGCTTTAATTTTCTCTTTTCTTTTTAATAAAGAACGGCAGAATAAGGATTATAGCAACAGCGGCGGCTAAAAAGATATTTCTGTTTGGAACGAAGGAGGTTGTGCCATCGCTGTTAATAATAGTTTCGGCGTTCTCAAGCACCTTCCCGCCTATATAGGGGCCGATAACTCCTGGCAGGAGCACCTGTGAGAAAATTCTCACACCCTGCAATCTTCCCGATTTACCAACAGGTGTATTATCTCTTATAACGGCACCGAAAACCGCCATACCCGATAGATACCCGCTCATCATCAGAAGTGAGCCTATAAATACGGGAAGGGTTGTTTTGGTGAGATAAAGCAAAGCATAGCCCGAAATAAGCATTATAATCGCAATAATTCCCGAGAAGGTAAAGCCCTTTTTATCATAAACCTTGCCCCAGAGAGCCGTTACCACGGAGGCTATAATAATAGCGGGCGCCATAATGAGCACATAGTTGCTCATCCCTAGGGTTACCTCATAGTAAATAATGAGATAGGGCATAAAAATCTGAATAGAAATATTAAAGATTATAAATGCGGCAAGGCAGATATAAAGCCTTGGGTTTTCCTTTACGGTTTTAGGCCTGAAGCCGTAAACAATTCCGCCTAAGTAGGATTCCTTAACGGGACTTACATCGGGCTCCTTAATAATAAAAATACCGAGTATGCCTATGGCGGTTACCGCAATACCTATGATGGTGAATATAAGGCTCCAGCTTGATGCCTTTTCTAAATCAAAGAACATAAATCCGCCGAAAACCACTAAGATACTTACAAGCGGCATCATAGCGTTGATGCCCTCTGCAGAGCCTCGGTTGGAGGAATCGGTGGAATCGGTAAGCCAGGCGTTGAACGCGGCATCGTTGGCGGTTGAGCCAAAGAAGGTCATTACACAGTCAAGTATAATAGTAAGGCTAACGCCTACGGTGGCGGCAGAAACGGTCATACCGAATAAACCGCTTATAATATCCTCTTTAAGTAAAATGAAACTAAAAATCGATATGCCCCAAAGAATATATCCCGCGCAGATAAACAGCTTCCTTTTTCCTACTTTATCGGAGAGCGCGCCCATAAAAACGGTGGTGAGGGTGGCGGTAACAGCAGAGGCCGCAACCATTGCCGATATATCCGCCGCAGAGGCGTTGAACATCTTATAAATGAAGACATTGAAATACATATTTTCAACAACCCAGGCAACCTGTCCCATAAGGCTGAAAATAGTAACGCTTAACCAAAAGCGAGGGGATAGCTTAGTCTTAAATTCACTCATTATTCAATAACCTTTACAAAAACTAATATGGTGAGTATAGCGCCAACCAGCGCGTATAAGCCGATAATCGAGCCTAAAAGACCAAAAATAAATCCAATAAGGGGAATCTTGGCTAAAATGCCGATTACCACACCGCAAACAATGTCAATAAGAGCGTAGATAATAAGCGAGGTTATGAATTTTGTAACATCCACCGCCTTAAAAGCGTGGGGGAAGAATTTCTTTAAGGTATCCATCTTTTATCTCCTTTATCTTCTGTTATATAATGCGCCGGGAACAATAGCCTGTCCCGTTGAGGTGAGAAGCTCTTCCACGGTAACCAGCTGATATCCGCTTGCAATCAGCTGAGGAATAGCGGTTTCCATGGCATCAACCGTGGTCTTATGTAGGTCATGGCAGAGCACGATGGCTCCATCGTTTGCCCGTTGCATTATAGCGTTGTGAACCGTAGTGGCGTTTCTGTATTTCCAGTCAAGAGTATCTATGGACCAGTTAACAAAGTGAACGCCAAGCTGCTCACCCTTAGCCTTAACATTGCTGTTATAGGCTCCGTAGGGCGGGCGTACAAGGGTGCAATCCACACCCGTAACCTCTAAAATCTTTTGCCTTGTCAGAGCAAGCTGGTCGGTAAGCTCCTGATCGTTTATGGCGGTAAGCTGCTTATGGCTCCAGCTGTGGCTTCCTATCTGATGGCCTTCATTCACAATTCTTCTTACCGTATCCGCGCGGTTATCAATAAGATTGCCCACAACAAAGAAGGTGCCCTTGCCGCCGTGTGTTTTAAAGATATCAAGCAAACGCTCTGTGTGGGCGCTTGGACCATCATCAAAGGTAAGAGCAATCATACCGCCCGTTGAGGTTAAGGGTCCAACGGGGGTTACGGGGGCAACAGGTGAGCCTGCAGGCGCTTGGGGCGCGGGGGCAGGGGGCTTATAGAAAAATGTTTCGGTAAATCCCTGACCAAGCTCTGAATAGGGAACAGAAACGGTTTTAACTCCCTCAGAGGTGGGGAGATATTCACCGCAGTTTAATATAACATCGATGCTTTCCTTCGTAACAATGATATTCTGAAGAATGTTTTCATCAATTTTTTCCTCGGTAATCTCTGCCTTGGTAACAACCGCTTTCTTAAGGGTTTCTACCGTTTCTTCCGTGATAATATCATTAAGGGACATCATTTTCTGATTGGTCACATCATAATTAAATGTCTTTAGAATATATACAGGCTCGGCCTTAGAGGGCGTTGTGAATGTTCCGCTAAGCTTAACTGCTACGGTGGATTCATTAACATTATAGCTATCATATAAAACCGATAGCTCGGCAAGTTCGGCTTGTCCATTCTCTGTAGAAGCCATCTCCTTATAAACGCCTACCGTATCATCCACCCACTCGGTTATGGCGGTATTAAGCGCTTCAATCTCGGTTTCGGGATAAACAATACCTATAACCAAATCTTCATAAGCATCAACATAGCTTGAAGGCGCGCCAACCTCTTGAACATGGCCTTCATAGTCATCTATGTGCTCCAGATAGCCATCGAGCATTGCAACTGCCTCGATAACCTCTCCCGATTTTCCACAGCCGCCGCAACAAAGCAGCATAACTACGGATAAAATTAAACAAACCGCTCTTTTCATAACATTACCCCATAAAATGTCGTATTTTGTCACCTTAATTTTATCACAAAGAAAATGAAAACACAATATGTAACTTAAAAATAACCCCGCCGATTTTTCGGTGGGCTTAAACGATAGTACAATAAAGATATACATATAAGACCAAGAGAAAGTAGATATTGCATTAGATAAATTAAGCGCAAAAGAATACGCAGACCCCTTTAGGAGTAGCCAAAGAGGAAAATACTCTAAGGCTAGAACAAAGAGAAAGCCCGCGCCTTGAGACGCGGGTCGATATTATGGGCTTTTAGCCCTTGTTCAAACCACCCGTTTGACGGATGGTTATGATTTATCAAATTGAAAAAATTCTAAAATATTTTTCAACCCTGACACTAGTTGTCAGGGTTGATTTATATAATGACGTTGCAGCTGTAAAAAGGTTGGGACGCCAATCAAAGAAAAATATTAAAAATTCATTATTGAAACAAAAATGAAATTATGGCATGTAAAGGTGCTGCACACGCCAAGGCATTGGCCGAGGCTTCAAGGGTTGCCGCTGTTGGGCCCAAAACAAAAACAGCCGAGGAGGCAGTTCCCGTAGAAAGACTGTTGTTCTGTGTGGATTCCGAAATCCAAGCGAATGACATTCTTCAAAACAATATTTCAATGTTTGAATGGGTAGTTCGCAATAAGATTCATCCTAACTTTTGGGGAAGAAACCTTTTAGGTGAAAATGCATTAACAACAAAGGATGGGATTGAATTTATTCATTCTAAGGGTTGTAAAATCGCTGCTATTTATAACGATTCAGGCGATAAACAGACCGAGGAGCAAGGCAAGTCTGCCGGAGAAATTGCAGTAGCATTAGCCATTGATTTAGAAATCCCTCAAAGCAGTACGGTAAAGACTGTCATCCCATTGAAGATGATAACGGAACAGTAACCGCATTCAACATTAACCTTGTAAGAAATGAAAAGGTTATAATTGAAAAATGTTTTAAATTTGGTATAATAAGGAGGAAAAAAGAATGTCATATGTAAATTCAGTTACTGTATATCCAAGCAGTGCAACAATTACAAAAGGGAAATGGTATTATGGAGCATACGCTAGTATCGCTTCAGACTGTCCTGAATGCGCGGAAGTAGAATGGTATAGTAATAGTCCGTCGATTGCAAGCGTAAATAAAACTACAGGATATATTTACGGTGTAAGCACGGGCACAACAAGAGTTTATGCCGAGGCGACTGACGGTAGCGGTAAGAAGGATTATATTACCGTAACCGTAACTGCACCTGTTTCTGTAACAGGGATAAGTGTTTGTCCTACAAGCCTTACTATGAATGTAGGGGATAACGATTATCTTTATGAAACTGTTTATCCGTCAAACGCTACAAACCAAACAGTTACTTGGTGTAGTAGTGATGAGAGCGTTGCAACGGTTAATACTTATAGCGGTAAAGTAACTGCTAAAAAAGCAGGTATTGTAACAATTACTGCAACTACTGCTGATGGTGGTTATTCTGATAGCTGTGAAGTTTGGGTACATGGTAAAACACCGGTATTCTTGATTCATGGTAGAACGAGTAATTCGTTTTATGTGTGGGGCGCAAGTAATAGAATATTTGTTAATCCTATGGACACTAGCGAAGCAGATAATAACCATTATAATTCATCAATCAACGCCTTAAGTCAAGGGAACGTTCAGTATTTATATACAAATAAAAACGTTCAAGATATTTTCGGGTATCAAACAGGTCAAACTATTAAAGTTGATGGCACGAATGTTGCAAACTTTACAATGCCCGGTGTTTTTAATGGTCAATTTGATGATGGAAAGTATACTTCAGAACATCCTGAAGGCGGAAATCTCGCATATTATCTAAAATCAAATGGGTATAAGGAAAACGTAAATTTGTTTGTATTCAACTATCCAAATGAAGATGCAGTAAAATATTCCGCTCAAAAGTTTGAGGCATATATAAACAATTTAATTTCGTATGTTAGAACATCTGGCAGCAATGAAATGAAAGCTTGCTTTTATGCATCAAAAAATGATTATAACAATAATAATTATAAGATTAATATTGTTGGTCACAGCATGGGTGGTCTAGTTGCTAGGTATTTCATTGAAAATATGTATTATACTAACCCTTGTGAAGAGAAGATAGGTTATGACAAACATGTTGATAAACTTATAACTATTTGCACACCTCATTGGGGAAGCGGATATGCAGATGTATCCAATGAGACGGGTATAAAACATAAGCTTTGTGATCATGATTTAGATTTTGATAGTGCAATGTATGGTGGAAATTCATCTACAACTATTGATTGTAATTTAATTTTAGGTGACTGTCCGGATTATGAATATGTCGTTACCGAAACACTAAATCATCAAAATAATCGCTCAACAAAATATTATGCGATTGCTGCTATTGATTATCCTGCAAGTAATAAAAATGAAAACGATGTCGCTTTTGAAATGCCAACCAATTATAATAACATTACCCAAATTTCCAATTTTTTAGCTCAAAAAGGCATATGTGTAGAAAATTCCGTAAATGGAGAAATAATTAAAGTCGATCCTAAAGGACTTGGCGATAATATGGTTGGATTTTTAAGTCAAATAGGTTGGATAGGTGACAATCCAAATATTGCTACACCTCAACCTGAAATTCAAATGGAAAAGATTTTCATTGACGCTGATACCAACGGAGGTAATGGTGATAACATACCCATTATAGAGGCCCTATTCTTACTGCATAATAAGGCACCTCATAGAATGCCAATATTGCAAAAGACACATGAATATTTGGAGGATTAATTATGAAAAATAGGTTTTCAAATCATTATAGTAAATATAAAATTTGCTATATTACGAGTGTTGCTATAGTGGCAGGCATATTTTTATCTACTTACTTTTCAGAATTGTTTGAGATCGGTGATAATATACTGACTTTTAACTTTAGAGATATATATTTACTATTTATTATTCCAATATGTTCAATTTTTTACGGTATCGTTACTTATATCAAAGTAAGAAAAATATGGATTCCCCAACTTATATTTTTTATTATATTGATTTTAGGGTATTTATTATTAACTTTTTCATTAAATGGCAGTTTTAAAAAAACAGGAGGAATTTTTATACTATGTATATATCCGTTAGTTTTTTCGCTATTTGGTACAATAGTAACAGCATTTATTTTAAGAATGAAGAAATTAATAGAAAAATAGCAATTTGAATTTGAAAACCCATTCCGTCTGCATTTTAATAATGCAGGCGGTTTTTTTACATTTTGGCAAACAGATTAATACATTAGAGATATAAAAGAACCTATTTATGTTTTCATCTTGCTAATTATATCAAGGAATGCTATAATTATAAGTAATATAAATTTGTCTCTAATTTGACATAAGCATATAATATTTAGATACACGGTGAAATAAATAACTGCTTAAAAGCAGGAAGGAGTAATTTTATGGTTAACTTAAAAGCGAAGCCCTATTGCCTTAACGATGCAGATATTGCATGGGTAGAAAACACAATTGCAGGTATGACAGCCGAAGAAAAAGTAGGTCAGCTTTTCTGGCAGCTTACTGCAGGTAACTCCGAAGAATATCTCAAAGAGCTTATGGAGAAGTATCATCTTGGCGGATGCCGTTATAACGGTATGCCAGGTCAGATGGTGCTCAATCAGAATCGCATTTTGCAAAAGCATGCTAAAATTCCCGTTTTCATCGCCTGCAATCCCGAGCAGGGCGGCAACGGCGTTTGCACCGATGGCACCTTTGTTTCAAGTCAGGTAAAAATCGGCGCCACAGGCAAAACCGAATATGCCAATGCTATGGGCAGGGTTTCGGGCGCTCAGATTAAGGCCACGGGCTGTAATATGGCCTTCGCTCCCGTTGTGGATATAACATATAATTGGGAGTGTGAGGAGGTCCTCTCCCGCGCCTACGGTAATGACCATAATTTAGTTGCCGATATGGGCAAGGCCTTTATGGATGGCCTTCACGAAACCGAGGGTGTTTATTGCTGCGCTAAGCATTTCCCAGGCAACGGTCAGGATTATCGCGATGCACATGTTTCAAATAATGTTAATCATTTCGGTCACGATGATTGGATGGCTACCTACGGCCATGTTTATAAAACCCTTATAGATAACGGCCTTGATGCTATTATGGGCGGTCATATCATTATGCCCGAATATATGGCAGAGAAAAATTCCGATATTACCGCAGATACCATTATGCCCGCCACCCTCTGCAAAGAAATTATGACAGACCTTCTTAGAGAAGAGCTGGGCTTTAACGGTATGGTTGTTACCGATGCCTCTCATATGGTGGGTATGACCAATAGAATGAAGCGTAAGGATATGCTTCCTGCCGCCATCAATGCAGGTTGCGATATGTTCCTGTTCTTCAACGATCCCGATGAAGATTACGGCTTTATGCTCGATGCCTATAAGAACGGAATTATAAGTGAAGAGCGTATGGTTGAGGCCCTTACCCGTATATTAGGCCTCAAGGCTGCTAAGGGTATGCATAAAAAGAATGTTGATGAGCTTTGCGGTACTGATGAGGAGTTAACTGAGGCCCTTCAGAATACCGAATTCAAGTCGATTGCTTCTTGCATTTCTAAGGATTGCTTAACCTTGGTTAAGTATAAAGATGAGGGCGTTCTGCCCCTTAGCCCCGATAAAACAAAGCGTATTATGATAGTTCATATTAAGGGCGCGCCTAATCCATTGATGGCCTTAGCCGCTATGGCTATGGGCGGCGGAGCAGGGCAGAAGACTCCTGCCGAAAAGCTTCGTGACCGCCTTATCGAAAAGGGCTTTGATGCTCATATCTATGTAAGCCCCCTTGAAAAGATTCAACAGATGATGGCGGCAGGGGAGAAGCCCAGCCTTAATATGTATTTTGCAGGTAAACACGCCATTGCCGATTTCACCGCCGAAAACGATCTGGTAATCTCGCTGTTTGATGTTGCAAACGGTCACCCATCCTTTGGTCTTAGTAAGGGCGGCGGAGAGATTCCGTGGTATGTTCACGAGCTACCCGTTGTGGGTATTTCCGTAAATAAACCCACAATGCTTGCCGATGCGCCTATGCTTCGCACCTATATCAATACCTATGATGCCAATGATGATACTATGGATGCCTTGGTTGAGGCTCTCGTTTCGGGCACCGATGCCTTTAAGGGTAGCGATCCCATCGATTCCTATTGCGGTATGTTTGATACCCATATGTAAGCCCTCGAGGTGAATTATGTCTGTTTTTGATTCCTTCCAAAAGAAACACGATTATCTTATTTGTGTGGATTCCGATGGTTGCGTTATGGATACAATGAACTGCAAGCATTTTAATTGCTTCGGTCCTTGTATGATAAAAGAATGGGGCCTTGAAAAGTGGCAAAAAGAGATTTTAGAGCGTTGGAACGAGGTAAATCTTTTTACCCTTACCCGCGGAATAAACCGCTTCAAAGGTCTTGCCAAAGCGCTGAAGGAGATAGATGGTAAATATACCAAAATCATCGGAGTTGATGCCCTTGTTTATTGGGCAGATACCGCTCCTGCGCTTAGTAACGATGGCGTTGAAAAAGCCGCCGCGCAAGCAACCGATTCGGATGCAAAGCTTATCTTAGAAAAGGCTCTTAGTTGGTCGAAGGCGGTTAATGAGGCAATAGTAAAGCTTGATGAGAGCCTTAAGGTGCCCTTTGAAAGCGCTAAGGAGGGCCTTGCCGCCGCTCACGCCTTTGCCGATGTGGCGATGGTGTCCTCCGCTAACCGAGATGCCGTTGAGGAGGAGTGGGGCAAATTCGGTCTTCTTGAATATACCGATATTGTTTTAGCTCAGGATGTGGGCGCAAAGGCGGCCTGCATAGCAGAGATGCTAAAGCAGGGCTACGATGCAAACAAGGTGCTTATGGTAGGCGATGCCTTGGGCGATAGTCAGGCGGCAGAAAAAAACGGAGTTCATTATTATCCAATCCTTGTAAATCACGAAAAGGCAAGCTGGGATGAGCTTATCACCGTAGGCTTTGATAGGCTTAAAGCAGGGAACTACACCCCCTACGGCGAGAAAAAGAAAAACGAATTTCTCAAAAACTTAGGCGGATAAAAAATATTAGTTTTAAGTTTAGAGTTATGATGCAATTAAAAAAACTGTTTCCCAATCGGGAAACAGTTTTTTGTTGCCAGACACAGTCAGCGTTGCCGTAAGGCAACTCATAACGCGGTGTAGCCGCTTATAACTCATAGTTTGCCGTGGGCAATCATAGTTATCAAGGCCTGATTCAATCAAAAAATCCGCCCATCTTTCGATGAGCGGATTTTTAATTTCATATAAGGGTATTAGCCCTTGATTGCAGCCTGAGCGGCGGCGAGTCTTGCTATCGGCACACGGAAGGGTGAGCAGGATACATAGTCAAGACCAATCTTGTGGCAGAACTCAACGGAAACGGGGTCGCCGCCGTGCTCACCGCAGATACCGCAGTGAATTTCGGGACGGGTCTTCTTACCAAGAGTTACAGCCATATCCATTAACTTACCAACGCCTGTCTGGTCAAGCTTAGCGAAGGGATCGTTCTCATAGATCTTGTTATCATAGTAAGCATCGAGGAACTTACCTGCATCGTCGCGGCTGAAGCCGAAGGTCATCTGAGTAAGGTCGTTAGTACCGAAGCAGAAGAACTCAGCTTCGCGAGCTACCTCATCAGCGGTAAGGCAAGCTCTGGGGATTTCCATCATAGTACCAACTTCATACTTAAGCTCAACGCCTGCGGCGGCGATCTCAGCATCAGCAGTAGCTACAACAACATCCTTAACGAACTTCATTTCCTTAACTTCACCGGTAAGAGGAATCATAATCTCGGGAACAAGGTTCCAATCGGGATGAGCCTTCTTAACATTGATAGCTGCGCGGATAACGGCAGTTGTCTGCATCTTAGCAATTTCGGGATAGGTAACTGCAAGACGGCAGCCACGGTGACCCATCATGGGGTTGAACTCGTGGAGAGAGGTGATAACGTTCTTAATATCCTGAACGGTCTTGCCCTGAGCATCAGCTAAAGCCTTAATGTCAGCCTCTTCGGTGGGAACGAACTCATGGAGAGGAGGATCAAGGAAACGGATGCAAACGGGGTTGCCTTCGAGAGCCTCGTAAAGCTTTTCAAAGTCGCCCTGCTGATAGGGAAGAATCTTAGCGAGAGCTGCCTCTCTGCCTTCAACGGTATCAGAGCAGATCATCTCACGGAAAGCAGCAATTCTCTCAGCCTCGAAGAACATGTGCTCGGTACGGCAAAGGCCGATACCCTCAGCGCCAAGCTCTCTTGCCTTCTTAGCATCGGCAGGAGTATCAGCATTGGTACGAACCTTAAGGGTTCTGAACTCATCAGCCCAAGCCATAATTCTGCCGAACTCACCAGCGATTTCAGCATCAACGGTGGGGATGATGCCATCATAAATGTTACCTGTGGAGCCATCAATAGAAATATAGTCGCCCTCATTGTAGGTCTTGCCTGCAAGAGTGAACTTCTTGTTTTCTTCATCCATAATGATATCGCCGCAACCGGATACGCAGCAGGTACCCATACCACGAGCAACAACAGCTGCGTGAGAGGTCATACCGCCACGAACGGTGAGGATACCCTGAGAAGCCTTCATACCGGTAATATCCTCGGGAGAGGTTTCAAGACGAACAAGGATAACCTTTTCGCCGCGGTTGTTCCAAGCCTCTGCATCCTCAGCAGTGAATACAACCTTACCGCAAGCAGCTCCGGGAGAAGCGCCAAGACCACGGCCTGCAGGAGTAGCAGCCTTAAGAGCCTTAACGTCAAACTGGGGATGGAGAAGGGTATCGAGGTTACGGGGATCGATCATAGCAACAGCCTGCTTCTTATCGATCATGCCCTCATCAACGAGGTCACAAGCAATCTTAAGAGCAGCCTTAGCGGTACGCTTACCGTTACGGGTCTGGAGCATATAAAGCTTGCCATCCTCAACGGTGAATTCCATATCCTGCATATCGCGGTAGTGATCTTCAAGAATAGCGCAAACCTTATTGAACTCTTCAAACGCTGCGGGGAACTTCTGAGCCATCTCAGCGATGGGCATAGGAGTACGAACGCCTGCAACAACGTCTTCACCCTGAGCGTTGGTGAGGAACTCGCCCATGAGGCCGGGCTCACCGGTAGCGGGGTCACGGGTAAAGGCAACGCCTGTACCGCAGTTATCACCCATATTACCGAAAGCCATCATCTGTACGTTAACAGCGGTACCCCAGGAATAAGGGATATCGTTGTCACGGCGGTAAACGTTAGCGCGGGGGTTGTCCCATGAACGGAAAACAGCCTCAACTGCGCCCATTAACTGCTCCTTAGGATCGGTGGGGAAGTCCTTACCGATTTTGTTCTTGTATTCAGCCTTAAACTGCTCTGCAAGAGTTTTAAGGTCATCAGCGGTAAGATCAACGTCCTGAGTAACGCCCTTTTCTTCCTTCATCTTATCGATGAGTTCTTCAAAATACTTCTTACCAACTTCCATAACTACATCGGAATACATCTGGATGAATCTTCTGTAGCAGTCATAAGCCCAACGAGCGTTGCCGCTCTTTGCAGCCATAGTTTCAACAACATCTTCATTAAGACCAAGGTTGAGGATAGTATCCATCATACCGGGCATGGATGCGCGAGCACCTGAACGAACAGAAACGAGAAGGGGATTTTCCTTATCGCCGAACTTCTTGCCGGTGATGCCTTCCATTTTGTCGATGTATTCCATGATCTGCGCCTGGATATCATCGTTGATCTTTCTGCCATCCTCGTAGTACTGTGTACAAGCCTCAGTAGTAACGGTGAAGCCCTGGGGAACGGGAAGACCAATCTTGGTCATCTCAGCAAGGTTAGCGCCCTTACCGCCGAGGAGTTCACGCATGGATGCGTCGCCCTCGCTAAAAAGGTAAACAAACTTGTGACTCATTTACGAATCAACCTCCTAAAAAATTTGTGGAACTGAATCCATTTTTAACTGATTAGACCATAACATATATAAATATGCGTGGTATCTATGTCATTATAACAAATTTATTTTCAAAAATAAAGTCTTTTTTGCAAAAAATTGGATTTATATGATAAAAAACCAAAGTTAAACCCTAAAGCGAGTTAAAATCTATGATTTTTTCACAGAAAAAACGCCGTTTTACAAAAAACGGCGCATAAAATTATCTGCTTTGTTTCATTACTTGGCTGTAAACAACCTTGCTGATGGTGGTTCCTGCAATTGTTGTAACCAACAATTCAACCAAGAAATTTATGGTTAATATTGTCAGCAATACAGACATAACCGCACCGCCGAAGGATGTGTTTGAATAGAAAGCGATGTAAGAGGACATAAACAAAACGGTGTTTAAAATCGGTACAATTGCCGAAGAAACACCAAACGCCCAGATGCCCGTATGGCCTTTTTTCTTAAAGAGTGAGAAAACCAAACCGGCAACTAAACCTGTTAAGATTCGGGGAACAAAGCAGGTGACAATATAGCCGAAGGGATTTTCACTGAAAAGGGGAGCGGCGCTGGGATCTATCATAAATCCGATACCAAATGCCTGCAGAAAGCTTGTAAGGCCAAATACAAAGCCGAGGATTGTTCCGCCGGATACACCGGTGCAGGCGGCTCCGAGCGCCACAGGGATGGTCATCAGCGTGATTGAAAACGCGCCGGTTACGGTTATATAACCGATAGGTGTGAAGTTCATCACCAGCATTAAAGCGATGAACATTGCAATAAGCACCATTTTATAGATGCCGTTGCGATTGCTTGTTTTTGTCATAAAATTACCTCCGATACTGTCCGTAGGATGCTTCGCATCAGTGAAGAGGTAAGAGTGAATAGTGAAAAGCTTCGGCGTTTGCTTTGCAAACGACTATATCTTACCTCACTTAGACGAATTATCCTTTTTGGTACAGTTCATAAATTTATGTTATTGCCTTTTAGGCATAAACATACGGTTTATTTATTCTTTTCATAAATTTCCCTCAGTCCGTCAAGGAGCAGATTTTCGTTATAGATTATATCGCTTTTACAATGGGCGATGATTTCCTTGGAAAGTCCACCCGTAGCAACAACTGTAGGGATTTCATCAAGCTCCTCGGATATTCGTTCAATAAGTCCGTCAATCATAGAAGCGGTGCCGAAAATAAGGCCCGAACGCATACAGTCTACCGTGTTTCTGCCTATAACCGAATTGGGCGCAGAAACATTTATTGAGGGTAGCTGAGAGGTGTTTTCACTAAGGGCTTTAAGGGTTAGCATAACGCCTGCCGCAATAGAGCCGCCTAAAAACTGACCTTCGCTGTTTATAACGCTAACGGTAGTGGCCGTGCCCATATCGATAACGATGCAGGGCAGGGTATATTCGGAAATGGCTCCAACAGCTCCTGCAACCAAATCTGCGCCAAGCTGGGCGGGGTTGTCTATCTTTATGTTGAGCCCTGTTTTAAGACCGGGTCCAAGCTCCAAGGGAACTATGTGGCACAAAAGGGAAATAGCCCGCGCCACAGCCGATGCCACAGTAGGCACAACCGAGGATATAATGCAATCCTCAATAGAGTTGTAATCGGTATCGTGGAGAGCAAGAATATCCTTGATTTCAATGGCGTATTGGTCGCTTGTAAGTCGGGTATCAGTAGCAAGCCTTGCGGTAAAAAGCAGAACGCTTTCATCATAAACGCCCAAGGTTAAATTGGTGTTGCCGATATCTATAGCGAGTAGCATAGTTATAACTCCTTTTCGTGAATTTTAACATTTTGCGCTCTTAATCGTTCCTGTAGAGCGGAAATATCTATTTCATCAAGATTTCTTCCCATAGCCGCCGCAGTTCCTGCCGCTTCGCCCGATACAGCGCAAACGGGTATAACCCTTGTTATATCCCATAGTTCATCATCAGCCGAGATACATCTACCTGCCGCTAACAGATTTTTAATCTTGTTACCCTTAAGGCAGGAGTAGGGAAGCTCGTAAATAGGACCGCACTTTTTCCAATCGGGATAAAGACCTACGCTATCAGCAAATTCCTTGTGCATTTCGTCTTCACCCTGAGTATAAATGCCAACAAGCCTCCTTGTCATACGAAGCTGGGGGATAGATGGCATAGTTGCAAGTGAATGACTTTCGGAAACGGGCCCGTTTTTGAGAAACTCATCAAGCATCAGTTTGTGGGAGAGAATAGTCCTTTCGGAAATTTCCTTAGCGTTAACACCCGAGATGGATTTTGTAACTTTAACAATTTGCAGCTCATCCTCTTCCTGCTGTGAATCGCAGGCTCCTATGGGGCGGAGGATGGTTTTACCATCAAGGGCTTCAACACACCAGGCGGCAAGAATATTGCCGTTTCTTTCGGATAAAGCAGTATCCTCACCTGCAAGGAGGCAGATATCTGCATCCCCCGTGCAATCAACCACGGTTTTAAGAGCGATAGCCTCACGGCCCGATTTATTTTCGGTTATAAGGTGGGTTACAAATCCATTTTCACAAATTGTGTCGCAAACACAGGTGCCGTAAAGAATATCAACACCGTTTTCTATAAGCAACTGCTCCAGGCGGATTGCAAAAACATTGGGATTATAGTAGGTGAGAAATCTATTCTTTTTGATTTCCTCGCCGTTAATCCAATCCTCTGCTTTGTATGGGTATTCGCTTCCATCTGCTACTGAAAGCTTTATAAGCTCTTCGGCAATGCCGAAGCAAACCTGTTTGCCTTTGCCATCGCATATAGGAAGGTATATTATAATAAGCCCTGCAGTTGCAAGACCGCCCAACATATATTCTCTTTCAATAAGCAGAGTTTTAGCACCGTTTCTGGCCGCTGCCAGCGCCGCAGAAACACCTGCAATACCACCGCCTACAACAACGGTATCATACTCACTTGTTACAGGAGTGCGCTTTTCTTTTTCGGAGATAAACATTCTCATCGCTCCAAACCGAATTCAGAATTTACTATATTTTAACATCTATATATAAAAAAATCAACACAGTAAAAATAAAAAACAGTTGACTATTTCAATTTTAGTTGTTATAATGGTCTGTGCTAAACGGAGAAATATGCCGTTTCAGTCCTTGCTGCGCGTAACCGCGCGCGGCCAAAAGTCCAGAAGGAGGTGCAACGAAATGACCAATAAGTATGAGGCTGCTCTTATCTACTCTGTAGCAAACGGTGATGATGCCGTTAACGCTCTTAAGGATAAGTTTAACGACCTTATCGCTAAAAACGGTACAGTTGAAAACGTTGACGAGTGGGGCAAGCGCCGTCTTGCATACCTTATCAACGATGAGGCTGAGGGCTACTATGTGTTTACCACATTTACCAGCGCTCCCGAGTTCCCCGCAGAGCTTGAGCGTGTAGCCGGTATTACCGAAGGCGTTCTTCGCGTTATGGTAATCAAAAAGTAATGGAGGATTTCTAAATTATGTTTAATCTTGTTGTTTTAACTGGTCGCCTTACTGCCGATCCGGAGCTTAAAACTACTCCCAACGGTATCTCAGTGACTTCATTCTCCATCGCCGTAAGTCGCCGCTACCGTTCAGGCGAAGAAACTCAGGCTGATTTCATCAACATTGTTGCTTGGCGTCAGAATGCTGAGTTCATTACTAAGTATTTTAAGAAGGGCAATATGATAGGTATTGAGGGCTCTATTCAGACCCGCCGTTATACCGATAAGAACGGCAACAACCGCACAGCATTTGAGGTTGTTGTTAACAATGCCCAGTTTGTAGAGTCTAAGAGGGATTCCGCATCTGCAGGCGCAGATGATAGCGCCGCATCCTATTCCAATGCTGATGCAGGTGATTTCACCGAAATCGGCGGTATGGATGATGACCTTCCCTTCTAATACTCTTCTTTTAATCCGAAAAAGGATAATTACTGAAAAGGAGGAACTTTCAAATGGAAAAGAACGATAAGCCCGCTTTCAGAAAGGCTCGTAAGAAGGTTTGCCATTTCTGTGCCGATCGTATAGAAGAAATCGATTACAAGGATGTTGCTCGTCTTCGCAAGTTCGTTTCTGAACGCGCAAAGATTTTACCCCGCCGCGCAACAGGTACCTGCGCTAAGCATCAGCGCGCACTTACCACCGCTATCAAGCGCGCACGTCAGGTAGCTTTACTTCCTTACGCTAACGATTAATTGATTAAAACCCTGACTTGAGGCGTACTCCGTAAGGAAGTACGCCTCAGTTATATTCGCTTTGCAGCGAGTGATATTGCTAAAGCAGTTATATGATGCTTCGCATCGTTATGTTGTCCTGCGGACAGTTTTAGAGCGAATATAATATAACGAAAGCCGTATGGCTTTCATATAACTTGACCATAGGTCAAATATAACTGCAAACGATAGTTTGCAATATAACTCAAACTTTCGAAAAAACTTTTTGTTTTTCGGTAAGTAATATGTTTCTTAAAGTATGTCACCCACTATGACACTTTCAGTTTCGAAAGTGTCATTTTTCTTTTGGAAAAATGTAACAGGGACAACTTCTTTACGAAATGTTGCCTTTCAGTCGGGGTTTTATTTTTATCAAAAAAAGTTGACATATATAATATCTTATGATATTATTTTTTTAACATTTTATGAACGAAGCAAAAGCTTGTTCTTAGGAGGAGAAAAAATGACAGCAAAGAAAATCATCCCCAAGGTGCTCATATTTGCTTTCATCGTGATTTTCGGTATTCTCTGCGCCTTTACAGGCCCCATTACCGATCCCGTTGGAACCTTATGGTCGCTTTTTCCGCCCGTAGTGGCAATCGGCCTTGCTCTTATCACTAAAGAGGTTTATTCATCCCTCTTTATAGGTGTTTTGGCAGGCGGTCTTTTAGCATCGGGCTTTAAGCCCCTTGATACCGTTGATAAGGTTATAAGCGATGGTCTTATCTCTTCGGTTTCAGATACAGCAGGTATTTTTGTATTCTTAGTAGTTCTCGGTATTATCGTAGCGCTTCTTAATAATGCAGGCGGCTCTCAGGCCTTCGGTAACTGGGCAGCCAAGCATGTTAAGGGCAGGGTAGGCGCCGCGCTTGCAACCTTCCTTTTCGGTGTGCTTATCTTTATTGATGATTATTTTAACTGCTTAACCGTTGGCGCAGTTATGCGCCCCGTAACAGATAGCGCAAAGGTTTCCCGCGCAAAGCTATCCTATCTTATTGATGCTACCGCAGCCCCCATTTGTATGATAGCTCCTATCTCATCCTGGGCAGCAGCTGTTTCCGAGTATGTTCCTGAGGGTCAGGATGGTCTTTCACTCTTTATTCAGGCAATTCCTTATAATTTCTATTCGCTTTTAACCTTCGTATTCATTATTGCTATCACCCTTATGAAATTCGATTACGGTCCAATGCGTTTGCATGAAGCCAATGCCTTAAAGGGTGACCTCTTCACCTTTGGCGGTGAGGTTAAGGATGAGGATGAGGTTGAGTATGATGAGGAAGAGGTCCTCGATAAATCTCACGCTAAGGTTATCGACCTTGTATTCCCCATACTCGTTCTTATAGCGGTATGCGTATACGCCCTTTATTACATAGGTCAGGATGGCACCTTAAGCTTTGCCGATGCCTTCGGCAATACCGATGCCACCGTGGCTCTTCCCTGGGGCGGTCTTATCGCTCTCATAGTAGTTATGATCTACTTTATGGCAAGAAAACTTGTTACCTTCAAGCAGGCTATGGCTTGTATCCCCAAGGGCTTTAATGCAATGGTACCCGCCATTCTTATCTTAACAATGGCAACCTCTCTTAAGAATATGACAGGTCTTTTAGAATCCGATACCTTCGTTGAAACCGCCCTTGCAAATGCAGGAGGACTACAGAATTTCCTCCCCGCAATTATATTCTTGGTAGCTTGCGGTATTTCCTTTGCAACAGGCACCTCCTGGGGAACCTTCGGTATTCTTATACCCATAGTTCTTGCAATTTTCCCCGTAGGCAGCGCTCTTGGTACTATCGGTATGTCGGCTTGCCTTGCAGGCGCGGTTTGCGGTGACCACTGCTCACCCATCTCCGATACAACCATTATGTCCTCGGCAGGAGCTCAGTGCAACCACATCAATCACGTTTCAACCCAGTTGCCCTATGCTATGACCGTAGCAGGCCTTTCATTCGTAACCTATATCCTTGCAGGCTTCGTAAATAACTGGATGATCGTTCTTCCCATCGGTGTTGTTTTAACCGTTGCAACCCTCTTTGTAATCAAAGCCGCTTACAAAGGAAAAGCATAAAAAACATTGCAAAATATCATCACTGCATCTATAATAATAGGTGCAGTGATTTTTTATAAAGAAGAGAGAATAATGAAACGAGAACTTTCAAAAGCAATAGAAATAGAGCGCAGTATTATTAAAAGATACCGCAAGGCCATCTGGAATAATTTTGTGGGCGCCGTTAAGGAATATGAGCTTATAAAGGAAAATGATTGTATTGCGGTTTGTATATCGGGCGGCAAGGATTCAATGCTCCTTGCTAAGTGTATGCAACAACTACAGAAACACAGCGAGGTGCCCTTTACCCTTAAGTTTATCGTTATGGACCCAGGCTATGCCGAGCCTAACAGACAGCTTATAGAAGAAAACTTAAAAACTATGGGCATAGATGCCGAAATTTTCGAAAGCGATATATTCGATGTGGCATATAACGCAGGCGGCTCACCCTGCTACCTTTGCGCCCGAATGAGAAGGGGAGCGCTTTATGCTAAGGCGAAGTCCTTAGGGTGCAATAAAATTGCCCTCGGCCATCACTTTGATGATGTTATTGAAACACTTCTTATGAGTATGATGTACTCGTCGGAAATAAAAACTATGCTTCCAAAGCTTCACAGCACTAACTTTGAGGGAATGGAGCTTATCCGCCCTCTTTATAAGGTTAAAGAAAAGGATATTATAAATTGGTCTAATTACAACGAGCTTAAATTTTTGCAGTGCGCCTGTAAATTTACCGCCGATAGCGAACAAATGGAAGAGCTTTCAAAACGCAAGGAAATCAAGGCTCTTATTAAGGAGATTAAAAAGACCAATCCAAATGTTGATGATAATATATTCCGCAGTCTTCATAATGTAAATATGGCAACCATACCTGCCTGGCGTGATGAGGATAGCGGCGAAACCCATACTTTTTTGGAAAGATATTAAAATAAAAAACGGGCAGTCAGCGACTGCCCGTTTTTGTTTGTAGTTTTTTAATTAAAATCCTAAAAGCTGTGTGCCTGCTTTTTCAATATCCGTTCTGCGCTTATCGGCGGAGTCACTATCCTTGCCGACTGCGCTTACATAAATCTTAATCTTAGGCTCTGTGCCTGAGGGGCGAACTATAAGATAGCTCTCATCCTCAAGATAGAAGCCGATAACATTTGATTTAGGCAGGTCTATTGTATCTTCCTTACCGCTTGCGCAATCGATGCTCTTTTGTGAGCCAAAGTCCTTAATGAGAACCACCTTGCTGTTTGCAATTTCCTTGGGGGGATTCTCGCGAAGAGTGGTCATTATATTCTTGATTTTTTCCATACCCGTCTGGCCCTCACAGGTGAAGCTCTTTTGCATACAGTAGAAGTAACCGTGCTTTTTATAAATACCGTCAAGCACATCTATAAGGGTAAGGTTTTTGGTTTTGTAGTAGGCGGTCATTTCACAGATAAGCATAGATGCCACAACTGCATCCTTATCCCTTGCAAAGCTTCCTGCAAGATAACCGTAGCTTTCTTCAAAGCCTAAAATATATCTATCCTCTTCGCCTTTTTCAGCTAAAGCGGTAATCTGCTCGCCTATAAACTTAAAGCCCGTAAGAACATCGATAAGCTCACAGCCGTATTCCTTTGCCACCTTTTTGCAAAGGTCGGTAGTAACAATAGATTTAACGGCGATGGGATCCTTAGCTAAGGTGCCCATTTCTTTTTTGCGGGAGAGCATATAATCAAGAAGCAATACTCCCACATCGTTGCCCGTGAGCAGCTTATATTCACCCTTGATATTAACCGCAATACCAACGCGATCACAGTCAGGGTCGGTTGCAAGTAAAAGGTCAGGGTTTGAATCCTTTGCTATTTTAAGGGATTCCTCAAAAGCCTGCCTGAATTCAGGGTTGGGGAAGGGGACAGTGGGGAAATTACCATCGGGCATCTCCTGAGAGGGAACAACCGTAACATCTGTAATGCCGATACGGTCTAAAATGCTTCTTACAGGGCGATTGCCTGCGCCGTGAAGGGGTGTGAAGATAACCTTAAGTCCCGATAAATCAATATCGGTGGAAACGCGGGTTTTCTGCACCTCATCAAGATAGCTCTGTATTAAATCCTCACCGATAAACTCGATGATACCGCTTTTAAGTCCCTCTTCAAAATCCATCTTTTTAACGCCGTCGAAAATATCAATGCCGTTCATAATCGAAAGAACATAATCTGCGGCTTCGGGGCCTAACTGACAGCCTGTTTCATCATAGGCCTTATAGCCGTTATATTTAGCAGGGTTGTGGCTGGCAGTTACAACTACGCCTGCATCGCATTTAAGCTTCCTTACTGCATAGGAGAGCATAGGGGTAGGCATAAGCTCGCTGTAAATATATACCTTAATGCCGTTTGCCGCAAATATTTCTGCCGCAGTCTTTGCAAAATCCTCGGATTTAATACGGCTATCGTATGCAATGGCAATACTGCCTTTATCTGTTCTCGAATTAACATATGCGGCGAGGCCCTGAGAGGCTTTGCCAACGGTGTAGATATTCATTCTGTTGGTACCTGCGCCTATTACGCCGCGAAGACCTGCTGTGCCGAATTCAAGGTCGCAGTAAAAGGCATCGGATATAGCTTCGCTGTTATCCTTGATGCTTTCAAGCTCTTTTATAAGCGAAGGATCTTCCACAGCTTTTTTACACCAGAGTTCATAAACTTCTTTATACATTATGTAACCTCCCAAAGATATCTATATATTGATTTTATAACTTTTTGACGCAAATGTCAATAATCACACTGCTGTCGAAGAATATTAAAAAAGTGTAAATTTTATCAAAATTTGTAAATTCTTATAATATTAATAATTTTTCTTGACATTTGTAATTAAATATTGTATTATATGAACAATGATTGTCAATTATAACCTTTTAGGAGAGCCGATGGATAGTTTCTTCACTAAAAAGGCCGATGGATTACCCGATGATGAGCTTGTAAAGCTTATCCGCGAGGGTGAGTATCAGCATTTGCAAACACTGATTAACCGCTATATGCCATATATAAATTCGGTTGCGGTAAGGTTTGGTCAGTTTGAAAGTGAGGATTTAATTCAGGAGGGCAGAATGGCGGTGTTTTCTGCCGCCGAGGGTTATAACGGTGAAAAGGCATCATTTTCTACATTTGTAAAGCTTTGTATTAACCGTGCGGTAGGGGATTATGTTAAAGCCTTCTCAGTAAAGAAGCGTATTCCCCAGAAGCTTATAACCTCCATCGATGATTTGGAACTCAGTGTTGATGAAAATCCCGAAAAGTTGGTTATAGATAAGGAAAGCTACGATTTATTGAGCAAAAAACTCAAAGAGCGTCTTTCTGTTTTGGAATATAAAGTTTTGCGTGAGTTTTTATCGGGGGCAAATTATCGTCAGGCCGCCGAAAAGCTCGGAATATCGCAAAAATCCTATGATAACGCTCTAAAAAGAATCCGTGGTAAGCTTAAAGGTCTGTAATATGCGGTTTCGCATTCAGATATAATCCGAAGAAATCGGAATAATTTTAACCAACAAGAGAGAGGTAAAAAACAATGTTCGAAGACAAGACTTTAGTTTGCAAAGATTGCGGTGAAGAATTCGTATTCTCTGCAAGAGAGCAGGAGTTCTATGAGTCCAAAGGCTTTGTAAACGAGCCCTTGCGCTGCAAACCCTGCCGTGACAAGCGTAAAAACGCAGGAAAGGCTCCCAGAGAGATGCATGAGGCTACATGCGATGCTTGCGGTGGCGTTGCTCGCGTTCCCTTCATCCCCCGTGATGATCGTCCTGTTTATTGCAGCGAGTGCTTTGCTAAAATGAAGGAAGCAGAGGCTGCTGAAGCTCCTGCTGCCGAAGAAGAAGCAGCTGAATAATTAAACTATAAAAACCGCCCTGCAGGGCGGTTTTTTTAGAGGTTGTGACAAAATCTGACCCCTTTTTCCAAAATTAACACATTTTAGCTACAATTATTCATATTTTTGTAATATAATTATAGTATTGTTATGATAAATAGAATAATAGAGTGGCAAAGGAGTAGAAAAAATGAGTCGTCAAAAAATTCTCATAGTCGATGATGATGTGAATATCTGTGAGCTGTTACGCCTTTATCTTGAAAAGGATGGCTTTGAAACCTGTGTTGTTAACGATGGCGGAGAAGCGGTAAAAAAGAGTGAGCAGTATTCACCCGATCTTATTCTGCTTGATATTATGCTCCCCGTGCTTGATGGTTGGCAGGTTTGTCGCGAAATAAGAAAAAAATCCAATACCCCCATAATAATGCTTACAGCCAAGGGCGAAACCTTCGATAAAATCTTAGGTCTTGAGCTTGGAGCCGATGATTATATCAGTAAGCCCTTTGATACCAAGGAGGTTATCGCAAGAATTAAGGCGGTCCTTCGCAGAGCAGGTGAAGGGGAAAAGGATTCCGATATTAAGCAGGTTAAGTATGATAAGCTAATAATCAACCTTACCAATTATGAACTTATAGTTGATGGTAAGCAGGTGGATACTCCCCCTAAGGAGCTTGAGCTTTTGTATCACCTTGCAAGTAACCCCAACCGCGTTTATACCCGTGATCAGCTTTTGGATGAGGTATGGGGCTTTGATTACTACGGAGATTCAAGAACAGTTGATGTTCATATAAAGCGTATCCGCGAAAAGCTTGAGGATATATCTTGCGAATGGTCCTTAAAAACCGTTTGGGGCGTTGGCTACAAGTTCGAGCTTAAGGGTTAATGAGGTTTAATAATGCGGCAACGTATATTTAACAAATATTTTTTAATAACCGCATCTGCAATTCTTTTCAGCCTTAGTGTGATGATGGTAATCCTCACCGTTATATTTAATGATTACCTTTCGGATATGAAATACGAAACACTTAAAAAGAGCTGTGATTCGGTTGCCAACTTTACTTATAACGGCCTTGATAGCGGTGAAATTGAGGAAGAAATTCCGTATTTTATAGCTAAAAACATATCCGATGTTTCTGATGTTGATGTTTTCTTCCTTGATGAAAACGGCGTTGTTCGAATTTGCAGTGATTCGGGAGTGGAGCGGAACTGTGAGCATATAGGCATAGAGGTTCCCGAGAACTTCTTGCTTAATACTGCCGATGGAACACAAACGGGTTTCGGTAATCTTAATATTTACGGCGAGGACCATTACTATGCCGTAAGAATTCTGGGTGATACAGCGGATCGATTTATAGGCTATGTTGTTTCGGCGTCTTCTATCGCTGATGTTGATGTGCTTATGTCAAGAATGTCAAGGCTGTATTTAATCGCCGCCATTGTTCCGCTATCCATAATGTTCATAGCAATCTATGTTATAACATATAGAATGACCAAGCCGCTAAAGCAAATGTCCGATGCGGCAAAGGCGATGGCGAGAGGCGATTTCTCAAGAAGAATCCCCGTAACCAGCGATGATGAGATAGGCAGGCTTGCGGTCTCATTTAATCAGATGACAAATTCGCTCTCCCGCCTTGAAGAAATGCGTAAGAGCTTTGTTGCTGATATTTCCCACGAGCTAAAAACTCCTATGACCACCATCGGCGGCTTCATAGATGGTATTATAGATGGCACCATAGAGCCCGAACGGCAGAAGCATTATCTTGAAATTGTTTCGGAAGAGGTGGGAAGACTTTCCCGTATGGTGCAGTCAATGCTCAGCATCTCTCAGCTCGAATCGGGCACCTTCACCCTTAAAACCGAAAAATTCGATTTCAAGGAGCTACTCTTGAGCGTTGTGCTGTCTCAGGAGCAGAGAATAGATTCAAGGGGCCTTAAAATAAGCGGCCTTGATACAGTTCAAAGCATTACCCTTAATGCCGATAAGGATTTGATTTACAGGGTAGTTTATAATCTTGTGGATAATGCAGTTAAGTTTACTGATGATGGCGGAAGCATTGATTTTTCTGTTAAGGTGGAAGCCAGAAAGCTTGTGTTTAATATCCGCAATACAGGTAAGGGTATTCCCGAAAATGATTTACCCTACCTGTTTGAAAGATTCTATAAGGTGGATAAATCCCGCTCTGCTAATAAAAAGAGCACGGGACTCGGCCTGTTTATAGTTAAAACAATAGTTAAAAATCATGGCGGTAAAATTTCCGTTTCCAGCGTGGAAAATGAGTTCACCTCATTTGAGGTTATTTTACCGTTAGGTTAAAATATATTTAGAACATACTCAGGAGATATTATGAACGAATTTGAAAACGAAAATGTTAATCTTAACGGGAATGAAGAGGTAAGCGAACCAAAGGTAGAGGAGCCCGTAGCCGAGGCGGCGCTTAATGAGGAGCCCACTCCCAAGGCAGAGGCTCCCGTTAAGGATGAGCCTACCTTTAGCGAGATTCCTTTTGATGATGAGCCTTCTTTTAACAGAGTCAATTATACCGAGGTTGCCCCCGCAGGCGAGCTTAAGAATGAGAACAGAGGGCTTAAAATATTTGCTCTTATTATGGTTTGCGTAATTATTCTCTCGGGCACCTGCGCCGCAGGCTATTTTGCAGGTAAAAACAGCGTAAGCCGTTATTCCTATAGTAGCACCGTTGAGCTGGATTTGGCCTCAAAGCCTAAGAATGAAGAGGGTATGACCGCCGCTCAGATTTACGCCGAGGTTAACGAAAGCATTGTTGGTATCAGGGTTTATAACGCTACTACCATTAAGGATGCTTCGGGCGTTATCTATTCCAAGGATGGTTATATCATAACCAACGACCATATATATGATGGCATAACCGCCGCCAAATTCAAGGTTTATATGCACGATGGAAGCGAGCGGGAAGCCACCTATGTTGCAGGCGATTCCATCAGTGATTTAGCTATATTAAAGCTTAAGGATACCTCAAATCTCAAACCTGCCGTTTTCGGCGATTCGAGAGAGCTTGTTTACGGTGAGCCAACCGTTGCTGTCGGTAGGCCTAACGGCGCTATGGAGCCCAACTGCATTACAGAGGGTATTATTTCGCTTACCAAACGCAGAGTAACGGGCACATCCAACTATTCTTCAAGCCTTATCCAAACCGATAGCGCCATAAATCCCGGAAGCTCGGGCGGCGCCCTCCTTAATATGTACGGTCAGGTTGTGGGTATAACCTCTTCTAAGATGACGGGGGATGAATACGATGCCATCGGCTTTGCAATTCCTACTGTTACTGTAAAGCGTGTTGCAAATCAGCTTATCAAGGATGGCAAGGTAAAGGATAGAGCAAAGCTCGGCATTACCTATTCCGAAATCACCTCGGTTTATGCTGAGATTAACGATTTCGATGCCACGGGAATTTATGTTGTTACCGTGAGCGAAACAAGCGATGCCTACGGCAAGCTTAATAAAAATGACCTTATAACCCATATTAACGGTATTGAGATTACCTGTGATGATATTGTTCTTGATATCATTGAGGAAAGCAAGGCAGGGGATACCTTAACCCTCACCGTTATTCCCTTCAATGGCTCTGCAAAAGAGGTTAAGGTTAAGCTCGGCGCTAATGTTAACGAATCAAGTTATGTTGAAACCGAGCAGGAAACGGATGATGAGGAGTCCTTTGATGGCACCTTTGATTTCCCGCAGGGCGAATAATTTTTAATTTTCAAATTTAATAAAGGGGACACCTATTGGTTTACATAAAACCAATAGGTGTCTTTTGTTTTTTAATTTTTTCCTATTTTAATATTTCTTAAAATGGGCAAATTATTAAGGCGAAAAAAAGAAAGGGAAGAGAAAAATGAAATTTTTGAGAGGAACCGTAAAATTTCTGTTTTTTGTTTTTTTAATGCTTGATTGCGCCGTGTTTACCCTTATATATATGGTGGGCAATCAGGTTTCCGATACCTATAAAATAAATCAGGGCGAAACCCTTACCCTTAATACCTCGGTACCCGTTAAGGCGATTTATAAAAACACCTCTGCCGTGGATTCAAAAACCTATCAGGTGGGCGAAACTTTTACCGTTGACCTTAAAATCTTCGGCGTAATTCCCTTTTCCACCGCCGATGTGCAGGTGGTGGATGATATGTATGCCGCGGTGCTGGGCACCCCATTTGGTATGAAAATTTATACAGAGGGCGTGCTTGTAATAGAGCTTAGCGATATCAACACCAAAAACGGTACCGTAAATCCTGCAAAGCAGGCGGGTATCAGGGTGGGGGATTATATAGAGAGCGTAAACGGAGAAAAGGTAACCTGCAATGAGGATTTATCCTATCTTGTTGAGGCAAGCGGCGGCCAGGCGCTTAATTTCAAAATCAATCGGGATGGAAAAACCGTGTATATAAAAGCAAAGCCGCAAAAAAGCAGTGATGACGATATGTGGCGGCTTGGAATCTGGGTGCGTGATAGCTCGGCGGGTATCGGAACACTCACCTTTTATAGCCCTTCAACCAATATAGTATGCGGACTTGGTCACGGTATTTGTGATGATGATACCGAAACCCTCTTAACAGTAGAACGGGGTGAGATGGTAAACGCCCAGATAGTATCGGTCACAAAGGGTGCCGCAGGCTCCCCCGGGGAGCTTAAGGGCAAGTTTACCTTCGATAGTATTGCCGATATTGAGCTTAATAGCGATTGCGGTATCTACGGCACCCTGAAGGGCAGCCTTCAGGTCGCAAACCTTACGGAGATTGCCTTAAAGCAGGAGGTGGAGGATGGCGAGGCGCAAATTCTATGCACCACCTCGGGCGATACGGCAAAGCTTTATTCCTGCACCATAAAAAAACGCACGGCTAACTATCTCTCAAAAACTCAGAATTTTATAGTAACCGTAACCGATAAAGAACTATTAAGCGCCACAGGCGGCATAGTGCAGGGGATGAGCGGCAGTCCCATCCTCCAAAACGGCAAGCTTATCGGCGCCGTTACCCACGTACTTGTGGATGATAGCACCAAAGGCTACGGCATTTTCGCAGAAAATATGCTCGAAACCGCGCAATCCGTTGCAAACGAACAATTAAAAGAAGCGTCGTAGCAAAAAGGACTCCGTCTAGGAGTCCTTTTTTATTGTATAACGAAAACCACGCGATAGTCGCGTGGTTCAAAAGAGGTTAACCGATGAACAATAAAAACGTTAAATGAGCCTATGCCTCCATCTGATGAGGGAGGTGGATTTTGCGAAGCAAAAGACGGAGGGAGAGAATTACT
>JAFTWW010000005.1 GCA_017465085.1 Clostridia bacterium | reverse complement strand
TATGATTACCTACCGTTCGGCAGATAATATGATGTCTATTAAGGGTAATGAAATCAACACTAAGCCGAATTATCCGGTTGATTTCAAAATATCTCTTAACAAAACCAAGGTTGAATGCTTCTATAAGCAGAAAACCGATTCCACCTATATAAAGCTCGGCTCTGTACCCTTTACCTACGGCAGCTCGGTTTATATCGGTCAGTCGGCATATTCGCAGATGGAAAGCGATATAGCAAAGGCAACCTTCGATGGCTTCAGCTATCAGGTTGAGGCTCCCGAGGGTACTGAGGTTTCTACAGATGATACCGCATCTTCTCCTACCGGCGGGGAAGACAGGGAAGAAGAGATTGTTTTACCTGCTGACCCGTCTGTTGCGGAGGACGTTCTTCTATATGAAACCTATACCGACGGCTCAATTAATGAGGGAGAGGCGAGTGTTACAAACCCGATTTGGACCACTGATAATGTTATACCCGAAATAATCACTACGGAGGATAATACCAACCGCTATCTGTACGAATATATGTCAGATTCGCATTATCTCGCAGGTGACGAGCATTGGACCGACTATGAAACAAGCCTTGATTTAACCTTTACAGACGATTCTGCACCTAATGAAGCAAATCAGGTGGATGTTTATACAAGACTTACTTCTATCGGACAGTACGGTTATCATGCCTATGTAGTCCGCTTTACGCAGACCGTAACAAACGAGATACCGTACAGAAAAATTCAGCTCGGTGTTATGGAAGGTGAGAGCCATATAAAAACAACCAGTACTATTACGGTGGTTGATGAATACGAGGGCGATTATGTGGAAAGCGAAGATAACGCAGATGTGAAAGTTAAAGGCTTTGATTATCTTACAGCCGGAACTATGAATTTAACCATTCGCACCTTCGATAATAAAGTTACTGTTTATCTAAACGGTAAAGAAATTTTATCATATACGGATGAATCAAACTATATTAAGGCTATGGGAAAAATAGGCTTTTCAACCCATAACGCAGCCGTTATTTTCGATAATATTAAGGTTGTAGGTCTTACAGATCTTTTAGGCGGAGATTATGATAATAAGGTTGCTGACCTTTGGGATATGGAAACACCCGCCTATATCCAGGAATATATCGATAAAGGCTATGTATATTAAGGAGGAATGAACGGTGAAAAGATATTTGAAAAGAATAATTTCTTTAACGCTTTCAGCTTTGCTGATAATCGTATCGTTAAATCTCTCCTTAATCGCTTCCGCTGATGACGGTATAGCGGCATATCTTGGAAACGAGATAAGTCTTAAAGATACCTTTGAGTATAACGGTTTATCACTTGATGATATATGGGAGACCTCCCTTTATAACGGTGAAAAAGGCGATAAAAATGCATCAAATTCCGATATAAAGACTAATGCGGAGGTTGTAGCCGACCCCACAAATAGCACCAATAATGTTTTAAAACTCGGTACTTCTAATAATGAATCGGGAAATGTTGGTATTTTCTTTAAGGATGCTCATATTCCCGAAAACAGAAAAATCAAGAGCTTTAGCTTTGATGTGTATCTTGAAAGCACCTCAAAACCGACCTATGCCATATATTACAAGGGCGCAAATATAAATGACGCCTCTTCGGCTTTGAGCAACGGTGTCGGTATTATACCTAATCAGTCAGGTCATCAGGTTATTGCCAACGGTACCTCTTGTAAGTATTGGATAAAGGATATGTCCGTTTCATCAGGAGTTTGGACTAATGTAAACATTTCATATATATATAATGATGAAAGGCTTTACGGCTTTAAGCTTAAAATAGGTGAAAATGACGAGCAAAGCTTTACCTATAATAAGGGTGCATATACTCCCCTTGATTCTATGGCGCAGAATAATTTCACCTATGGATTTATGTTCGGTGTATCAGCTACGCTTATAGATAATGTAGCATTTAACTATGAGGTTATTGCTACCGATTCGGCACAGCTTGTAGCAGAAGATTTCCGCACAAATTATGCGGATACACTGAATCTCACAACAGCTACTGCCAAAGAGAATGATAAAGCGGCGGTAGAGGCGGCTTTAGCTGCTTACGATGCACTTCGCGATGATGTTAAAGCATTACTTACCGCCCAAAAATCAAATCTTGATGAGGTACTTAATAAGATTAAGGCAGATATTCTTTCTGCCGAGGTTTCGGCTTATAAAGCTGCCCATTCTGCCATTTTAGCAAAAACTGCCGAAACGGCTACTGCTTCGGATATGGATGCTTTAAATGCGGCTGTAAATGCCTTTTTAGACCTTTCAGCCGATGCTCAGAACACTCTCAGCGCTGAAAAAACAAATCTTTATGAGATATCGCGCGCACTAAAGGGTAATGCTATTGATGCTCAGATTCTCACAGGCTCAAACGGTGAGTTTTTCGATGATTTCGAATATCAGGATGGCGTAATCCCTGCCGATATTTATGAAACAACCGTTTTCAGCACAGACGAAAATCCTGTTGAAAACGATACCTCCCTTAAGGGTAATATTGCAGTAAGTCCTACTGATTCTGATAACAGCGTTTTATCCTTAGATTCTGCAAATGCTTCAAGTACATATTTGTACACCCTTAACAGCAGCTATTATCCCACTGATAGAAAGATAGAATCAATTTCATTCAAATATTATTCTTCAGAGAATAATCAGTCTGCTAAAAACATCAGCCTTGTGCTTTACAGGGGTATTTGCACCGACGGTACAAATAATCAGGTTGAATATTTGTTCCGTTCGGGTCAGAATATAGGTCTTGCCCTTAACAAGTCGGTTGTGGCTTGGGCTACTGCTAATCAGAGATTGGCGGTTTCCGGCTGGACGGATATTACGGTTGATTTTGATTATCAAAACGGCAAGCTCTGGGGCTGGAACTTTACAGTTGATAACGGTTGCTCCGTATTCAATGTTAAGACTGACACAGATACGGGCAGCGATACCAGAGACAGTTATTTAAGCGAAATCAGAGCTAAGGTTGAAGAAGCCGTTAAGGCTACGGGAGTAGCAAAGCCCTCCGTAACAGCTTTAAGTTATTCAGGTGCTATTACTGTAATAGTTTCAGATACTGAGGGAGTTGAAAACTCCAAAATTAATGAAGCTATTAAAGGTGTTAGCGGTGTTACAGAGGTTGATTTCTGCACCGGACCTCAATCGGCTTACTATACCTACGGTCATTACAGCAACGCATTAGGTGCGCTTAAGGAGAGCGGCTTTAAGGTTGGCTTTGGTTTCGGTACAGGTGAAACCTCGTATATTGATGATGTAAGCTTTAAATTCAGCAAAACTGCTGAGGAAATCGCAATAGCAGATGCGGCTGCCTTTAAGGCTGCACATTCAGCAATTTTAAGTAAGACAGCCGATAGCGTAACCGATGCCGACAAAGCAGCTTACGATGCGGCATTTAATGCTTACGGTGAGTTAAGTGCCAAAGCACAGAGCTTGCTTACGGCTGAATTTGCCCTTCTCGGTGAAATGGCTCAGAGGTTCTATCCCGATGAGTATGCAGTTATGCAGAAGTTCATAAACGATTACGGAGCATTGCTCAGCCGCGAGGATAACGAATACACCAAAGAAGATTTACCTGACCTTAAAGCGGTATATGATGCCTATGAGGCTTTAGGAAAGCGCGAGCAGATTTTAACCGCTTATCCTTATAAGGCAAAAATAGATTCTGCGCTTAAATATATCAACGATAATCCGCAGGATGTCGGCAATATAGGCGACTATGAGAATGGCTATGAAGTATTTGCCGATTTTGAGTATGGACAGAACCCCTTTATTCAGATAATAGAGGATAAGGGTCAGGCTTCGGGGAAAATAGTTGCCGACCCGCGAAATGAAGACAACAATGTTTTTGCAATGGAGCTTATATCGGGTAACTCAACTGCTATGTGGCAGCTTAACGAAAAGCTGTGGCCCGAAGGCTCTGCTCAGGTTACAAAGTTCTCTTTCAAGTTCTTAAGTGAAGATATAAATAACTTTGTTACACCTTTCTTCATCTATGAGTACAACGATGCTGAAAACTTCAAGGCCCTTTCCTATCAGGGCGGCGGTGAGGGTAAACACGGAACACTGCAAAGAAGAGAATATGTTGACGGTATATCTTCCCTTATTTATGTCGCTTCGGATACCGTTATTTTTGGCGAATGGATGGAAATGCAGTTTACCTTCTCAGGCATAAACCTGCAGGTGCTTTTATCAAATTCCGATGGAAGCACGGTTGAAAAGCTAGCCTTCACCGCAGGCTCTAAAATTGCATTTGGTTTCGTATCCCAAAACTATATGGTAAGTAAGCCTGTTTATATTGATGATGTTACCATTCAGTTTGAAGAGGGCGATTTCGACCTAAATGAAGAAAATTATGAAATCTATCCCTATTATCAGGGTAACACCTTCCAGAATCCCGATGAAACTGT
>JAFTWW010000025.1 GCA_017465085.1 Clostridia bacterium | reverse complement strand
TTTCGGCAGAAACCGAGGTTAAGGGCGCCACAGTTTTCGTGCTTAGTGTGGATGATTTTGAAAGACTCTGAAAAATAATTATATTCCGTTTTTATGTCAATACTTAAACTGAGGTGTTGATGTGAAAACGGATATTTTTTTTGAAAAGCTTTTTGCAAGAAGGAGTACAATCTGCTTTTTCGTACTTATGCTGATGCTCCTTAGCTGTGTTTTGAGGGTGGCCGTGATAATCTCAAAGGACTATACCGCCGTTGCCGTAAAGCAATCCTCATATAAAATACCAATTACAAGTATCAGAGGCACCATTTACGATTGCAATATGGTGCCCATAACTAATGCAGAAAAGCAGACCTATTGCGCCGCGGCGCCTAAGCCCACCGCCGTTACCGCCCTTTCAGAGATGCTTTCGGGAGAAGAGCTTCAAACAGCCTTTGAAAGCCTTAAAAACGATAAGCCTATAGCCTTTGCTACGGATGAGGCAAAGCAGGCGGATGGCCTATGCTTTACTACCGTTTTTAAGCATACGGATAGTCATACCCTTGCCCCTCATATTATCGGCTATACCGATTCGGAAGGAAGGGGAGTTTCGGGGCTTGAAGCCGCCTATGATGAGCTTTTATACAGCGATAGCAAGGTAAACGCCGTATTCACCACCGATGGTAAGGGCGGAACGCTTAAGGGCATCGAGCCATATTTTGAAAACGATCTGAGTGAGGTTACAAAGGGGGTCGTAACCACCCTTGATGTTAATATACAAAGCGTTGCCGAAAAAGCGGCGCAAGTCATAGAGCGGGGCGCCGTGGTGGTGGCAGAAACCAAAACAAACAAAATAAGGGCAAGCGTGAGTAAGCCAACCTTTGAGCTGACCGATATTTCTTTGTATCTCGATAGAGAGGATTCGCCCCTGCTTAACCGATGCCTTGCGGCTTTTAGCGTGGGCTCCGCCTTTAAGCCCTGCGTTGCCGCCGCGGCTATTGGTGGGGGAAAACATAACCTTGTTTTTAACTGCACGGGGTCAACCCATATTGTAGATAGGGATTTTAAGTGTCATAAGAGGGATGGTCACGGCATTATGGATATTAAATCTGCCCTTGCCCAGTCCTGCAACACTTTTTTCTATACCCTTGCCATAAACACGGGTAGCGCGGCGGTTTATAATATGGCATCCTCCTTAAGCTTCGGCAACAGTATCAAGATAGCCGAAAATATGGAGGCGGCAAAGGGAAATATAACCGATATTAAAAGGCTCTCAAACCCCGCTTCCCTTGCTAATTTGAGCATCGGTCAGGGGGATTTACTGTTAAGCCCCGTAGCAATGCTGAATCTCTATTCGGCTATAGGGGGAAACGGCGCCTACTATATGCCATCATTGGTAGAAAAAACTGTTAAAGACGGTGAATTTACAAGCTACGATATGGGCAATCCCACAAGGGTTATGAGCGAGGAGACGGCAGAAATGCTAAGAGGTTATTTATCAGCGGTTGTAACCGAGGGTACGGGAACGGGGGCAAAACCTCAGAGCACCACCGCCGCGGGCAAAACTGCCACCGCGCAAACGGGCAGATATAACGAAAACGGAATTGAAATTAACAATAGCTGGTTTTGCGGCTTTTTCCCCGCCGAAGAACCGAAGTACACCGTAATCATTATGGCCGAGGAAAGCACTACCGCCGCAGTAACCTCGGTTTTCGCCCAAATTGCAGATGGAATATATTCGTAGGGGCGATTCGCGAATCGCCCGAGTGAAGAGTGAAAAGTGTTCGCATAGCGAACGGATAGAAAAGGGGCGGAATGCCCCGTACATAAAATTTCTTCAATAATATAATAATATGGTCTTGACATATCCAAATATTGTGGTATAATTGTATACAATTATGCTAAACATAAAAGGAGAGAGAAGATGTTAGAGCTTTCCAATAAAACAAATCTTCTTGAACAGGCCACCTATAAGTATTCCTTGCAGGATGTTGAAAACCCCAATCTCTATCGGGATTTGTATTCCTACGAGGATGTGCCGAGGGTTGCTTTCAACCACCGAAGAGTACCTATGGGTATGCCTAAGGATATATGGATCACCGATACCTCCCTGCGTGACGGTCAGCAATCGGTTGAGCCCTATACTGTGGAGCAGATAGTAGAGCTTTATAAATATATGTCCCGTCTGGCAGGCCCCTACGGCATCATCCGTCAGACCGAGATGTTCGTGTATAGCAAGAAGGATAGAGAGGCAATAGCCCGCTGTAAAGAGTTAGGCCTTGAGTTCCCTGAGATAACTACCTGGATCAGAGCGAGCAAGGAGGATTTCAAGCTTGTTAAGGATTTAGGTATAAGGGAAACGGGCATCCTTGTTTCTTGCTCAGATTACCACATATTCAAAAAGCTTAAAATGTCAAGAAAACAGGCTATGGATACATATCTTTCCGCAGTAGGCGAGGCATTTGAGGCAGGGGTTATGCCGAGATGCCATCTTGAAGATATTACAAGAGCTGATTTCTACGGCTTTGTAGTTCCCTTCGTAAACGAGCTTATGAAGATGTCTAAGGATGCGGGAATACCCGTAAGAATAAGAGCCTGCGATACTATGGGCTACGGCGTACCTTACCCCGAGGTAGCGCTGCCCCGAAGCGTACCCGGTATTATCTACGGATTACAGCACTATTCCGATGTACCCAGCGAGATGCTTGAGTGGCATGGCCATAACGATTTCTATAAATCAGTTGCCAATGCCTCAACCGCTTGGCTTTACGGCGCATCTGCCGTCAACTGCTCACTCCTCGGTATTGGTGAGCGCACGGGCAATGTGCCCCTTGAGGCTATGGTTATGGAGTATGCCTCTCTCCGCGGTTCCTTTGACGGTATGGACCCCACGGTTATAACCGAAATTGCCGAATACTTTAAGAAGGAAATCGGCTATGAAATTCCTCCTATGACCCCATTTGTTGGCAGAAACTTTAATGTTACGAGGGCGGGAATTCACGCTGACGGACTATTAAAGGATGAGGAAATCTACAATATCTTCAACACCGAAAAGATACTCAACCGCCCCGTTTCCGTAATGCTGGGCAAAACCTCGGGCCTTGCAGGTATTGCCTACTGGATAAATCAGAATTACGGTCTTTCGGGCGAGACGGCCGTGGATAAGCGTAGCGACCTTGTGGTAAAGATGAAAGAATGGATAGATAAAGAATATGAGGATGGCAGGCAGACCACCCTTTCGGTTTCCGAGATAGAAGAAAAAATAGAGGAGATTACAAACGGGAAGCTTGCCCGCTTGTAATAGGTGAATATTATGATAGACCATAAAACAGTTTCCCTGGCGGATCAGGTTTTTAATCAGATTGAAACCGATATTCTTACGGGTAAATATCAGCGGGGCGAGGTGCTTACCGAAAGTAAGCTTAGCCTTGAGCTCGGCGTTAGCCGAACACCCATAAGAGAGGAGCTGAGAAGACTTGAGCAGGAGCACTTAATAGAGGAATCGGGCAAGGGCTCGTGCGTTATCGGTATAACCGAAAAGGATGTTGAGGATATATTCCTTATAAGAAAAAATGTGGAATGCCTCGCCGCATCCCTCGCGGCTAAAAACCGCACTGAAGAACAGTTAAGTGAGCTTCTTCACGCGGTGGAGCTTCAGGAGTTTTATTACACCAAGCACGATGCAGACCGCATTAAATATATGGATAATCAGTTCCATAATCTTGTTTATAAGAGTAGCGGAAGCTCGGTTTTCTTTGATGTTTTGGTGCCCCTTCATAAAAAGGTGCAGAAATTCCGCAAGGCTTCGGTAGAAAGCAAGAGCAGAGCCGAGGCATCGGTTAATGAGCATAAGGCGATATATGCCGCCATTGCCGAAGGTGATACCGAAAAGGCAAGCAAATTGATGGAACAGCATATTGAAAATGCTTATATTCATATAAAGAATACAAATTGAGAGGTTTACTATGGGTTACACAATAGCACAAAAAATTATTAAGGAGCATCTGCTTAGCGGCGATATGACCGCGGGCCAGGAGATAGCTCTTCGAATTGACCAGACTCTTACTCAGGATGCCACGGGTACTATGGCATATCTCGAGTTTGAAACTATGGGTCTTGACCGCGTTAAGACTGAAAAGAGCGTGGCTTACATAGACCACAATACCCTGCAATCAGGCTTTGAAAATGCCGATGACCACAGATATATTCAGTCGGTTGCCGAGAAGCACGGTATATATTTCTCCCGTCCCGGTAACGGCATCTGCCATCAGGTGCATCTTGAACGTTTCGGAAAACCGGGCAAAACCCTTATCGGCTCCGATAGCCACACCCCCACAGGCGGCGGTATCGGTATGCTTGCTATGGGCGCGGGCGGTCTTGATGTTGCAGTTGCTATGGGCGGCGGCGCATACTATATCACAATGCCCAAAATGTATAAGGTAAACCTTACAGGTAAGCTTAAGCCCTTTGTAAGCGCAAAGGATATAAGTCTTGAAATTCTGAGAATACTCTCGGTTAAGGGCGGCGTTGGCGCCATAATCGAGTGGGGCGGCGAGGGTATTAAAACCCTATCTGTTCCCGAGCGCGCCACCATCACAAATATGGGTACCGAGCTTGGCGCTACCACCTCAATTTTCCCCTCTGATGAGATTACAAGAGAGTTCTTAAAGGCAGAGGGCAGGGAAGAGGATTATATTCCCCTTTCAAGTGACCCCGATGCAGTTTACGATAAGGTTATCGATATTAACCTTGATACCTTAGTTCCCCTTATTGCCTGCCCCCACAGCCCCGATAATGTTGTTACGGTAGAGTCTATCAAGGGCACCAAGGTTGATCAGGTATGTATTGGCTCCTGCACAAATTCATCCCTGCTTGATATGTTAAAGGTTGCGGCTCTTTTGAAGGGCAAGACCATAAGTCCCTCCGTAAGCCTCTCCATCTCCCCAGGCTCTAAGCAGGTGCTTACAATGTTATCCGATTGCGGAGCGCTTAGCGATATTATAGCCTCGGGCGCCCGTATTTTAGAGTGCGCCTGCGGTCCTTGTATCGGTATGGGCTTTTCGCCTAACTCGGCAGGCGTATCACTAAGAACCTTTAACCGTAACTTCGAGGGCAGAAGCGGCACCGCCGATGCAGGCGTTTACTTAGTTTCTCCCGAAACTGCCGTAGCCGCCGCGCTTACGGGTGTTATTACCGATCCCCGCGATTTAGGTACAATGCCCGAAATCAAAATGCCCGAAAGCTTTAAGGTGAACGATACCGCAGTTTTAGACCCCGCAGGTAGCGATGCGGCAGAAGGTGTTGAGGTGTTAAGAGGCCCTAATATCAAGCCCTTCCCCACCTCTAAGCCGCAGGAGAATAGCCTTACCGCTACCGTGGCGCTTAAGGTTGGCGATAATATCACTACCGACCATATTATGCCTGCAGGCGCTAAGATTTTACCCTACCGCTCCAATATACCCCACCTTTCGCAGTTCTGCTTCGGTGTTTGTGATAAAGCCTTTCCCGAAAGAGCAAAGAGCTTGGGTGAGAGCATAGTGGTAGGCGGAGCTAACTACGGTCAGGGCTCATCCCGAGAGCACGCGGCCCTTGTTCCTATGTATTTAGGCGTTCGCGTTGTTATCACCAAGAGCTTTGCGAGAATTCACGTGGCAAACCTTATAAACGCGGGTATTATGCCCCTAACCTTCAAGAACGCCGATGATTATGATAAAATCGAGCAGGGCGATAGCCTTACTCTTTCAGGTGTGTTTGAGGGTATGGATAAGGGTGAGATTACCCTTAAGAACGAAACCAAGGGCAAAGAAATAACCCTTTGCTGTTCCTTCACCGAAAGGCAGAAGGCTATATTAAAGGCAGGCGGACTGCTTGCATATACAAAGGAAGGTAAATAATTATGGAAAAATATGTTGATGCAGCGGTAGAACAGTTCCGCACACTTTTAACCGAGCAGATTGCCCGTCAGCGCAGGATGGAGCAGGAGGATAAAAAGGTAGATTACGATAAGCTTGATAAGATTATTATCGGTATCTGCGGCGGCGATGGAATAGGCCCCATCATTTCAGCCGAGAGTGAAAGACTTTTACAGTTTATACTAAAGGATGAAATTGCCGCAGGTAAAATTGAGCTTCGCACAATAGAAGGCCTTACCATTGAAAACCGTATTGCTCACAACAAGGCTATTCCCGATGATGTTCTTGCCGAGATTAAGGCTTGCAACGTTATCCTGAAGGCTCCTACCACCACCCTTAAGGGCGGCACCTTAGAGAGCGCCAATGTTGCTATGCGTCGAGAGCTTGACCTTTATGCAAATGTTCGCCCCGTAGCAGTTCCCGAGCTTGGCATTGATTGGACCTTCTACCGTGAAAATACCGAGGGTGAGTATGTGCTTGGTAGCCGCGGTGTAGAAATTCCCGATACTCTTGCCTTTGATTTCAAGGTAACCACCAACGAGGGTACCCGCCGTATCTGCCGCGCCGCATTCGAGTTCGCCAAGAAAAACGGCAAGACCAATGTTGCCATAGTTACCAAAGCTAATATTATGAAGAAGACCGATGGCAAGTTCTCAGAGCTTGCCCATGAGGTTGCTAAGGATTATCCCGAGATTACCGCAGAGGATTGGTATATTGATATTATGACTGCAAACCTTGTTAACGAGCGCGTTCGCTCTAATTTTCAGGTGTTTGTTATGCCCAACCTTTACGGCGATATCATCACCGATGAGGCCGCGCAGATTCAGGGCGGCGTAGGTACCGCTGGCAGCGCTAATATCGGCGATGAATATGCTATGTTTGAGGCTATTCACGGCTCCGCGCCCAGAATGATTGAGCAGGGCCGCGGTCAGTATGCTAACCCCACAAGTATGTTCAAGGCTACCGAAATGCTACTTCGCCATATTGGATTTACCGAGAAGGCAGATAAGCTTGATAAGGCGCTTTATCACTGCACTATGGTGGATAAAAAGTTCGTTATCACGGGCCGTAGTGATGGCGCTACCTGCTCGGAATTTGGCGACTATCTGATGGAAACCATCGAAAAAATGTGACAAAACAAAAATAAACTTGACATATTACCTTAATGTATTGTATAATATCGTTTGTGATAGTATATAACCCCTGCAATTCTGCGGAGGGAGGGAATTAGAATGAGTCAGGTTAGAATTAAAGAAAATGAATCACTCGATAACGCTTTACGTCGTTTTAAGAGGCAGACCGCTAAAGACGGTGTAATTCAGGAAGTTCGTAAAAGAGAGCACTATGAGAAGCCCTCTGTAAAGCGTAAGAAGAAGTCGGAAGCGGCTCGTAAGAGAAAGTTCCGCTAATTCGGTGAATTTTCAAAAAGGCGGTTTATTAAACCGCCTTTTTTATTTTATTACAATTTCCATATTTTGTAGGTGAAAAAATGCTTTTGAAACCCCATATTAAATTCAAGGGAATAACCGATATAACCCCCGAGGTATTAAATAAGCTTGGCATTAAGGCTCTGCTTTTGGATGTGGATAACACGATGTCCACCCATCACGGCACCGTGCTTACCGATGGACTTTTAGAGTGGATAGATAAAATGAAAAAAAGCGGTATCGAACTGCTTGTTCTTTCTAATTCCAAGGAAGCAAGGGTTAAGCCCTTCGCCGAGGGAATAGGCCTTAACTTTATAAGCTTGGGCTTAAAACCCCTGCCGTTCGGATATCTGCGCGGCAAGAAAAGGCTCGGTGTTAAGAGGAAAGAGCTTGCCATTGTCGGCGACCAGATTTTCACCGATATTTTAGGCGGTAGGCTTGTAGGTATAAAAACCATATTGCTTACCCCCATAAAATTAGAGGATGGTTGGAGCTTTAAGGTGAGAAGATATCTGGAAAAAGGAATTTACAAAATCCATAAGATTGAAGACTATAAGGAGAATTAGTTATGTCGGCAAAATTCGGTCCCGCAGGTAATTCTGTAAGCTTTACGGCTATGGGCTATAAGCATAGCCTTCAAGTACCCGAATATTTAGAAAAAATGGGGCTCAACGCCTTTGAATATCAGTGCGGCAGAGGAGTAAACATCGGTCATGATAAAGCAGGCCAGCTTGGCGCACTTGCTAAGGAAAAGGGAATAACCCTTTCTCTTCACGCCCCGTATTATATCTCTATGTCCTCTGTAGAGGAGGAAAAAAGGCTTAATTCCATAAACTATATTTTGGCCTCCGCAAGAGCGGTTAACGCCATGGGCGGCAACCGAATAATCGTTCATACGGGCTCCTGCGGTAAAATAAGCAGGGAGCAGGCTTTAGAGCTTGCTATGGATACTATGAAAAAATCCATAGATGCTTTAGATAGCGAGGGTTTAGGCAATATTCATATCTGCCCCGAAACTATGGGTAAGGTAAATCAGCTGGGTACTTTAGATGAGGTGTTAACCCTTTGCACTCTTGATGAGCGGCTTATTCCTTGTATAGATTTCGGTCACTTGAATGCCCGTGATTTAGGCTATTTCAAAGCCCTTTCTGATTATGAGAGTGTGTTTGGGGCTATAGAAAATAAGCTTGGCAGTGATAGGCTTAAAACCTTCCACTCCCATTTTTCCAAGATAGAGTACACTGCAGGCGGTGAGAAAAAGCATTTAACCTTTGCCGATACCGTTTATGGCCCCGATTTCGAGCCCGTTATGGAGTTGACATATAAATACGGTTGCAGTCCCACCTTTATATGCGAGTCGGATGGCACGCAGGCAGAGGATGCCTTAGCTATGAAAAAATATTACGAAGCGCTCTGAGAGGAAATTTATGAAGATTAAAGTTGCGGCGAAATCTTACGAAGAGGTATTAAAGCTTCCCGTGAGAAAACATAAAAAGCCCTTAAAGCCTAATATGCTTTTAGCCTTTGTTGTAAGGGTTTTATCCTTTTTTACTCTTTTGGGCGTAGGTTTTAAGTATAGTAAAATCGGTATGGAGCGGTTGGGAAGAAAAGAGCCCGCCTTAATACTGATGAATCATTCAAGCTTTATTGATTTGAAAATCGCATCGGCGCTTTTGTTCCCTAAAAGATATAATATTATCATGACCTCCGATGGCTTCGTAGGTAAAAATTTACTAATGCGGCTTATTGGTTGTGTGCCAACACAGAAATTTACGGCAGATAGCGTTCTTGTGCGGAATATTTTCCATTGCATTAAGAAAAACAAAACCTCGGTGCTTATGTACCCTGAAGCAAGCTATAGCTTTGATGGCACCGCCACCACACTCCCCGAAAGCCTTGGCAAGCTCGTAATTAAGCTTGGCGTTCCCGTCATTATGATAAAAACTATGGGAGCTTTCGCTTACGACCCCCTTTACAACGGACTCCAGCTAAGAAAAACTAAAGTTTCCGCCGAGATGAAATATCTCCTTTCTCCCGAGGAAATTGAAAGCAAATCCTTTGAGGAAATAAATAGACTTATCGGTGAAGAATTTACCTTCGATAATTTCAGATGGCAGCAGGAAAACGGTATCAGAATTACCGAAAATTTCAGAGCC
>JAFTWW010000024.1 GCA_017465085.1 Clostridia bacterium | reverse complement strand
GTGTGAGATTTTTTATATATAATATCTCTTATTTCCTCTTGCAATTTGCAAGAGGATTTTTTTATTTTTACCCCTCAAACAAAAATGTAATCAAACTATAATCATTATAGAGTTTTATAACTTCTATACTAACCCTTGCCGACTGCTTCGGTTTTACCGAGCTTGTAAAAGGTATTAACATAACGACCACATATAGAAAGGAAACAAACAATGCAAAGAACATACAGAGAGCGCAAATACACTTGTGGGGACTACATAGAGGTAGCAATTTATCCTGTTTACACCCAAACGAGAGGGCGAGGCAAACGAAAGAAGCCAACGACCGAAATACAAAAAAAGCTAAACAAACGCCACGCCACCGATCGTTTGCGTAGGCTTCTGCACACTAATTTTACCCCAAAAGACCTTTTTGTAACCTTGACCTTTGACGAGGACAGCCTACCCGAAACGGTAGCCGACTGTCAACGGGCGGTGCAGAACTACTTGCGTCGAGTAAAGCGCAAATATACAAAGGTAGGTGTTGAGCCTAAATACATATACATAATTGAATATGGCGAGGAACACCAACGCCTACACGCCCATTTAGTTATAAGCGAGGGCTTGAGCAGGGACGAGCTTTCGGCTCTTTGGGGACAGGGGACAGTTTCAGCCGATCGTCTGCGCTTTGAAGCTGACGGCTTGACAGCTCTTGCGGTGCATCTAACAAAAGGCAAGGATGACGAGGGCGACCGCCTCACTTTCAAGCGGTGGTGTGGTAGCCGTAGCCTTGAAAAGCCTACGATCACCGAGCGCGACGGTCGTATCTCGCATAAGAAAATGATTGCTTTCTGCGAAAGGGACAGCGACAGCGCAATATACCTTGAAACGCATTACAACGGCTTTGAAACGGTTGAAAATAGCCTTGATTACTGCGAGGACACATACGGCGGTCTGTACCTGACGGCTCTTTTACGGCGTATGCAGACAAAAAAAGACCTGCCGTTTTCGGCAAGTCCTGATTTACTCGATTTCTAAATCGTAGGTTTGTTCTTCATAGTCAATATACGGATCTGTGCCTTGAGCATAGATTTCCGCGATTTCGCGGTCGCGTTCCTTAACTTTCGCTTCTAAAAGCATATTTTCCATTTTTAGCTGTTTAATTTGCGCCTCTGTCTCAACACACCTTTTGTATAGTTCGGTTTGTGAAGTTTCACGTTTAAGCTGTTCGCCTAGTGCTTTCAACTTTTTGTAATTTTCTTTAAGTTGCACCTGACTACCCGCAACGCTGACTAAATCGTCTAGCAATTTTTCCTCAATGGTTATCTCTGTGCAAGGCACTTTTACGCCGTTTACCCTTTTATAGCGCACCTTATGGCGCAAGATTTTGGGTGTAAGGTCTTTTGAAAAGGCTTCGCGCACGGCTTCCTCTATGCTTAACTCTGCTTTTACAGTTTCAAGCCTTGCTTCCGTACTTTCAATGCTTTCGTTTAGGTCTATGACCTTATTTAAGTCTAAATTTTCCATAATTATACCTCTTTTATCGGGTGCGGTCGTTTCGTTCCGCTTCCTGTCTTTCTCTAAATTTTTCTTTTACAAATTGGCAAAATTTTTGCCAAATACCCACGTGCTTCAGAAACTCGTCGCGCTCTTGTAGGTCTTGATATGCTCTGTCAAGATTGTCGGTAAGCTGTTTTGCAACCGCTTCTTTCTCTCTTGCTCGTCTTTCGGCTGTTTCAGCTCTTTCGGTCAGGTCGGACACAATTTTGTCCCTGCTGACATCTTGCCAAAGCTGTTTGCCGTAACGCTGCAGTTTGTCAAAAGCCGTTTTTATGCCGATTGTGAGCTTCGCGCGTTCCTTCAGCCAATCAAAATCAGTTTTCTTGATTTTGACCTTTTCGGCTTCGACAACCTGACCCCTGTGGGTGCGCTCGGGTACTGCTTCGGCTTCGATGTCGATTTCAACCTCGTTAAAACTGTCCTGTATAACTTTTGATATGCTGTTTTGGTCGCGCAGGGTGTTGCGCTCTGCCGTCAGTTCAGCAACCGATTTTTGCAGTTGTTCGCACTTATACTCTAATATGTCCCTGTGCTTTTGGCTTGGATTTTTGACCTCGCGGTCAATCTCAATACCGCCGTTTTTCTCGCAAAGGGCGTAAAAGGTCTCGCGCAATTCCTCTGAAAACGTCATCAGGGGATTGTTGTATCGGCTCAACGGCTTGTCAGGGTTTGGGCGTTCAATCCCCATTTCCTGAAATCCTTGATTTTGGTTTGGGACAGCATACCCGAAGCGGTCGCGCCCCAAGATTGTGTAACGGCAATGCCCGTGAATTACGGCTTCATCCTTATGGATTGAGAGGGACAGTATCTTTAAATTATCCCCATATTTTGCCCTTAAACTGTCGATAAGCTGAAAAGCTGATACGGTTAAAATGCGTTCGCGTTCATTTGGGGGAATGTCTGTGTTCATATTGCCGAGCTGTAAAATAGTTTCGAGTGGCGAGGTTTTCGGGTTAGCGTACACCTCTGAAACCGTTTTACAGCGGTCTGCGTGTGCCTCTGCTTTATAACGTTGATTTTTGGCTTCCTGACCCTCGCCGTAGTAAATTTCGTACTGCGAAATCTCAAAAGCTTTTGAATCGAAGCTGTGGCACTTTTCGATATTGCCATCTGCAAAAAACTTAAAATTTAAGTTTTGCGCTGTTCGGTCGTGGTCGATATGTCCCTCGACCGCCCTTGTTTCTTGGCGCGTGTTATGGTTAGCATTAAAGACGCGCCCTGCGTTTGTTGTTCTGCCGTTTCTTATTGTTGCTTTCATTTTTGACATTTTATCACCGCCTTTACTACAGTATAGACGTTTTAAAATGCTGTCGATAAATGGTACACAGTACCATTTTCGACACGCAAATGTCTGTGCTCTATCGGGGTGTTACCCCTGCCGAGAGCTTCCCCTCACAGTTAAAAAATATTTTTCAAAATTTTTTTATTTTATAGTTTTTTGCCCTGCAAACAAAAATGCAATCACCCTATAATGATTTCGGTCGCGCCGAAATGCGCCCATTGTTCCTTGACAACTTAATATTAAGTTCCCACGCGAAAGGGTGCTTAAAAGCAGGGCTAATAACCATAAAATTTATGAAAGGTAAGGGTATTGTATTGAAAAATAACGAAGTAAGAATTAGCGAAAAATGTTTATTAACCGTAACAGAAGCAACCGCCTATTTTGGAATTGGCGAGAAGAAGCTTCGCAGTATGATTGAAGCATATAATCACCTTGGGTTGTTTATCCAAAATGGTGTTAAATATATGATAAAAAGGCAAAAATTTGAAGCCTTTTTAAATGAACTTACAACAATTTAAAAATACATAGTGCAAAAAGCCTTGAATGGTGGTATAATGTTTGTATGTCATATTCAAGGCTTTCTCACATTGAAAGGAGAAAATGAATATGAGCGTAAAACGCAGAGATAACAAAAACAGAGTTTTAAGAAACGGAGAAAGCCAGAAAAAAGACGGACGATATGTCTATAAATATCTTGATTTCCAACGCAAACCGCATTTCCTTTATTCTTGGAGACTTGAGCCGACAGACAGACTTCCTGCAGGTAAAAAAGATGACTTATCCTTAAGAGAGAAAATCAGGCAACTTGACGAGGACAAGAGAAACGGCACCGATAAAAGCGGTAGCAAAATGACTGTGTTAGAATTGGTCAAAAAATATGTTGCCACAAAAACAGGTGTCAAAGCAACAACCGAAGCAGGATATAAGACCGTAATCAACATTTTAACAAAAGAAGCCTTTGCTTACTTACCGATTAAGGACATCCGCCATTCTGATGCGAAACTGTTTTTAATCAAATTGCAAAAGGAAGATAAGCGCAGTTATAGTTCCATACACAGCATTCGCGGTGTTCTTCGTCCTGCCTTTGCAATGGCGGTTGAAGATGACTATATCACAAAAAATCCTTTTAATTTTGAATTAGCAAAGGTCATTATCAATGATTCGGTTATGCGAGAAGCTGTCAGCAGAGAGCAAATGCGCAAGTTCCTTGAATTCGTCAAAGCAGACAACCATTTCAGCAAATACTATGACGGCATTTATATCCTTTTTCACACAGGATTGCGAATTTCCGAGTTTGTCGGACTGACCGTGAATGACTTGGATATGGAAAAGAAAACAATCCGAGTAAACCACCAACTTCAGCGCAGAAGCGACGGCACAAAATACATAGAAAGCACCAAAACCAAATCAGGCACAAGAACGCTTCCTATGGAAGACGACGTGTACGAATGCTTCAAACGGATACTTGCCAACAGAAAACCGCCAAAGGTAGAGCCTGTTATTGACGGATATTCAGGTTTCCTGTTCTTTGACAAGGACGAGCGACCAATGGTTGCTATGCATTGGGAAAAATATTTTCAACATATCGTTGCGAAGCATAATAAGATTTACAAGCAAGAGCTTCCCAAAATCACGCCTCACGTGTGCCGACATACATATTGCACCAACAAAGCAAAAAGCGGAATGAACCCAAAAACACTACAGTATTTAATGGGACATTCCGAAATTAGTGTAACTATGGACACCTACACACATTTAGGTTTGCAGGATGCTTGGGAAGAGTTGGAAAGGTTGCAGTTGCAATTTTCCCAAAGGGAACTTGGCTTAAAGCTGATTAAAATAGCCTAAAATTTTCGGGTAGTAAAATTGAATATTCTTTCGATTTTACTACCTTTTTTACTACTTATGAAGAAAAAGATATGCCAAGTTATGCCGACATATGCCGAACGATAAAAATACCAAAAACCACCTAAATCTTTGATTTTGGTAGTAAACACGGCATATTTTGGTATAAATTAGCATAGATTGGAGTTCAAAATAATGATAAAAATAATGTTCGTCTGCCATGGGAACATCTGCCGAAGTCCAATGGCGGAGTTTATATTCAAGGATATGGCAAAGGCTTTTGATGTTCATACCGAGTCCAAGGCGGTATCCCGCGAGGAGATAGGAAATCCCATCTATCCGCCCGCCGCCGCAACGCTTAAAAGGCACGGTATTCCTTTCGGATATCACGCTGCCCGCCAGATAACGCGGGAGGATTATGATGAGTTTGATTATATCATCGTTATGGAGCAGTATAATATGCCCCGCCTTCTAAGTATTATCGGCAATGATGATAAAAATAAGGTCTGCCGCCTGCTTGATTTTACCGATAGACCAAAGGATATAGAGGACCCTTGGTATTCGGGTAACTTTGAAATGGTTTATGAGGAGATAACCGCAGGCTGTAAGGCTCTGCTAAAATTTATGAAAGATAAAGGTGAGATATAATGAGTATGAAGGATAAAATGCATTCGGGTGAGATTTATTTTCCGGGGGATGCCGAGATTATGAAAGAGCAGATAAAGTGTCTTGATAGGCTCTATGATTTTAATAATACCCGCCCCACCGAGCTTGAAAAGCGAAGCGAGATGCTAAAAGAGATGTTTGCCGAGATAGGCGAGGGCTGTTATATTGAGCCGCCCTTCCATTCAAATTTCGGCGGTAAGCATGTTCACTTCGGAAAAAATGTTTATGCAAACTTCGGTCTTACTCTTGTGGATGATACCCATATCTATGTTGGAGATTATACTATGTTCGGACCCAATGTGGTTGTTGCCACGGCAGGTCATCCCATTTTGCCTGAGCTTCGGGCAAAGGGGCTTCAGTATAATTCCCCCGTTAAAATAGGCAAAAACTGTTGGATAGGCGCAGGCGCCGTAATCGTTCCCGGTGTTACCATCGGTGATAATGTGGTAATCGGCGCGGGAAGTGTCGTTACCAAGGATATTCCCGATATGAGCGTGGCAGTTGGCAATCCCTGCAAAGTGATAAGGCAGGTTAACGAACACGACCGAGAATACTACTTTAAGAACAGAAAAATAGATTGGACAAGCGAGGACATCAAAAATCTATGATACATAGATTGACGGGATACTTTTATCTATGGTAAAATCCAAATAAGGAGATGAGGCTTCTATGAATATTAACGAAAAACTTAAATCAATACTTAATTTTCCCGCAATTAACGGTCGCCTTAAAGGTGAGCTTCGTTACGCCCTTCGCATAAATGAGGCAAGGGATGGGGAATATACCGAGCTTCTTGATAGCGTTTTGGATGAGCTTATAGAAAAGCTTAAAAAGGATAGATTTATAAGCGATAAAATAACCGCCGAAACCGAAAAGGCCTTAGAGCCTATATCGGCCGTTGCAAAGGGATATAAGCTCCATGTGGTTTCCCATGCTCATATAGATATGAACTGGATGTGGGGTTATCACGAAACGGTTAATATCACCCTTGATACCTTCCGCACAATGCTTCGCCTTATGGCAGAGTATCCCGATTTTACATATTCACAGTCGCAGGCATCTACCTACGCTATATGCGAGGAATACGATCCCGAGATGTTCGAGGCGATTAAGGAAAAGGTCAAGGAGGGCAGATGGGAGGTAACCGCTTCCACCTGGACCGAGGCGGATAAAAACCTATCCTCAGGCGAGAGCCTTAGCCGTCACCACCTTTATACCAAGCAGTATATGAAGGAAAGATTCGGTCTTGATTCCGAGGCCTTAGCGCTTGATTTCGAGCCCGATACCTTCGGCCACTCGGCCTTCGTTCCCGAAATATTAAACGGCGGAGAGGTTAAGTATTATTACCACTGCCGCGGTAAAGAGCTTGCGTATGCCTATCGCTATAAAGCCCCCTCGGGCGCCGAGATTATCTGCTATCAGGAGCCTTTCTGGTATAATGGCGCTATTGACGATAACTTCTTCGAGGGCTTACCGATGGTTTGCAAAAAAATCGGTATAAACTCAGGCCTCAGGGTTTATGGCGTTGGCGACCACGGCGGCGGACCTACAAGAAGAGATATCGAGCGTATTATCGATATGCAAAGCTGGCCCATTGCCCCCACTATGATTTTCAGCACTTATCATGCCTTCTTTAAGGAGCTTGAGGCGGCAAAAGATAAGCTTCCCGTAGTAGATACCGAGCGTAATTTTATATTCACGGGCTGTTATTCCTCTCAATCTGCCATAAAGGGCGGTAACCGCCTTTGTGAAGACCGTCTTTATCAGGGCGAGACTCTTTCGGCTCTTTCGGGCGTCTATGCCGATAAAAAGGTCAATAAGGAAAACTATAAAAAGGCGTGGAAAAAGGTACTCTTCAATCAGTTCCACGATATTATCCCAGGCTCCTGCGTGGGTGATAGCCGCAATCACGCTATGGGTATGTATCAGGAGGCGCTTGCCGCCTGTGATGCCGAGCTCTCAAAGGGTATGCTTTCCTTGGCCGAAACGGTTGATAGCTCCGCCTTTATGTGTGATGGCAATAGCCTTACCACCTCGGAGGGCGCAGGCGTTGGCTTCGGCAGTCCTTTAGCCTCCTTCGATTTTCATACAGTTGCCGAATACGGCAAGGGTAACATCCGCGTTTTACATATCTTTAACCCCACCAATTTTGACCGCGATGAAAACGCTTTTATAACAATATGGGATTGGATGGGAGATAAGAGCCGTCTTACCTGCGAAACTGCAGGTGGCGAGCCCTTGGCATTTGTCATCAAGGGCGCTCAGCATTATTGGAGCCACGATTTTATCCGCCTTTCCGTTCGCGTTAAGGTTAAGGCCTTTGGCGTTACCACCGTTATTATTAAGGAGGGCGAGGTTAAAAATATTCCTCTTGCCACTCCCGAAACGGTTAACATAAACCAGAGAGTTGAATATGTTCGCCCCCTGATACTCGAAAACGATTTGGTTCGCGCCGAGTTTGATAACGATATGTGCCTTATTTCCTTTGTGGATAAGAAAACGGGCAAGGAAATGATAAGGGAAAAGGCGGCGTATTTTGAAAACTATGTGGAAAACGCCCGAATCCATATGCCTAACGCCTGGAGCGAGGGCCCCGCAGTTAAGAAAATAAACATTAACGAGGAAGCCAAGGTGTTCATTGCCGATAAGGATTTCGGCACCGCGGTTGATAGCAGTATTGATTATAGCCTTGAGTATAATACCAATAAAATAATCGTTACCGTTACACTGGCTAAAAATTCCTCGGTTTTGGAGTATAAGATAAATACCGATTGGCGTGAGATTGGCGCTCACGGTCAGGTGATACCCACCCTCCGCTTTAAGCTGCCTTTGGCATTTAGCGGTGAAAAGGCGCTTTACGATATTCCCATGGGAACAATCAACAGACCTCAGCTTCCCCACGATGTTCCCGCCCGCAACTTTGCCTTTGTGGCAGATGGAAAGGGAAGAGGCGTAGCCCTTATGTGCAACGCTCAGGGCGCCTACAGATACTTTGAGGATACTTTAGGCGTAACCCTTATCCGTTCCACCGATAACCCCGACCATCTCCCCGAATTCGGTAAGCACGATCACAAGGTAGCCGTTGGTATAATTGATGATAACAAGCAGGAAATCTTCAAGGCGGCCGCCTGCTTTACCCAGCCTCTGCTCTCGGCTTCGGTTTGCGCCCATAAGGGAACAGTACCCTGCGAGCATCAGTGGCTGAAGGTTGAGGGCGATGTTATAGTATCTGCAGTTAAAACGGCAGAGGATACAAACGAAATGGTTATCCGTTTCTACAGCCTCTCCGAAGATAACGAGCAAGTTAACATAAAACTTGCCAAGGCCCCCAAATCCGCCACCCGAGTAAATACTCTCGAAAAGGGCGATGAGGCGCTTAATATTGCCGATACCACCGTAACCCTCACCGCCAAACCCCTAACTGTAAACACAGTAAAAATCGGTTTCTGATAAATAAAAAAGAACCTTTCAGCCGAAAGGTTCTTTTTCTTTTAGATGTTTCTTGCTTTCTTCCACTCATCTGCTTTAGCGGGTGAAAGGCGTTTAATATCCTCTTTTTTATAGGGGGATTCCTCGCCTCCGTTTACATAGAGGAAGAATTTGCCGTTTTCGGTTTCATAAAGGCTTTCTTCAAAGCCTGCCTTATCGCCGAAATTACCTTCGGTGTAGGTTGCAACCTTTTTAGCATTCTCGGTATCATATTCCACTTTGCAAATAATCTTTTTCATAAATATATCCTTTCTGTTTTGAGTCGCGGCTAACCGCCAAGGATATTTTACCACAATCAAAGCAAATTTGCAAACGGAGATATTTGGAAGAGATTATGCTATATATTTCTTTATCTGGGGAACCTTGAAAATAAGGGCGGAGCCAAGAGCGGTTATAACCATTTCGGGAAGCATATAGGCTCCGTTGTAGCATAAGGAATACCACCAGGCGTTATCCCACTCGCACCAGATATCAAAGATAACTGCGCCCGAGATAAAGTGGCATACGAATCTTAAAAATACTGCAAGGCAAACTCCTAAGATTATGCCCACGGTACCCTTCTTTCTGAAAATGCCTGCAAAGCCTAAAACGGTGTAGGCAAGTATGTAATCAAGCAGGAAGGTGGCAATGAGGCTTGCGGGGGTAAGGCCCCAGCTCATAACCTCGGCAAAGCTTAAACCCATCTGAATAAGGGAGTAAACAAAGGTGGCGATAAAGCCCCATTTTGTGCCGAGCATCATCACCATCATAGCGATGGGTACCATACTTAAAATGGTTACTCCGCCGCCCAGCGGCATCTCAATAGGCTTAAACATACTGAGCACGGTGCCAAGGGCTATGAATATAGCCGAAAGGCAGATCTTGAAGGTAGTGTTTTTTGTGTTTTCCATAAAAATTCCTCTTTTCCTCGGGAAAAAGTCGGACTCGTTTACCACCCACGACTAAAAAAGCCGCAGGCGGTAACCTGCGGCAAAAAATACAAATATTCTGTATCGTTTTCCTACGGCGGCATTATCCGCATCAGGTTACACGGTCGAAGCATAGCCGTTAAAAACGGCGGCCCCCTCTCAGCCTGAGTTCTTCAAGCTCCCGAAAATTAAATTGATAATACTATTATAGCGCGAAATATCCCGTTGTCAAGCCCTAATCTTTCTTTTCAAAGGCGGAAAGGTCGATATTAAATCCGCCCTCAAAGCCTTTTTCCGTGGGCTCGGAGGAAATCTCCATAGTGGGAATCACATCAAGGATATCGGGTTTTGCGGCATCTTCCCCTTGCTCCTCATCTTCAAGCATAAATTCAGCCGCCGCCTCGGCAAGCTCAAATTTATGCCACTTGTGAATAAGCTCATCCCCCTCGGGATAACTGTTTTCGGCGGGATGCTTTTTAAAGTAAAGCGAGGAAGCGATAAAGTAGATAAGGAAGATAAGCAGAGCGCCCAGGGTAATCTCTGTACCCAAATCAAGATAGGGGGTTTCATAATCAAAACGGATGGTGGAATCCCCCGCATCAACCTTAACCGCCATAAAGCCGTTCATAACCTTTTCAATGGCGGCGGCCTTGCCGTTTACGGTGGTGCTCCAGCCCTCCTCAAAGGGTACCGAGAAGAAAACGAGGGTGGTTTTATCCCGCTTAACCTTGGCGGTAAAGCCTCCGTTATCAACCGTAAACTCATAAGCGGATGTGTTTCTGAGCCGCTCACTGTCCCTCGCCATAGCCTCATCGTTGGTGGAGAGGCTCATGGGCTCCTCCTCGGGCTCTTCTATAATAGGCTCCTCGGAAACGGTGGAGGAATCCTGCGAGGATAAAGCATCGGCTACACCCTCTTCGGAGGATACGTCCGTATCTTCTACGGGAATACTATCCACGGGGGGAACATACTCCTGCTCTATTTCCCATAAATCGCTGATGTTGGTAAGAATACCATCATATTTCCTTATCTGCTCGCTATCAAGCACCAAGGCTTTAAGCATCATACGGGTTTTGGTTATATCATCATAGGATTCAAAGGTTTCCCTATCCATATAGTATTCGTAGGAGAAGCCGTAGGGGATATAGTTCTGGTTTTCATATATATAATATCCATCGCGGGTATCAATATATTTATATCCTGCCATAAGGGCTTCGCCGTTTTCATCTATAAAGCTATCATCGGTGGTGCTGTTGATAAGATACTTAACCGATAGAAGATTTCTAAGAGCCTCAAGCGAGGTATCGGGCCTTGACGCCACATCTCTCTCAATACCTATGCTATCATAAAACTCCATAAGGCTTCCGGGTACTACCGAGTGGAAGGCGTTAATGGAGGGGTAGCCTAAATACATAGCCGTGTTATCCATACCGTCATAAACATCTATTCGGTAGTTTCCCTCATCCTCTAAATCAAGGTCGCCCTCTATGAGTCGGTCAATAACAACCTCCTCTATCTCGTAGGAATGTTGCCTGCCTGTAAACACATAAACATTGCCGAAAATTACCGAAACAATGCAAACGCAAACAACGGCGGATTTAAGGAATGCCGCCTGATTTTTCTTAAGGAGCTTAAGCAGCAGGAAGGCTATAACAAGGGATATAACCGCAATCGCCACCGATATCCAGAACCTTGCTATATACATACTGCTTTCGCTGTTGGTATAAAGGCCGTAAACTATCTCTCCATCGCTGTTACGCCTTGGGAAGAAGCCGATAACAAGGGCGAAGATAAGGGTTATGGCGGCGGTCCACCTGAAGCCCGATTTTGTATCGGGGGCAAAATCCTCAAAGAGCATAACCGAGGCTAAGCTCATCATAAGAATGGGCATATAAAACCATCTTGCATAGTATGCCGTGTTAAAGGCATAAAAGGCGCTGTTGAGTATGGGTACCATCGCCATAAAAAGACAGGTGCAGATAATTCTTTTAAGCCAATGTCCTTTTTTATTTATGCACCAGCCTATAACGCCTGTCATACTAAACAGGGGCAGCCAACCGCCAAGGGAGGACCACTTAACATTGGCCTCGGGGAAGAATACGGGCCGCGCGGGGATATCGGGCGGGAAGAAAAAGCACTGCAAAACGTTAAGGTATATCTGCTCTTTTCCGTAGGTGATGGCATTCCAGCCGAGAAGTATATCGGAAACGCGCGTGTTGGACATTATGGCGGCAAGGGAGGGAACAAGTAAAATGGCCGACATCAATAGACCTAACACCGCCTCGAAAATAAGAGCTATAAAACGAGAGAAGGTAATTTTTATGGCCTTAGAGCCTAACCTTATAAAGAAATATATAATGCAGAAAACCACCATGCCGAAGAAGAAAAAGTAGTTCACAAGGGCGCAGGCCGCAACACAAAGGGCAAAAACGCCGCGGCGGTTTTCGGTTATAAGTAATTCGAGGGATAACAAAAGCAGGGGGAAGAAGATAAGGGGCTCATGGAAATGGTTAAAGAAAATATTATAAACCGAGAAGCCCGAAAAGGCGTACATAATTCCGCCAAGGCACGCCGACATCGGATTTTTAACAAAACGGCGGATAAAAAGATAGGCCGTGAGAGCGGCAAAGGCGAACTTGAGCATTAAAAGGGGAGCTAAAAGATAGGGCACAAGGCTGTTGGGGAATAAAAGGGTAATCCAGAAAAAAGGGCTTCCCAAAAGATAAAAACTATATGAGCCTATAAAATTAGCGCCTAAATCCGTGTTCCAGTTCCAGCCCGTGTTGCCCGACTTTATGGCTTCGTGGGCTAATTGGTAGAAGGGAATTTGCTGAGCATTATAATCGCCGTAAAAAACAAAATATCCCCCATCCATTATCATATAGGGAATAAAAATAAGCGCGGCAACGCCAAGTGCAAAAAGAAAGGTGAAAAGCCTCTTTTCCTTCTGAGGCTTTAAGGATAAAAGCTTGTTATAAGAAAAATCCACCCTTTTGTTCCTCCTAGAAAATATCTTATTGATATTATAACAAAAAATGCTATAATATTCAATAGGATAAAAGTTGAGTTAAACCGTCAGGAGATGAATATATGAGCAGTCATTTTTTTGCAATGCTATCGCGGATGAAAAACATATTCCGCTGGGGGCTTATGAGGAACACAAGAAAGGAATCCTTGAGTGAGCACAGCCTTGAGGTAGCCTATATTGCTCACGCCCTCGCCCTTATCAGAAACCGCCGATTCGGCGGCAACGTTAACGCCGAGCGGATAGCCACAGCCGCTATGTTTCACGATACGAGCGAGATAATTACGGGTGATATGCCAACCCCCATTAAGTATTATAATGAGGATATTAAAAAGGTTTATAAGCAGATAGAATCGGTTGCGGATAGCACCCTTCTTGATATGCTCCCCGAGGATTTGAAAGAGGATTACGAGCCCCTTTACAACCCGAACTGCGAGGAGAAGAAAATAATAAAGGCGGCAGATAAAATTTCGGCCCTTATAAAATGTATTGAAGAGCTTAATATGGGCAACCGTGAGTTCGAAATGGCAGAAAAATCCACAAGAAAATGCATCGAAGAATTAAATCTGCCCGAGGCCGAGGTTTTTCTCGATGAGTTTATCGGCAGCTACTATCTAACCCTTGATGAATTGAGGAGCTAATATGCAAACATTTAATTTCAAGGATGAACCTATAAAGGTTTTCGGCGCTCCTATGTTTAAGGAAACGGGCACCCACCCCAACGATAACGGATTTTTGCGCATGGCCGATATTTTGGAGCCCGTTTTCAAGAAAGCCCTCAATATTTGACAAAAAAGCACAACTTTTGTTGTGCTTTTTTAAGATTTAATTAATACGCAGTTAATAAATAGGGTGTAAAATATAACAAATAATGGTAAAATATATTTAAGATATTTGCGAAAGGCGGAAATCAATGCTACAGCTAAAAAATATCGTAAAGGATTATCCCGCAGGGGATGGCACCGTTCACGCCCTTAAGGGAGTGAGCCTTAATTTCAGGTCAAGCGAGTTCGTTTCGGTTTTAGGCCCCTCGGGCTGTGGAAAAACCACAATGCTTAATATTATAGGCGGCTTAGATAAATATACCGAGGGTGATCTTGTTATTAACGGCCGTTCAACTAAGGAGTTTGGCGCAAGAGATTGGGATAGCTACCGCAACCATTCGGTAGGCTTTGTTTTCCAGAGCTATAACCTTATCCCTCATCAATCGGTATTGCAGAATGTGGAGCTGGCCCTCAGCCTTTCGGGCGTTTCTAAAACCGAGAGAAGAAAAAGGGCTAAAGAGGCTCTCGAGATGGTGGGCCTTGGCACACAGATAAATAAAAAGCCTGCCGAGATGTCGGGCGGTCAGATGCAGAGGGTGGCCATAGCCCGCGCTATTGTAAACGACCCCGATATCATCCTTGCCGATGAGCCCACAGGCGCCCTCGATACCGAAACCAGCGTTCAGGTAATGGAGATATTAAAGGAGATATCCAAGGATAGATTGGTGGTTATGGTAACCCATAACCCCGACCTTGCCAACAAGTACTCAACAAGAATAGTACGTATGCTTGATGGCGAGATTACCGAGGATTCTGCTCCCCTTACCGATGAGGAGATAGCCTTGGAGGAGAAAAAACAGACCGAAAGGGCAGAAGAGGAAAAGCATATAAAGAAGCCCTCAATGTCCCTTCTTACCTCATTTTCTCTCTCGCTTAAAAATCTTATTTCCAAAAAGGGCAGAACAATGCTTACCTCCTTTGCGGGAAGTATCGGCATTATAGGTATCGCCCTTATCTATGCCGTATCTCAGGGCACCACCGCCTATATCGATGCGGTGCAGGAGGATACCCTTTCCTCCTATCCCTTAACCATTGAGGAACAGCATACCGATGTAAGCTCACTCTTTACCGCCTTCTTAGGTCAGGCACAGTCTTCAGGCGAGCACGAAAAGGATGCAGTTTATCAGAAGGCTATGATTTATCAGCTGGTAAACGCCCTTAACGATATGGATACCACCGAAAACGACCTTAATGCCTTCAAGGCCTTTGTAGAGAAAAAGCTTGAGGATAAGGAAAGCGATTTATATAAGGCTCTCACGGGCGTTCAATATACCTATAATATGGATATGCAGGTATATACCGAGAATGTGGATGGCACCATCATCAAATCCGATTCTATGGAGCTTTTGCAGGAGCTGCTTATAGAGTATATGGGTATGGATGTTTCGGGAATGCTTACTATGAGCGAGCAAAGCCCCGCTTCCGCTATGATGTCGCCTGGGGCGGTTTTATGGCAAGAGATGCTCTCTGGTAACGATGGCCAGACCATTAACGATGTGCTTAAAAATCAGTATGAGGTTATCCACGGTAATTGGCCGCAAAAGTATAACGAAATCGTTCTTGTTGTTGATGAAAACAACGAAATAGATGATATGACCCTTTATGCCCTGGGCCTTAAATCCAAGGAGGAAATCGATGCCTTGGCAGATGCCGCGGCGAACAAAACCCATGTGGAGATAGAGGAGACCAAATGGTCCTATGAAGAGATATGCGATATGGAATTCAGGGTGGTTTTCTCCTCTGATTGTTATACCCTTGATGAAACAACAGGTACTTATACCGACCTTCGCTTAACTGCCGCAGGTACCAAATATCTTTACGATAACGGCACCGACCTTAAGGTAGCGGGTATTATCCGCCCCAAAGAAGATGCGGTTTCGGCAATGCTTACGGGCTCTATAGGATATACCCACCTGCTTACCGAATATGTTGTTGAAAACTCCAAGGATGCCAATGCCATTAAGGCTCAGCTTGAGGATACCTCAACCGATATCTTCACGGGGCTTCCCTTTAAGGAGAACACAGGCAACCTTACCGATGAAGAAAAGGTAGCGGAGTTTAAGGAATATATCAAGGGGCTTAACCTTAAGGGCAAGGCAGAGGCCTATGTTAAAATGATGAGCCTGCCCACCGCAAAGCAGATAGAGGATAATGTTAACGCCACTCTTAAGAGTATGAACAGAGCCGATATTGAAAAGGTGCTTATACCCGCCCTTAGCAGTCAGATGTCTATGGCGGAAAGCGAGATCGAGGGTTATCTCGATTCGGTTACCGATGAGGATCTGGATGAAATTTTCTCACAGATGCTAACCGAGCAGTTTAAGGCGCAGTATGCCGCAGGGGTGCAAAGTCAGATAGGCATTATGACCGAGGAGCAGCGCGCCGCCGCCCTTGATGCTACCGTTCCAACACTTTCCACCGAGCGCCTTGTGGAGCTTTATGACGGTGTCTTGGAATTCTCCGATTCAACCTATGAGCAAAACCTTGAAAAATTAGGCTATGTTGATCTTGATACCCCCTCCACCGTAAACCTTTATGCCGCCACCTTTGAGGATAAGGATGTAATTGAGGCAATTATCGAGGATTATAACGAGGGCAAGGAGGAGATGGAGAAGATAACCTATACCGATTATATCGGTCTTATGATGTCCTCCATAACCACCATAATCAACGCTATCACCTATGTTCTCATAGCCTTTGTGGCAGTTTCCCTTGTGGTTTCCTCTATAATGATTGGCGTAATCACCCTTATCTCCGTTCAGGAAAGAACAAAGGAAATCGGTATTTTACGCGCCATCGGCGCATCCAAAAAGAATGTTTCGAGTATGTTCAACGCCGAAACGGTTATTATAGGCTTTACATCGGGACTTTTAGGTGTTTTGATAACCTATCTGTTATGTATCCCGATTAATCTTATCCTAAACTACTTTACGGGCATTGCAAACCTTAGGGCAACTCTTC
>JAFTWW010000023.1 GCA_017465085.1 Clostridia bacterium | reverse complement strand
TGGGAAGTAAAGGCATTGAAATCCCCCAAAAGCTTGCATTTGATTTTAAGGTTACTACCGACTGCGGAACAAGAAGAATTGCAAAAGCCGCATTTGAATATGCTAAAGCAAACGGGAAAAAAAGAGTATCTATTGTTACCAAGGCAAACATTATGAAAAAGACCGACGGAAAGTTCTCTGCAATTTGTAGTGAGGTAGCAAAGGATTATCCCGATATAACGGCAGATGAATGGTATATAGATATAATGAGTGCCAACCTTGTAAATGAAAATATCCGTGACAGCTTCGAGGTGTTTGTTCTGCCAAATCTTTACGGAGATATAATTACCGATGAAGCAGCGCAGATTCAAGGCGGCGTGGGAACTGCAGGCAGTGCAAATATCGGTGATAGGTATGCAATGTTTGAAGCTATCCACGGCAGTGCCCCCAGAATGATTGAGGAGGGCATAGGAGAATATGCAAACCCTCAGAGTATTCTGCGTGCTCTTGTTATGCTGCTTCGCCATATATGCCTTACGGACAAGGCGTGCATTCTCGAAAATGCACTTATACAATGTGATAAAGACGGTGCTGTTACCGTTACAGGTAATAAAGACGGTGCAACAAGCAAGGAGTACGGCGAATATCTCATTTCAAAACTTTAATAAAGGCGCAGTTTTATTAACAATTAACACCTCTCTGTAATAATATATAGAGAGGTGTTTTCATTATGAATATTAAACGAATTTTAGTTATCGGCGGCGATTCGAGAACAAAATATCTGGCACAGTCACTTAGCGAGGACGGCTTTATTGTAAACTACTTTGAAGAGAAGGAGCCGCTTAAAAATGCGGTGGAAAACTCTGATGCGGTAATACTGGGTCTTCCCTGCAGCCGTGACGACAAAACGGTTGATGCTCCCAACCTCAGTGAGGGTGTTATCCTTAAAGACCTTTTCCATATTATGGGCAAGGGGAAGCTTTTGCTGGCAGGAAAAATGAGCGATGCCGTTAAAGCGGTCGCAGACGTATTTAGCGTAAAATGGGTGGACTATTTTATGCGTGAGGGGCTGGAAATATTAAATTCAGTCCCCACCTACGAGGGTGCCATTCAGATTGCAATGGAGGAGCTTCCCATAACGCTTTTCGGGTCGAATGCAGTAATATGCGGATTCGGGAAAGTAGGCGAGCCTCTTGCAAGAATGCTTCACGCTATGGGTGTAAATGTAACCGTCTGCGCACGGCGAAGCTCTCAACGGGCAAAGGCACGGATTCTGGGCGTAAAGGCAGTGGATTTTTCTTATCTTGGCGGTTGTATGGCGGATGCGGATTTAGTGTTTAATACCGTTCCCCAGATGATAATAGACAGGGAAAAGCTCCTTGATGCAAAGAACGCCCTTATTATAGATTTGGCATCAAAGCCCGGCGGTGTAGATATGGATGCTGCCCGAGATTTGGGAATAAAGGTTATCTGGGCACTGGGACTTCCGGGGAAGGTAGCACCGATAACTGCGGGTAATATCATAAAAGAAACCATCTGCAATATATTTGGTGAGTTAGGTGAATAGTTTATGGATGCAAAAAATACGAGGTTGGGATTTGCATTTACCGGCTCATTCTGCACGA
>JAFTWW010000022.1 GCA_017465085.1 Clostridia bacterium | reverse complement strand
TCTAAACTCATAGCTTCCTTAACGAGCTCAATTCCAGAAAGCTCAGGAACATCAGTAACTGCAAATTCTCTTACTATACAGCTTATTGTTAAGTTGGCTACAGCGCCATCCAATAACATAAGCTCAAATTTTCCGAAATAATCGTTGCTTGTATTTGAGAAGAAGCTCTTCCAATCGGTAATGCTGCTCATAGGCATAATATCGCTAAAGGATATCTTTTGCCACTGGCCGATAGCTTCGCTATTTATATCCTTGGTTACAGAGCTGAGATACTGTCCCGAATTACCTACCGCCTTAAAGCCTATTCTTCCTGCAGTGGTTACGCTATTTACCTTTATATAGAGGTAAATATCGCTCTCTGTGCCATTTGCTACCCTACCTCTGTTTTGAACTGCGCTCAAGCTCTCGGTAGGCTTAGCACCCATAAATAATGTGTAGCTGTTTGTGGTATCAGGCGCCGTTCTTCCCGAGGACTGCATATCAATGGTAACGGTCTGCTCGCCATAGGTTGCAATATCTTTGGCGGCCGTTAAAACATTTGATACGGAATACAAATTATCCTGATCGCTACCAGAGGCTCTTCTATAAAACTGAGGATATAACCAGCTTGTTGTGGTGCCCATCTCTCCCCAAGCAGTTTTAAGATTATAATCTATCAGTTCCTCGGCATATAGCTCCTCAGCGGCAGTAAGAGCGGCTTCAAAGGCCTCGGTATTCACGTAACCCGTAAGGTCCAGATTCATAGCGGCCTTAACAAGCGCCACACCCGAAAGCTCGGGAACTACGGCGTTCTTTATACCTACAAGGCTTCCGAAATAACCTTTGAACTTGGTTGAGTTAGAGCCAAGACCGAACTGGAAGAAATAAAGTCTGTAGCTACCGTTATTAACCTCGGCCATTTTGGAAATAAGCTCATCAAAGCCGTTTACCCTCATATCATCGCCGTGGAGGGTTATCCATTTACCCTCATCGGCCTTAGTTATATTATAGGTAGTGTTGGCAACATCGACTGATGTTCCCTGACACATTAAATCTACAGTAAATGAGCCCTCGGTTGCTACCTCTTCAACATAGAAGCTAACGCTCAAATCATCATAAACAGAAATATCTGTATTAGCGGTTGTAACTCCTGTTCCACTTGCATCCTTAGACCACATAAAGCGGTTTTCGGCAGTACCTGTGGTACCGTAAACGCCCGTATGGTGAGCGTAATAACTACCTAAATCATCGGCAGTGATACCTGCAGGTAAAGCATCAATACCATCGGCGGTATTATAAACAGAGCTTTGGGTATTGGTACCCGAAACCTTCTCTATCGTGGGGGACATAAGGGTATCTGCTAAATACATTTTACCCCAAGCTTCTTTAAGGTTCTTAACAGCTACACCCTTAGGGGTATCATCAAAAAACAAAGCCTCAGCAACGGTAAGAGCAGAAACGAAATCCTCGGTATTTGAATATTCCGATATATCCAAAGCCTTGGCCGCTTCGATAAGCTCTATTCCCGAAAGGTCGGGAACATCGGCATTTATAATGCCTATTAAACTACCAAACCAACCCTTAGGCTTAACCTTATTATCGCCGAAATTAAGCTGAATCCAACCGAAATTCCTTGAGGAAAGAGCCGAACGGATGCTATCAATTCCACCGCTTAAAAAGTCCTCGGATGTAAAGGTGCTCCACTTACCCTTCATTTCCTCGGTAACAACAAAGGCTTCCTCTATCAAATTGCTTGAAGCATTATCGTAAGCCTGAATCGCTCCGCTTGATGAGTTGACCGTAACATCCTCTATGTAGAAGCTGAACTGAATGTCATCATATTTATCGATTTTAGCGGCAAGTGTCTGGAAAGCGGTGGTGCTTTTTGACCACATTACACGGTTATTGCCTGTGCCTGTGGTACTATAAATCTGACTGTGATATGCATAATAATCGCCTAGATCCTCGGCATCGATGCCTGTAGGCAGGGATGAATCAAGACCGTTTTCCGTTGCATATATGGCATCGGCTACGGTATTGGTTCCTGAAACCTTCTGTATAGTGGGATACATAATAGTATCCTTCTTATACATCTTACCCCATGCCTCTTTAAGCGCGGTTATAGCCTGAGTTTGCTCGGCAGTTTCTGCCGAAACAATATTAACTACGCCGCTGATCACAGGCAATAAAGTAGTTAAAATTATAGCAAGGGAAAGAAATACTGCTAAATTTTTGCTGATAAACTTTTTTATGTTTTTCATAATATTTATTTCTCCTTTCCCAATTAAACTATCTCAACGATTATGATCGTGTAAGCAGAAGGATCATAATTTGAGGTTATCTTTATGGATACGGTATCGCCTACTGCGGTACCTGCGG
>JAFTWW010000021.1 GCA_017465085.1 Clostridia bacterium | reverse complement strand
CGTGGTTACGGTATGTGTAACATACTTTTCGCCTAAAACGCTTGTATCGGTAAGGTCTCCACCCTGATAATCGGCAGAGTTGTGTATATTCACGTTGGCCGCGCCCGAAATTTCCTTCGAAGAAACGGCTACCGTTATATCCGAAAGGCTCTGCCAAGCGGCTTTAAGCGCCGCAATATCATCCGAGGTATAGGTTGGTGTTTCGGCCTTTACAAATCCCGAAAATATGGGTAAAACCGTGCATAGGACAATTGCAAAGGAAAGAATAACAGCTAAATTTTTATTTATAAAATTTTTCATAATTTATATTCTCCCTTCCTTATACTATTTCAACGATAATAACCGTATAGGCGGTGGGGTCGTAATTTGATGTGATCTTAATCGCCACGGTATCGCCCTTTACAGTACCTGTGGAATCGTAGTTACCGTTCTGGTCTATAGTTCCGCAGTTTTCGGTGGTCAGATTATAGCCTCCGTTTGTATCTGTACGGGATTTACCGTAAATCTCCCAAGTAACGTTATTTAGGTTATCGTTATCATCGGTGCCGTAGATCGCGGTAACATCAAAGTCCTGCGATTTGCCAGCCTCTAAATTAACCTTATTAACGTCGGTTACTATCTGCACCTGCTCATCCATAGTTGTATAAACTATGGCGCAATGCTTATCGGTGGGAAGAGTATCTACGATATTTCCGTTTTGATCGGCTTTTAATACCTTATCCGAATAGGGCATCAGGTCACCAAACTCATAAGGGGTTTCCATAAACTCATAGCCCTCTTCATTTTTCTCGGGGAAATAATAAACCATACGCTTAAAGGTTTTATTTGCCGCCTTGCTTCCAAGATTTACTTTAAGCTCTCTTGACTGATTGCTCTCCTCAACATCTAAAACCACGGTCATATCGGTTATATTATCGTTATCATCCTCTAAACCGTAGACAGCGCAGATAATGTCATCAGAATTGACCGCGCTTTTATAAACCTTACAATCAGCGGGTATATAGCGGGTATATAGCATACGCAGACCGTAAATATGGGATATTTCATCCATATCAATTGAAGGATAATTCCACATGGCAAGGAAGCCGTTAAAGAAGCTTACGTTCATCGGGTCGGGCGCAGTATCTGCAGAAACTACCCAGTTTGCCGCGCCGCCGTAGCCTGAATTACTGAAGGCGATCTGCATCATAAGCTCACTGCTTTTATAGTTGCCGAAATAATCCTCCCCTGCATCTGAGAAGGTTCGGTGGCCATACTCGTTTGCCCACATAATAGGATACTTAGCGTTAAAATCCTCTAAATCCTTTATAACCGTATCGTACGTTCTGGAATTTGGATAAAGATGGGTATTGAGAGCATCGTAAATGGGCTCGCCGTTTTCATCTACCAGGTTTTCAACGATATAATCCAAGAACTCGGTTATTCCATCGCTATCGCTCCAAGCGGCAAATTCACTACCGAACATAAATACCTCATCGCGAACGTTTTTGCCGTAATGCTCGCTTGCGGGATTGCCTGTATATGTATGGGAAGCGAGTTCATAATGAACTTCTTTTAACATACGCACCCAATAAATCTTTTTATCGTAGAAGGTTTCGTAGTTAAAACCGTTTACCTCGTTATAAAATGATAGCATATTAACATTATCATATCCCTGATTCCACGAATATTCAAGAATTGCGTAGGTGGCATCGGCAAAGGCTTCAAGATTAGCGGGAGCGGCGCGGGTAGAGCCTGCGGTTACCGCCGCATCCTTTATCTGCCACCAAGAAGCTATATCGTAGGTTATACGGCCTCCGAAGTTAAGCAAGACCTGCGTGCCGCTATCCTTATACATCTTAATCTTTCTGAAGAAGTTCTGCGCCTCTATGCTATCAAAATGATAGATACCGTTTTCCCATTCCCATTTTTGTTGCTCTTCGGGAAGGGATGTATCGATTATCCAATTGGGCAGGAACATCATCCTCACATATTTAAGCTGCTGCATATTGTTACGCTTTTCGTTAACGAGCTGATATGCATCATTCATACCGTAAAGATAAGGTGAAGTCCAATGATTTGATCCAACTCCTTTATAGCTTTCGTTAACGATATCGTTAGTATCAACGGTAATAACGCGGGTAGTAGCGGCGTTGGATTCAACCGCCGATGATACGCCCGCCGCGCTTATACATAAAGCCAAGGCAATTATTACCGAAATCAACCTTTTAGTGAGAAGATTTTTCATAAAAGCTACCTCCTGAATATTGTTTTTTATCTATCGTGCTGATTACATTATATCAAAAAACTTAAGAGCTGTCATCCTATTTTTTCACATATTATGGGTAATCGCTCCAATATTTTTAGATTATTATTTCACTTACACTAAACAGAACGCCATTGTGGAAATTTGCGCCGAATTTACAGATAAAATTATGACTATCAGCTGAGCCGATAGTCATGTTTTAATCATCTCATTAAATTCTTCTTCGGTTATTACCTTAACGCCAAGGGCATTTGCTTTATCAAGCTTACTGCCCGCTTCTTCGCCTGCTAAAACATAGCTTGTCTTCTTAGAAACCGAGGAGGAAACCTTGCCGCCTAAGGATTCGATAATCTCCCCTGCTTCGCTTCGCGTATACGTGGGTAGGGTACCCGTAAGCACAAAGGTAAGACCAGCAAAAATATCGCCCTTAATTTCCTTATTGGATTCCATATTTATACCCAATTCTTTGAGCCTTGCAATCATATTGACAGTATCCTCTAAAGAGAAAAACTCTGCGGCAGACTGCGCCATAATCTCACCGAAGCCCTCGATGGCAAGATAATCTTCTATACTTGCATTTAATATGGCATCAATACTAAGAAAATGCTCCGACATAAGCTTTGCCGCCTTACTGCCTATATGGCGGATTCCAAAGGCGAAAATAAGCCTTGAAAGGTCATTTTCCTTAGATTTTGCAATAGCGTTAATTAAATTATTTACGGATTTTTCTCCCGTTCTCTCTAGGCCTAAAACTCTATTGGCATCAATAGTATAAATATCAACGATATTTGAAATAATGCCTGCATCAAGCAGTTGCTCTAAAACCGCAGGGCCAAGGCCTTCAATATCCATAGCATCGCGGGAGGTAAAGTGAATAAGGTGCCTGAGTAACTGCGCGGGGCAATCTGCATTATGGCAACGGATAACCGCCTCCCCATCCTCACGGCTTACGGGAGAATTGCAGGAGGGGCAAAGCTTTGGCATCTCATAAGGCGGATTTTCTTTTCTGTGAAGACTTACCGATAAAACCTCGGGAATAATCTCACCCGCTTTTCTGACGCGGATAACATCACCTATGCAAATACCTTTGCTTGAAATAAAATCTTCATTATGGAGAACGGCTCGGCTAACAGTGGTACCTGCAAGCTCGATCGGGTCGAAAACCGCAGTAGGAGTAAGGGCGCCCGTTCTGCCCACATTGATTTCAATATCTCTGAGCACCGTATCCTTTTCCTCAGGTGGATATTTATAGGCAACTGCCCATTTAGGATATTTTGAGGTACTGCCGAGTTCGGTTCTGTAATCAAGATTATCAACCTTAATTACAGCGCCATCTATATCATAAGGAAGATTACCACGGCTCTCGCCTATACGCTCAACCTCGGCTATTGCCTCCTTAATAGTGTCGCATTTTTTATATGAAGGCAAAACGTGGAATCCCAAATCCTTTAGGAAGTCGAGCGTTTCTATATGGGAAGAAAACTCCTTGCCTTCTATATACTGAATATTGAAGATAAACATATCGAGGCCACGTTTAGCTGTAACCTCAGAGTTTTTTTGTCTGAGGGATCCCGCGGCGGCATTACGGGGGTTTTTAGCGGGCACCTCGCCTATAAGCTCCTGACTTTTTACAAGCCTTTCAAAGCTATCGCGGGGCATATAAACCTCGCCTCTTACCTCAAGAGTGCCCTCAAAATCAATGTTCTTAGGAATGGGCTCAATTCTAAGCAGATTGGCGGTTACATCTTCACCCGTTACGCCATCTCCCCTTGTGGAGCCTCGGACAAATTTGCCACCCTCATATTCGAGGGATACCGAAAGGCCATCTATTTTAGGCTCAACCGAAAAGGCAGTTTTACTGCTATCGATTTTAGCGCCGAAATCCCTCAATTCATCAATACTGAAAACATCCTGAAGGCTCTCCATTTTTACCCTGTGCTCCACGGGCGTAAAAAGTTTAAGTGCTGCGCCGCCCACCTTTTGTGTAGGTGAATCAGGGGTAATGAGAGTTGGGAACTCCTTTTCAAGAGCTTTAAGTTCTCGCATTAAGGCATCGTACTCAAAATCCTCAATTTCAGGGGTATCCTGATTATAATAAAGCTCGTTATGATAACGGATAATTTCAGTAAGCTCTTTTATTCTTTTTTTAGCTTCCTTAAGTTCCATAAAAATCCTCCTCTGATTCACTGAGCAAAGTTAAAAATCTCATCTGCCAAATCCGCATCATCACTTTCCTCAACATTAGTAAAGTTCTCGGGCGCAGCGCCTACGATAACGGTTTGGGCGGCAATAGCCGAGGTGGCAACCGAAAAGCCTTCGGTGTAACCCGTAAGCAAAACAGATGCCGACATATTGATATTGATAATAATTCTATGTAAAGTTTGATTGATGCCCGCGGACTTAAAATGGCTTTCGAAATTGACCACCGCTGTAGGTGAAATCTGAAATTTGAAATTTATGCGAGGACCAAGCCCCGTGGTATATTCACTGCCGATAAGGGTGCCTATATGGATATCTACGCTGTAAAATTCTTCTCTTTCAGCAAGGGAAGAAATCTCCTTTGAAATGCTGCTTTTAAGAAGATTCACAGCCACTGTATCAATTTCAATTCCCTTTATATTTCCATCTTCATCGCGTGAAACTCGGGAGATATCATCATAACCGATATTGGCTTCTTCCATAACATTTAAAATTGCTTTATCGGCAACGCTTACCAAAATCATTTTTGCCTTATTTACGGCGGCAATGGCTACCAAGGGCTTAACCCTTAAGAAAACTGCGCCCATCAGAACTATAAGACAAAGCAGAACAATCAGCCAACTGCGAATAATGTAAAACAACTTATTTTTCACAAAAAAACACAACCTTTTCACTATATTTTACGGAAAAAGGAGCGTTTTGTGAAATTTCTATTATAGTATAACACAACCGCAAATTTTATTCAATTAAAACCGCAAAAAAATAATAAAACTCTTGACAAAAGCGCTCAAATCATTTATCATACTAAATATGCCGCTGTGGCGGAATAGGCAGACGCAAGGGACTTAAAATCCCTCGGTGGCAACACCGTACCGGTTCAAGTCCGGTCAGCGGCACCAGAAAAAAGGCAGGTTCCCACAGGGACTTGCCTTTTTTTAATGATATCCAGTCCTTTTGGAACGGATGATATACCTTCAGTATTAAAAAAGGAAAATTCTTATGAACAATATTTACAAATCTCAATTCAAGCTACCCGTAAGCCTTGCTGATAATAACGGTAGGCTTAGCATCCCATCCGTCTTTTACCTATGCTGTGACCTTGCCACCTATCACGCCGCTGAGCTTAAGGTAGGACTTGATATTTTGGGTCCTAAGGGTTTATTCTGGCTTGCGGTTAAAACAAAAATCAAAATTCACCGCCTACCCTCTATGATGGAAAATATTGAGGCTATAACATGGCCCGAAGCGCCAAACAGAATCCGTTGCAATAGGTATTATGCTATTAAAAGCGGCGAAGAGCTGCTTATTGAGGGCAAAACAGAATGGGCGGTTATTGATATTAACACTAACCGACTGCAAAAGGTTGAGGGGATTTATCCCGAGGAACTTGTTCACTTAGAGGATACCGTTTGTGATGAGCCCTACGAGAAATTTAATCTTGATTTCAAAGATGGCAAGGATTTTGGCAGTTACACCGTTAAATCCACCGATATTGATGTTGGAAATCATATGAACAATGCCGCATATGCGCGGGCGTTTATTAGTCTGTTCACCTGCGAAGAAATCAATAAGATGAATATTAAAGAGGTGGAAATCACCTATAAGGCTCCATGTTTTGAGGGCGAAAACCTTACAGTTAAGCGAATTGATACAGAAGATGCAATTTATCTTGCAATGCTCCATAATGATTCAAGCCTCGCTTCAGCTATAAAGCTTACATTTTAATAATACTAACCGCTAAGCTTATTTCTTGGCGGTTTTATTTTTTTGCTAAAAAATCACACGAAATTCAGGCATATTTAGATAATAGGCATAAAAATATGCAAATATGCATAATTTTCTGCATACTTTTGCATAAAATTCAAATATTTTTCGCATAAATATAGGGTTTTTCCTTGACATATTATATATGAGCGTGTATAATTATGCTTAATTGATGCATTTTTTATTCAAAGGAAAATTACCTATGACCAAAGTTTTTATTGATGGTAGCGCGGGTACTACAGGACTGCGTATTTATGACCGCTTGACTCTAAGGAAAGATATTTCTCTGCTTACCCTGCCCGATGAGCTTCGAAAGAATAATGAAGCCAAGGCGGAGATGTTAAATAAGGCAGACGTAGCCTTCCTCTGTTTGCCCGATGCCGCGGCAAAGGAATCGGTAACGCTTGTAACAAACAGCAATACCGTTATTATTGATACCTCAACTGCCCATCGAACAGATGCAGGCTGGACCTACGGCTTCCCAGAGCTTGTAGGCTACGATAAGATTAAAAACTCAAAGCGCATCGCAAACCCCGGCTGTCACGCAAGCGGATTTGTTGCCCTTGTAAAGCCTCTTGTTGATGCGGGAATTATAAATACCGTTACACAGCTTACCTGCTTTTCACTCACAGGTTATTCGGGTGGCGGCAAGGGAATGATTGCTGAATATGAGAGCCAAGATGTTAATCCCTTATATAAGGCTCCAAGGCAGTACGGTTTATCTCAGCAGCACAAACACCTGAAAGAAATGTCTGCTGTGACGGGGCTTGAGTTCGCGCCTGCCTTCTGCCCTATCGTTGCCCCTTTTTACAGCGGTATGGAGGTAACTGTTCCTCTGTTTAAGAATCAGTTGAACGGCGGAATTGAGCAAATTAAGGATATCTATAAAAACACTTACCGCAACGGTCTTGTAACATTCAGTGATAATATGCACGAAGATGGATTTATATCAGCTTGCGCCCTCTCAGGCAAAGATGATATGCAAATAAGTGTTTTTGGCAATGAGGATAGAATAATTCTTGTTTCAAGATTTGATAATCTCGGCAAGGGCGCAAGCGGAGCGGCTATTCAGAATATGAATATCGTTATCGGCGCTGATGAAACCGAGGGTTTAAGCATTTAACGGAGGATAACTATGGAAATAATTTCAGGCGGTGTATGTGCCGCAAAGGGCTTTAAGGCAAACGGAATACACTGCGGTATCAGAAAAAACCGCACAAAGAGAGATTTAGCCCTTATCGTTAGTGATGTAAAGGCTAATGCGGCGGCAGTATATACTACTAATCTCGTAAAGGGAGCCCCCCTTAAAGTTACAAAAAACCACCTTGAAGACGGAAAGGCTCAGGCCATTATCTGCAACAGCGGTAACGCTAACACCTGCAACGCCAACGGTATAGAAATAGCCGAGCAGATGGGTGAGCTTGTAGCAAAGGAGGTTGGTATCTCCCCTTGTGATGTTGTCGTGGCTTCTACGGGAGTTATAGGTCAACCACTTGATATCACCCCCATAAAGAACGGTATGAAGGATTTGGCAAATGGTCTGATTTCTGATGGCAGTACCTATGCCGCCGAGGCCATAATGACCACCGATACCGTGGATAAGCAGATTGCCGTAGAATTTGAAATCGGCGGTAAGGTTTGCAAAATCGGCGGTATTGCCAAGGGTAGCGGAATGATTCATCCCAATATGGCTACTATGCTTGTGTTTATTACTACAGATGTTGCTATCTCCTCAGAGATGCTTTCCGCGGCTTTATCAACAGATATATCCAATACCTTCAATATGGTCAGCATTGATGGCGATACCTCCACAAACGATATGGTTACCGTTCTTGCCAACGGACTTGCAGGCAATGATGAAATCACTGCATTTGATGATGATTACGCTACCTTTGTAACAGCTCTGAATACCGTAACCGTTAACCTTTGCAGAATGATTGCAGGCGATGGCGAGGGAGCTACGAAGCTACTTGAGTGCAAGGTAAGCGGCGCTGAGAATATCGGTGTTGCCAAAACCGTTGCCAAAAGTGTTATCTGTTCCTCCCTTCTGAAAGCGGCAATGTTCGGAGCTGACGCCAACTGGGGCAGGGTTTTGTGCGCTATAGGCTACAGCAAAGCAGACGTTGATGTGGAAAAAATCGATGTTTCCTTCAAATCCTCAAAGGGTGAGATATTAGTTTGCAAAAACGGAGCAGGCGTTGATTTCTCCGAGGAAAAGGCAAAGGAAATTCTCCTTGAAAAAGAGATAGAAATTTTAGTAAACCTCAACAGCGGCGAATTTGATTCTTGCGCTTGGGGATGCGACCTTACCTATGACTATGTAAAAATTAACGGTGACTATAGAACTTAAGAGGTAAAATGATGGAACAGAATTTACAATTTTCAAATGCGCAAAGGGCTGAGGTTTTAACACAGGCTCTCCCCTATATCAGACTCTATAACGGCAAGGTTATCGTTATTAAATACGGCGGAAACGCTATGATTGATGAACAGTTAAAACAGCAGGTTATGGAGGATATTGCTCTGCTGTGGCTTATCGGAGTTAAGGTTGTTCTCGTTCACGGCGGCGGCCCCGAAATCAGCGAGCTTATGAATAAGCTCGGTAAGGAGCCGAAGTTTGTGGATGGACTCCGTGTTACCGATAAGGAAACCGTTGATATAGTTCAGATGGTGCTTGCGGGCAAGGTTAATAAAACCCTTGTAAACCTTCTTGAAATGAAGGGTGGCAAGGCCATGGGCATTTCGGGTATGGATGGTTGCCTTATCGAAGCCAAGCCGAAAAGTGAAAAATTGGGCTTTGTAGGAGAAATTACCAATATAAACATTGAGCCTGTAACCGATTTGCTTGAAAAGGGATATATTCCCGTTATTTCTACCATTGGTTGCGATAGGCAGGGCAACGCCTATAACATTAACGGTGATACTGCCGCCGCATATATAGCGGGCGCTATGAACGCCGAAAAGTTATTTATGATGACCGATATTGACGGCATTTTAAGAGATAAAAACGACCCCACCACCCTCATTCCCCACGTTACTGTATCCGAGGCTAAAAAACTTTATGATGAGGGCGTTGTTTCGGGCGGTATGATACCCAAGGTTGATTGCTGTATCGAAGCAATCTCTAAGGGCGTTAAAAATGTTACCATTATGGATGGCCGTGTTCCCCACTCAATTCTTATGGAGCTTCTCACCGATGAGGGCGCGGGAACTATGGTTGTCGGAGATTGATTATGAACGATATCAAAAGCATTGATAAAGAATATATTGCAGGTACCTATAATAGATTTGACCTGCAACTTGTTTCGGGCAAAGGCAGTATCCTTTACGATGAAACGGGAAAAAGCTATATTGATATGGGCTCAGGCATCGGCGTTACCGCCTTTGGTACTGCAGATGAAGAGTGGAAAGCCGCTGTTAACGAACAAATCAGCAAGTTACAGCATACCTCTAACCTATATTATACACAGCCCTGCGCATTACTTGCTAAAACACTTTGTGAAAGAACGGGTATGAGCAAGGTATTCTTCTCAAACTCGGGCGCCGAGGCTAACGAATGCGCAATAAAGATTGCAAGAAAGTATGCAAGTAAAAATAAAGGCGCTGATTATTTTAACATAATCACCATTGAAAACAGTTTTCACGGCAGAACACTCACCACCCTTGCCGCAACGGGTCAGGCGCATTATCACGAGCTTTTTAATCCGCTGACACCGGGATTTATACACACTCCTGCCGAGGATATTGAAACTCTTAAGGTAATTCTTGCAGAAAATAAGTGCGCGGCTATTATGGTTGAGTGTATTCAAGGAGAAGGCGGTGTTATACCTCTTAGCAAGGATTACTTAGAGGGTGTTGCCAAATTAGCAAAGAAGCACGATATTCTGCTTATAATTGATGAGGTACAAACTGGCAACGGCAGAACGGGAGAGCTATACGCCTATATGAATTATGATATCTCCCCCGACCTAGTTTCCACTGCCAAGGGGTTGGGCGGCGGTCTTCCCATAGGCGCTGTTCTTATAAACGAAAAGCTACAAAACATTTTAGGCTTTGGCGACCATGGCTCCACCTACGGTGGAAATCCCGTATGTTGCGCGGCGGCGCTCAGCGTTATTAACCGTATTGATGAAAAACTGCTTTGCGAAGTTAAGGAAAAAAGCCAATTTATTTTTGATGCCTTTGAAAATCTTAAGGGTGTTGAATCGGTTACAGGTATGGGACTGATGGTTGGCATCAAAACAACCGCAAATTCCGCCGAAATTGTTAAAGAATGTATAAACAAAGGTGTTCTTTGCCTTACTGCTAAGGATAAAATACGCCTTTTACCTGCCCTTAATATTCCTATGAAGGAATTAGAAAAGGCAGTAAACATTATTAAAGAAACCATCGAAGAAAGGTGTAACTGATATGGTATCCTTAAAAGGAAAGAGCTTTTTGAAGCTTCTCGATTTTACCCCCGAAGAGATAAATTATCTGATAGACCTTGCGGCCACGTTAAAGGCTGAAAAAAAGCAGGGTGTTTCACAGAAAAAATTCAACAACAAAAGTGTTGCTCTTATCTTTGAAAAAACCAGCACACGAACACGTTGTGCCTTTGAAGTAGCCGCGGCAGACCTTGGTATTCACCCTGTTTATCTTGATCCTACAGGCTCTCAGATCGGCAAAAAGGAAAGCATTGCCGATACTGCAAGGGTGCTTGGCCGTATGTTTGATGGCATTGAATACAGAGGATTTGGTCAGGAAATCGTTGAGGAATTAGCCGCTTTTGCAGGTGTTCCCGTATGGAACGGTCTTACTAATGAGTTTCACCCCACACAGATTCTTGCCGATTTTCTTACCATAAAAGAGCATATAGGCGCGCTTAAGGGCGTTAAGCTTGTTTATATGGGAGATGCCCGTTACAATATGGGCAATTCACTTATGGTGGGTTGCGCTAAAATGGGTATGCACTTTGTTGCCTGCGCGCCCAAAAAGTATTTCCCCGATGAAGCGCTTATTAATCAGTGCGAGGAAATCGCCAAGGAAACGGGCGCCACCCTAAAGTTTATTGAGGACCCCGATACAGCCGTTAAGGAAGCAGATGTTATCTACACAGATGTCTGGGTTTCTATGGGTGAGCCCGATAGTGTATGGCAAGAGAGAATTGAAGAGCTCTCCAAATATCAGGTGAATATGGAGCTTATGAACAAGGCAAAGAGCACCTGTAAATTTATGCACTGCCTCCCCGCTTTCCATGACCTTAAAACAAAAATAGGTAAGGATATTTACGATAAGTTCGGTATTGACTGTATGGAGGTTACCGACCAGGTTTTCGAGAGCGAAAAGTCCATTGTTTTTGATGAGGCTGAAAACAGAATGCACACTATTAAGGCAGTAATGCTTGCCACCCTATAAATTGAAGACCTTTGGGAGATTATCCCAAAGGTTTTTTTTATATTAAAACCTTTGATTTTACTTTTAAGTGTGGTATAATAACCATATAATGTTTCGAGGGGGCAAGATTATGTATAAATATGAGATGCATCTTCACTCAAAGGGTTGCAGTTTATGCTCTATTGCCTCCGCAAAGGAACTTATTACTGCCGCCAAAGGAAAAGGATATAGCGGTGTTGTTTTCACAAATCATTTTTACCGCGGTAACACCTGCATCGATAGAAAACTGCCTTGGAAGGATTTTGTAGCCGCATTTAACGAAGATTATTTATCCGCCAAGGAGTTTGGCAAAGCCGTTGATATGGATGTCCTTTTTGGTATTGAAGAAGGTATCGGTCAAGGCAAAGAGGTGCTTATTTACGGCATTTCTCCCACACTCTTATCCTCCACTCCCGAATTTAAGAGCATGAAGCTTCCCGAGCTCTATAATTTCGTTCACAAGAACGGCGGATTTGCCGTTTGCGCCCATCCATTTAGGCGGCGCGATTATATCTCAGAACCCGATAAAGAGCCCGAGCTTAAGTATTTTGATGCCATTGAGGTATATAATCATTGTAACAGCGTGACTGATAATCTTAAGGCCGCAGAATTTGCTAAAAAAACAGGCATCCCCGTCATTTCAGGCGGAGATGCCCATAATGTTGATGTTATCGGCTCTAGCGGTTTAGCCTTTAATAAAAGAATAAACGATTCTAAACAATTAGTAAAAGAACTAAGGAGAAACAGTTATAAGCTCATTATTAACGGGCAGATACTTTAACTGCCGTTTTGAACCTCATTACTTTCTGTTCCTTCTTGTGAGGAGCCCGAGGTATCCTCGCTCTCATTCTTATTATCATCTTCTCCGCTTTCGTTATCGGAAGCGGATTCGTTTTTATCCGAAGCTTCAGTATCGCTCTCGGTACCGCTTTCAACCTTTGAGTCACCCTCGCTACTTTCAGCGCCTTCCGATTCTGTATCGGGGGCGCTTTCTGTTTGCTCGGTATCGGCGGGTGGAGGCGTTACCACAACTGCGGGCGGAGTTACGCCATCAGCAACGGGAGTTTGTTCAAAATGAACACCGTCGCACTTACCCGCGGGAGTAAAGCCGGGCAGATAGTAGCCAAGCTTACTTTCACAGGTTTCCAAGGGCCTTAATCCCGTATGGGCGCAATATGAATACTGTAAAACATTCTCGTTATCAACAAAAGTTTTGGTTTCAAGACCTCTGTGTGCGGCAGACATAACCGCTCTCCATACTGTTGCGGCGGCACTCGAATTATATATAGTTTCGGGTTCATCAAAGCCATACCAAACAGAAGCTACATAATAGGGCGTTCCTGCTACCATCCACAAATCATTTGCATCACTGGTAGTACCCGTTTTACCGTAAGCCTTCATAGAATAGTTATATCCTGCAATTCGGTTGCCCGTTCCTCGCTCTCCGTATATTACTCTTTGGAGAAGCTTATTCATTATGGTAGCGGTTTCGCTCTTTATAACCTGAACGCCCTCATTGTTTTTCTCGAGAACAACCTCACCGCCCCTTGCTTCTACACGGTAGTATGAGGTGGTTTCATAGTGTTTTCCACCGTTACCGAAGATGGCATATGCGGCGGCAGATTCGGTTGTGGTTATACCCAAATTGCATCCGCCAAGAGCCAAAGAGGATATGTCCTTATCATTATTATTTATATATTTAAGCTTTAGTTTATTTTTTAGAAAATCATATGAATTTTCTATACCGAGATAATCCTTAATTATCCAACAGGGTATGGTATTAACAGAGCGTTCAAGCGCCATCTGAACGGTCATTTTACCATCATAGGTACCATACCACTCGGCAGGACCGGGGCGGCCATCGCTGTAATAATGGGGCAACGGCTCATCAGTAAGAATAGAGGAATAATGAATAAGGCCTCTATCAATGGCGGGGGCATACACGCCCAAGGGCTTCATAGTTGAGCCCGGCTGACGCGGTGAATCTATTGCTCTATTCAGACCACGGTTAACGGTCTTTTCACCCGTACCGCCAACGATACCTACAATGTGCCCCTCGTAATCGAGAATGGTTATAGCCGATTCAACGTGTTTACCAACATTTTTCCTCGAATTCTGATAGAAATATCTGTTAACATCCTTATAAACCGTTTCTGCGCTTTGCTGAACAGTAGGGTTAACAGTTGAATATATTTTATATCCTCCGTTATATATCATTGTGGAGGCTATTTCCCTGCTGCAATTATATTTTTCGGTAAAATCTTCAATTACCTCATCAATAAGAGTATCGGTAAAGTAATCGTTTATGGGCTCATCGAGGGTAAGCTCCTGAGAATTATCAATTACTATATCCTTATCATAGGCCGAGAAAAATTCTTTTTCATCAATCGTACCCGTTTGAAGCATCTTCATAATAACGGTGTTGCGCCTTTTTTTGTTTGCTTTAGGATGCCTTTCGGGATTATACGCAGAAGGATTTTTAGTTATTGCCGCAAGGGCGGCGCACTCGTTAAGGGTTAAATCCTTAACCTCTTTATTGAAATAATAGTTAGCTGCAACCTGAACACCGCAGATGCCGTTGCCGAGAGAAATTGTATTAAGATAAGCCTCCATAATCTGTGTTTTGGAAAGCTGTTTTTCAACTAATAGCGCTCTGAAAATTTCTCTTACCTTACGCAAAGCGCTCTTATCCTTATCCTCGGTAAGATTTTTAATAAGCTGTTGGGTTATGGTGGAGCCGCCCTGCTGAGAGGAATAAAGCTCAACAAAGGGCAGATAGTTAACAAAAGCGCCCGTAGTTCTCTTCCAATCAACGCCGTTATGCTCATAATAGCGCTCATCCTCAATAGCAATAAAGGCATCTATGAGATACTGAGGCATTGAGCTTATGGGCACCCATATTCTGTTTTCCTCACCGTGAATACGCTTATACTCCTGCCATACGCCATCATTATCCTTGGCGTAAATGATGGTGGTCATATCAAGCTCAAGATTTTTAATATTATCGGAAATCTCATTCGCGCCGAATAAATCAATACCGTTTTCACTATCTGCGGCGCTGGCAATAACCAATCCGAAGGAGGAAATAACGATAATAACTGTCATAAAAAAGCACATATACCTAAAAAGCCTATCCATTATTTCGCCTCCTTCAAAAATTATATTCGTATTATACCACTTTTAACCAATATTTTCAATCTTATTATAAAATAAAGACGGCAGTAAATTCTGCCGTCTTATCATTATTTTCTGTAATAAGTATAGTAAGCTGTTACGGAATCATATTTGCCCGAAACCGAGTTTTCACCCTCAACAGTTACGCCATCTCCGCTCATCAAAAGAAAGTATTTGGAATCGGCTACCCTACAGCGAAAAACATCTATTTCTCCGCAGATAATTCTGATTTCATCACCGACTACGGCAATTCTGCCGCTTTTACCTGCTATTTGGTGGGTAACTGCGCCATCCTCATTTACCATTCGCTTGGTAACATACTTAACCTGCCTACCATCAAAGGTATTAAGCAGCTCGGGGTTTTTGTTTCTTTTAGAAAATAATCCCATAATTACTCAACTACAAATTTAACGATTACCTTCTTACCCTTTTTAACGATAACGCCATCGTTAAATGCGGCTCTATCAATGCTATAAGAAGCATCGGTAATCTTCTCATCGTTAACGCTTACACCGCCCTGCTGAACAAGTCTTCTCGCTTCTCCGTTAGAAGCGGAAAGCTCACCCTTAACCATCATTGAAAGAAGACCGATTTTGCCATCTGCAAAATCATCCTCACCCAAAGTGATTGTGGGCATATTCGAGTGGGAACCTGCGCCTGAGAACACCGCTCTTGAAGCCTCTTTAGCCTTGTTAGCCTCTTCCTCGCCGTGAACAAGCTTGGTAAGCTCAAAGGCTAAAATTTCCTTAGCAGTATTAAGCTGACTGCCCTCCCAGGAATCCATAGCATCGATCTCCTCAAGAGGTAAGAAGGTCAACATTCTGATACACTTAAGAACATCGGAATCGGCAACATTACGCCAATACTGATAGAACTCGTAAGGAGAAGTCTTATTAGCATCAAGCCAAACGGCATTTCCTGCGGTTTTACCCATCTTCTTGCCCTGAGAATCGGTAAGGAGGGTTATGGTCATAGCGTGGGCATCCTTGCCAAGCTTTTTGCGGATAAGCTCTGTTCCGCCAAGCATATTGGACCATTGGTCATCTCCGCCGAACTGCATATTACAGCCGTATTCCTTAAAGAGATAATAGAAATCATAGCTCTGCATTATCATATAGTTGAACTCAAGGAAGGAAAGACCCTTTTCCATACGCTGCTTATAGCATTCGGCTCTGAGCATATTGTTTACAGAGAAGCAGGCGCCAACCTCACGAAGAAGCTCTACATAGTTAAGATTCAGCAACCAATCGGCGTTATTTATCATTCTCGCCTTGCCCTCTGAGAAATCGATAAAACGCTCCATCTGACGCTTAAAGCACTCGGCGTTATGGTCGATATCCTCCTTGGTAAGCATCTTTCTCATATCTGTTCTGCCCGAAGGGTCGCCAATCATAGTGGTACCGCCGCCGATAAGGGCGATAGGCTTATTACCTGCCATCTGAAGACGCTTCATAAGGGTAAGCGCCATAAAGTGACCTGCGGTAAGGCTATCGGCAGTACAATCGAAACCGATATAGAAGGTGGCTTTACCCTCGTTTATCATATCCCTGATTTCGTCCTCATTAGTAACCTGTGCTATGAGGCCGCGGGCTACAAGTTCTTCATAAATTTTCATAAATACTACTCCTATCAAGCAATTCCTTTGCGGAATTATATAAATTATCAGTCATATCGGTACCCGACATTATACGGGCTATTTCCTCAATTCTTCGGTCACCCGAAAGCAAGGAAACATCGGTATATGTTCTGCCGTTATTCACTGTTTTTTCAATAAGCAAGTGGCTATCACCAAAGGCGGCAATCTGAGCCAAATGAGTAACGCAAATAACCTGACGGCTATCCGATACCCTCTTTAGCTGAACACCCACCTTATCGGCGGCTCTTCCGCTGATACCGCTATCTATCTCATCGAAGATAAGGGTATCAACATCATCCTTTTCGGCAAGAACGCTCTTAATAGCGAGCATCGTTCTTGAAAGCTCACCGCCCGAAGCGATTTTATGCAGAGGCTTTTCGGTTTCACCTGCATTGGTTTTAATCATAAACTCAATAACATCGCAACCGAACTTTGTATATCTGCCCTTTTCCCTTTTAACCGAAAATTCAACATCGGGCATATTGAGATATAAAAGCACATCGGTTACTGCCTTTGAAAATTTCTTGGCGGCGGCTAATCTTGATTGGGTTAGCTTATCTCCAAGCTCAATAAGACGCTCGGTGGATTTATCAAGCTCCTCTTCAAGATGTTTTGCTCTTTCATCCGATAGCTCAATATTCTTCAATTCTTCCTCGTACTTTTGTAAAGATACGAGCATAGCCTCTTCGCTATTACCGTATTTTAGCATCAACCTACGCAGTAAGTCAAGCCTTTGACCTAATTTTTCGCTATCCAGCTCCTTAAGTGAGGAATTATCGGTAAATCTTCTGATATTTACGCTAACCTCTTCCAATGCAAACAGCGCTTCATCAAGCGTTTGCACGGTACTATCCAGCTCCCTAATATCAAGGGAGGAAACCTCTACTTTTGCATTATTTATCAAAGAAGAGGCGCCATCAGAATCATCAGAGCCTGAAAGATAGGCGTGGGCATTGCTTAAAGCAGACATCATCTTATTATAATTATCTGCTATTTTAAGCTGAGCTCTAAGCTCATCGCTCTCCCCTATCTTTATATCGGCGTTTCTAAGCTCTTCTATCTGAAATTCGAGCAGACTCTTTCGGCGTTGCTTTTCTTCCTCATCCGTTTCAACCGAATTTAACTCCTTACGAATGGAATTAAGCTGCCTGAACTCCTCATAATATTCGCTTAAAAGCTTATCGTTCTCCGCAAGCTTATCGATATAGGTGAAATGCAAATCGGGATTAAGCAGACTTTGATTATCGTGCTGACCGTGAATATTAACAAGATACTTGCCGATAATTTTAAGCACCGATGCAGTAGCAGGGGCGCCGTTAATTTTAACACTGCCGTTGCCGTTTAAGCTAAGGGTTCTTATAATGAGCAGATTGCCATCTTCATCAACATCATAGCCGTTTTCCTTAAGCGCGTTGATGGATACATCCGAAAGATTGCAAAACAGCGCTGAAACACTCGCTTTATCGCAACCGTTTCTGATAAGATCTTTAGATGTTCTCTCACCCAAAACCGCATTGATAGAATCTATAACTATGGATTTACCCGCGCCCGTTTCACCCGTAAGGGTGTTAAAGCCTGCGGATAAATCAATATCAGTCTTTTCAATAACGGCTATGTTTTCTATATGCAAAGATTTTAGCATTTCTATCCCGCCGTTAAATCATTTTTTCAAGCTCTTTAGTGAGCGCTACTGCATCCTCAACGCTACGCATTACGATAAAGATGGTATCATCTCCTGCAATGGTGCCGAGCATTCTATCGCCAAATATGGCATCAACGGCAACACAGGCGCCCGAAGCCATTCCGTTATGGCAACGGATAACAATATCATTAAGGGCGCAATCAACGCTTTTAGCCGCCGTTTTGAACATTTCGTAATAATGGGTAAGGGATTTACTGCTACCGCTTCCCTTTGCGGCGCTTATGTAACGGTAATTTCCCTCACTATCATGGCCTTTGATGAGCTTAAGCTCTTTAATATCTCTTGAAACGGTGGATTGAGTTACAGAAAATCCCGCTTTAATAAGGGCATTCTGTATATCCTCCTGAGTTAAAACAATGTTATTTTTAATGATCTCGAGAATCATTTCCTGCCTTTTATTCTTCATCAGTTACTACTCCTTAAATCTGAAAATTTAGCCGAGAGTGTTTTATAGAATGAACGGTTATTTAGCTTTATAAGATTAACCGATTTCTGCGAACGGGAAACATAAATTTCGGTATAGGGCTTGATATTGGCAACCTTTCTGCCATCAACAGAAAGATATATTTCCGCCCTCTTCTTAGAGAATGCCTTCAGCTTAATATTCCGCTTGGCATTGAGAATAATAGGCTTCGCCGAGAGAGAATGAGAGCATATAGGCGTTAAGGCTATACATTCGGTTACGGGATCTATAATCGGTCCCCCTGCCGACATTGAATAAGCGGTAGAGCCTGTGGAGGTGGAAACTATAAGTCCATCAGCGTGATAGCCGATTTTATCGCCATCAACAAAGGCTGATATATCGATTATTCGTGATATGAAACCGCTTGTAATAACAGCATCGTTAAGGGCGGTATATTCACCGATAACCTTATCGTTTTCGCAAACCTTAACATCAAGCATCATTCTTTTTTCGGTGGTATATTCCCCAGTTTTAAGCTTAGAAAGCAGTTTATATTCGCTCTGCTCTAAATCGGCAAGATAGCCCATTCTGCCCGCATTTATGCCGAGTATTGCCTTATTGTGCTGGGCGGCCGCCTTAGCATATCGCATAATGGTACCGTCACCACCGATGGTAACGATAAAATCTGATTTTTGGAATAGCTCCTCAATAGGCAAGTGCTCATATTCGGCGCAGCAGATATTATCGGGCAGATAAGCAGTTATGCCCTCCGACTTAAAATAGGCGCCAAGCTTCTCAACGGTTTCGGAAGCTCCTCTTTTATCAAGATTGGGTATTACGCCAATGGTCATATAATCACTCCTTCAGAGCCTCGTATGAGGCTTCTACTATATGGACAGCGTTAAATTCTGCGTTTGATTCTTCACTATATCCCTTTTCGATGTAGCAAAGGTATTCAATATTTCCCTCGGGGCCCTTAACGGGTGAAAAATCAAGACCGAGTAATGAGAAATCATTTTCTTTTACTAGACCTATAATCTTCTCGATAACGGCAATATGAACGTTTTTATCTCTTACAACGCCCTTTTTGCCCACATTTTCCTTACCTGCCTCAAACTGAGGTTTTATAAGGCAAACTGCTCTACCCTTTTCCTTGAGCAACGTGTACATCACAGGCAAAATCAGCGAAAGAGAGATAAATGAAACATCTACCGATGCAAAATCAAGGCTATCGGGCACCTGCTCCTTGGTAACATATCTGAAATTTGTTCTTTCAAGGTTAATTACTCGCTCATCGGTGCGAAGCTTCCATGCCAGCTGACCGTAGCCAACATCAATGGCATATACCTTTTTTGCGCCGTTTTGGAGCATACAATCGGTAAAACCGCCCGTGGAAGCGCCGATATCGGCGCAAACGTAATCACTTAAATCAAGGGAAAATGCGCTTACCGCCTTTTCAAGCTTTAATCCACCACGGCTTACATATTTAAGGGTGGCGCCGCGCACCTCAATAACATCGGTGGGCTTTACCGTATCCCCTGCTTTATCATACTTTTGATTATTAACATACACTATGCCCGACATTATCAGCGCCTTTGCCTTTTCTCTTGATTCGGCAAAGCCGAGAGAAACCAAGGCGCAATCGAGCCTCTGCTTTTCTGCCATATTTAACTTAAAGCGTCTATCATCGACTGAGTATCAAGTCCGTAAGTTTTAAGGGCGGATGAAACGTTATCCGCAGGAACAAATACTCCATCAATGGCGTGTACGGTATATTTACCCTTATACTGCATTTCGGAAAGCCTGCTTCCCATATGCTCGGCAATACCGCCGCTTTTAATACCCTCCTCAAAGAAATGGATTTCATCGTAATTTTTAAGCAATCCGTAGACTTCCTCATTTATGGGAAAAATCTTATTAAGCTTAATTATATCGGTCTTTTCAAGTTTTTTTACAGCCTCAACAGCGTTTGAGAAAATTCTGCCATAGGTAACAATTGCCTTTTTCCCCCCGTTTGAAACAAGGTTATAATCCCCGCCTGTTTCATCGGTAAAATTCTTATTTTCACAGCCCCTTGGATATCTTATAGCGCAAAGCTCGTTGTTTTGAGCAGTCTGCTCAATAAGGGCTTCAAGCTCACTGTAAAAACAAGGGGAATAAATATTTACATTGGGAATTGTGGTAAGATAGGCCACATCGAAAATTCCCTGATGGCTTTCGCCATCCTCGCCTACGATACCCGCTCTATCCACAAGCAATTTTATGGGTAAACGCGCTATAGCGGCATCGTGGATAATCTGGTCGTAGCCTCTTTGCAGGAAGCTTGAATACACTGCAAAAAATGGCACCGCGCCTCCCTTGGCAAGACCTGCCGTAAAGGTAACCGCGTGTTGCTCGGCTATACCGACATCGAAAAATCTATCGCCGAATTTTTTAGAAAACTCCGTAAGGCCCGTGCCTGAGGTCATAGCCGCAGTTACGGCGCATACCTTATTGTTTTCCTCGGCAATTTTGCAAAGGGCTCCGCCTGCAACCGCAGAGAAATCCACCTTGCCTTCGAAATCAGCTCCGTTAACTATATCAAAGGGTGAAACGCCGTGATAGTTATTGGGTTTGTTTTCGGCATAGGGGTAACCCTTTCCCTTGGTTGTAACAACATGGATAAGGCATGGTCGGTTATAGTTCTTGGCAATTTTGAAAAGCTCTTCCATATGCTTTATATCGTGACCGCTCACGGGGCCTAAATAGTTAAAACCAAGACTTGCGAAAATGTTGTTTCTATAAACCGCGCCCTTAATTATCTCCTTTATATGCAGAAGGAAATTATAAATAGGTCTGCCGATAAGCGGTATCTTAAACAAAATTTTATTAAGAGCAAACTTGAAGCTATGGTATTTAGGTCGGCTTCTCAGCTTGCTGAAAATACGGGACATTGCGCCAACATTATGCGAAATAGACATCTTATTATCATTAAGAACTACGATAAAGTTACTGTTTTCCGCACCTGCATTATTAAGGGCTTCGTATGCCATACCGCCTGTCATAGCGCCATCGCCGATAACCGCAACCGCAGTACCCTTTTGGCCCGAAAGCGCCTTGGCCTTATATATGCCGTAGGCGGCCGAAATAGAGTTACTGCTATGGCCCGTTACAAAAGCATCGTGTTCACTTTCATCAGGTCGCATAAAGCCCGAAAGGCCATCTTTCGTGCGGATGGTAGAAAATCTATCAAATCTACCCGTTAGCAGCTTATGGGTATAGCACTGATGCCCAACATCAAAGATTATTGCATCCTCGGGGGTAGAAAATACGCGGTGCAATGCAACGGTGAGCTCTACTGCTCCAAGGTTTGAAGCAAGGTGACCGCCGTTTTTAGAAACGGTATCGATTATAATATCCCTTATCTCATCGCAAAGGCGGGTAAGTTCATCTCCGCTCAAAGACTTAACATCATCAGGACCGCTTATTTTACTCAGCAAATTATATTCCAAAGAATATCATCCTTTTTAATACTTTCTTGAAAGCAAAAATTCTGTTATGGCCACAAGATTTTCCTTATTGCCTTCGAATTTATCAAGAGCCGCAAGGGCCTCTTTAGTAAGAGTATGGGCAAACTCGCGGCATTTTTCTATGCCGAATCTTGCCACAAGGGTTTTCTTATCGTTCTTAGAATCACTGCCTACAGGCTTACCTAAAACCGACTCATCACCCTCGGCATCGAGGATATCATCAATAATCTGAAAGGCAAGGCCCAATTTTTCGGCATACTCGGCGGCATTTTTTCTCTGTTGCTCATCAGCGCCTGCAAGTATAGCGCCGCAAACGGTGGCAGAATTTATAAGCGCGCCTGTTTTAAGAAGATACATCTGCACAGTATCATCTGCGGAAATCTGTTCGGTGTTGATAAGGTCAATCACCTGACCGCCAATCATACCGTTAATTCCCGCATTGGCAGACAGCACGGTCAATGCCTCAACTATCCTCCCCGCAGGGATTCCTATAGTTCTCGAAGCCGCATTAAACGCCTCGGTAAGCAAGGCATCCCCTGCAAGCAGAGCCATTGTTTCGCCAAACTGCTTATGGCAGGAGGGCTTACCACGCCTGAAATCATCGTTATCCATACAGGGTAAATCATCGTGAATAAGCGAATAGGTATGAATCATTTCAAGTGCGCAGGCAAAATTATATGCGCAATCATCATCACCGCCGCAAAGCTTATAAAACTCAAGCATAAGAATAGGTCTTATTCTCTTGCCCGAGGATATAAGACTATACCTTGCCGCGCGGACCACCTCATCATATTGCTTATCGCTTTCACTCAGCAGGATATCAAGCCTTGCATTTATTTTTGCCTGATATTCGTTAAATAACTTATCAATCATTTTCTTCTTCCTCTAAGCTTGTAAGGGCTACTATCTTCTGTTTAGCATTTTTAAGAATATCGGAGCACTGCTTAGAAAGCTTCATTCCTTCTTCATATAGAGAAATGGATTCCTCTAAGGTGGTTTCTCCGTTTTCAAGCTTTGATGCTATTTCCTCAAGCTTTGAAATGCACTGTTCAAAGGTTAATTTATTTTCCAAATTATTCATTTCCTTTCCGAACATCCTCTACTAAGCAATTGGCACAGCCATCGCTAAGCCTTAGTGTAAAGCTATCGCCCTTACTTATATCGGCAACGCTTTTAACTATCCTACCCTTACATTCTGCCACGCTAAAGCCCCTGGCAATCACTTTTAAGGGGTTAAGCGCTTCAAGCTGGGTAAGAGAGAGAGAAAATTTATTTTCGCCCGATTTTATTTTTTCGGTAATAATGTTTTTTGCATTTTCGGTCAGCCCATCGAGCTGCTGATAGCGGCTTTCTATCATACTGAACGGATTAGCAAAGGCATTTGCCGAAATAATACCTGATAACTTAAGCTCCGAAACCTGATATTTAGAAGCAAACATATTCTTAATAGAATTACTCAGCTTAAATAAATCATCAGATAGCTTATCCTTATCGGGAACGGCAAGCTCTGCCGCTTCCGATGGAGTTGCGGCGCGCTTATCGGCAACAAAATCGCAGATGGTAAAATCGGTTTCGTGACCAACAGCCGATATTACGGGTATTGGAGATTCATAAATCTTACGGGCAAGCGCCTCGTTATTAAAAGCATCAAGGTCCTCCGCGGAGCCGCCTCCGCGACCGATTATAACGGTATCTATCACCGATAAGCTATAAACTCTATCAAGGGTTTTTATCATATCAGAAGCCGCGTTCTCTCCCTGCACTAAAACGGGGCACATAACAATCTCACATACGGGATATCTGCGACCTAAAATATTCATCATATCCTGAACGGCGGCGCCCGTATCCGAGGTTATAACGGCAATTCTTTTAGGAAATTTAGGTATGGGGCGTTTGCTTTCCCTATCAAACAGACCTTCCTTTTCAAGCTTCTCTTTTATAAGCTTAAACTTAAGGGCTAAATCTCCCTCGCCCGCATCGTACATCTCTTCGGCATAAAACTGATATTGACCATCTTTTTCGTAAAGAGAAACCCTGCCCCTTACGGTTACAAGCATACCATCGCACACATTAAAGGTAACACGGGATGCAGAACTTCTGAACATAACGCAGCGGATCGAAGCATCCTTATCCTTTAAGGTAAAATACCAATGGCCGCTTGAAAAATGATTTTTGAAATTTGAAATTTCACCAGTTACGGCAGTATCAACAAGCCTTCTATCCCCTTCAAGCAGGGATTTAACATAAAGGTTTAACTGCCGAACGGTAAGAATATTATCAATCATTTGCTTTTGAAATTGTGGCAAGGATTCCGTTTACAAAGGCAGAATCATCCTTGGTTGCATATTTTTTGCAAAGCTCTACCGCCTCGTTAATAGAAACCGAAACGGGTATGCTATCAACAAATTTCATCTCATAGATAGCAAGGCGCAAAACCGCAAGAGCCACCTTTGAAATACGCTTAAGGCTCCAGCCCTTTGCATTTTCGGAAATGCAGTTATCGATTTCCTCAAGGTTGTTATAAACGCCTATAAAGGCATCCTTCATATACTCATCGGGTACGATTTCACGCACAGCCTCATTGATTTCAAGTATATTCTCAACCGATTCATCATTGAATTCCTTTTCAAAAATGAGGATAAAAGCTTCCTCTCTTGCTTGTTTTCTTGTCATAGGGCACCAACTTTCGCAATTATACCATTGTATTATACTATAAAATTGCATATATTGCAAGAATTTGCATAAAAATATTCGGAATTATACAAAAAACTGCATATTGATTTGTAATATCCAAAAATTATATTATGAATACAAAGTTTTAAGTAACAAAAAACATAAGCGCCTGCAATATTGCAGACGCTCATCGCTTGTTCATTCTGTAAGATAACTTGATACTGCATAAACAGTTTGACCGTTATATTCAAGTCTTGACCAACCGTTTGTACTGATTCCCGTGCGGGTCAGATATTCACCGTTTTTAAGAGTATAAACAACCTGAGAATCTGTTACAGATGGGAGGGTTCTTAAATTTGTTTCGCTCTTAGCCGTCACTTGTTCATTTACAGTTTGAAACTCTGTTTTTATTCCATCGTCAACAGGCGGCTTATACGAAATATCTGTGGTAAGATAGCTTGTAATGGCGTAAACTGTCTGTCCCTCGAAAACGAGACGCGACCAACCTTTATTACTTGTGGCTGTACGCTGTAATACTGTTCCATTCTTAAGAACACCCACAATTTCTCCCGTTGTTGTAGGAGAACGCCTTAAATTCACTTCCTGTTTAGCGGTAACATTATCATTTTGCGCTGAAAACGTATTTCCTTCAACAATATCCGGCTTAGGCTCAGGCTTGATATTAAGATCGGTGGTAAGATAACTCGTTATAGCATAGACCGTCTGTCCCTCATAATTAAGGCGAGACCATCCGTTTTTACCAACGCCGTTTCTTTTAACAACGGTACCGTTTTTCAAGACAGCAACAACATCAAAATTAGTACCCGCGCCTGACCGCAGGTTGACCTCATCCTTTGCCGTTACATCCTCATTAACATCGGTATATAATAGTTCTTCTTGAGTCTTCGGCGGTTGTGCCGTTATAATTTCTACGCTATCATCTTTAGGCGCCTGCGTCTTCTTTTCAAAATATGACACCACCATATCACAGTTACCATTGATGCCCGAAACAACGCCCTTATTTGTATATTGCCACATATCATATCTACCGCTGTAATCAGGCTTCTGACTTTGGGGATACGGCGGATTTTTATATTGCGCTACCCATATTTTATACTTTCTTTCAATTTCCGCAATGTTAAAGGCGGCGATGTCGGTTAGGTCAGATTTCGAGCCGTAAAACATACCTTCATATCCCGACTTTTTTACGGTATCTAAAAAGCTAAGAGCATTTTGTGACCTTTGCTCTGCAGTCAAGCTATACATACGGCTATTATTGTTTTTGAAGCCTTCACAATCATATACCACGGGATAAGATATCTGATAACTCTTTATCGCCGAAACTGTCCACTCCGCTTCCTCTATAGCCTCGTTTTGATTTATTGCCGTAGAGAAGAAGTAAACGCCAACAAGAATGCCGTGCTTTTGAGCTTGCTGTATATTATAGTCGGCATTACTGTCACGGTAAAGTTTACCGTTTTCGGCGCGGTAGCCTATACGGATTATTGCAAAATCTACACCTGCATTTTTAACCTGTTGCCAATCAATTTTGCCTTGCCATTTTGAAACATCGATACCATTTTGCAATCCTTTTTTATCCTGTATTTCAGCAAAATCCACCTTTGCGCCATCATCAATTTGGGTGTTTTCGATATTTTCGGGATCTTTTGTATCATCTTCTTCAGCGATATTATAGCTAACGTTAACAGACGCGCTGCTTTGTGTTTCTGATTCTGTTTTTGGTTTTTCTTCACAAGCCACCGCTGAAAGCGATATTAGGACTGATAAAAATATTGCAGTAATTCTCTTTAGTTTTGAGTACATTGAGCAGCCCCCATTTTCTATTGATAGCCAATTCCTTCAACTATATCTTAACTATATCATGTACCGTAAAAAATATCAATACTCCACGCGGTGCAAAAACAAATTGCTTGCAAAAAGCAACCAGAGATATTATAAAGAGACACCTGAGGAAATGATTTATTCAGTTAACCTTTTTCAAAAATGCGGGAGGGTAATTTACTTATCCTCCCTATCTTTTTATTGACTTTAGCGGGCTAAAGTGTTATATTAGATAGTAATATATCCTAAGGAGAAAAATTATGAACTTTTTTGAAGAACTTAAGGACTTTGACGCCGAGGTTGCGGCGGCTTGTGATAAAGAGCTTAAACGCCAGCAGCACAACATTGAGCTTATTGCCTCTGAAAATATTGTTTCAAAGGCTGTATTACTTGCGGCGGGCGGAGTGCTCACCAACAAATATGCAGAGGGCTATCCATCTAAGAGATATTACGGCGGTTGCCAATGTGTTGATATAGTTGAGGAGATTGCGCGCGAGCGGGCTAAAAAGCTCTTTGGCTCAGAGCACGCCAATGTTCAGCCTCATAGCGGAGCCAGCGCAAACCTTGCAGTATTCTTTGCTCTTCTTGAGCCCGGTGATACCGTTATGGGTATGAATCTTCAGCAGGGCGGTCACCTCTCCCACGGCTCACCCGTTAATATTTCGGGTAAATATTTCAACATCGTTCCCTATGGCTTAAACGATGAGACCGAAATGATAGACTATGAAGAAGTTCGAAAAATCGCTCTCGAATGCAAGCCTAAAATGATTATTGCAGGCGCCAGCGCATATTCGAGGATCATTGATTTTGCAAAATTCAGAGAAATTGCCGATGAGGTTGGCGCTTACCTGATGGTTGATATGGCGCATATTGCAGGTCTTGTAGCTGCTGGCGTTCATCCCTCCCCCGTTCCCTACGCTGATGTTGTTACCACCACAACCCATAAGACCCTAAGAGGACCCAGAGGCGGTATGATACTTTGCCGTGAGGAATTGGCTCAGAAGATTGATAAGGCTATTTTCCCCGGTACTCAGGGAGGCCCCTTAATGCACATAATAGCCGCCAAGGCAGTCGCATTAGGCGAAGCCCTTACCGATGATTTCGTAGCCTATCAGAAGCAGGTTGCAGTAAACGCCGCCGCCCTTAGCAAAAACCTTACAGATAAGGGCGTTAAGTTGGTTTCGGGCGGAACGGACAACCATCTTATGCTGTTAAAGCTCAACGATTTCGGTATTACGGGTAAGGAGCTTGAGCACAGACTTGATGAGGTGCACATCACCGCCAACAAAAACACCATCCCCAATGACCCCAACAGCCCCTTTGTTACAAGCGGTCTTCGCGTAGGTACACCTGCTGTTACAACAAGAGGCTTCAAGGAGCCCGAGATGGCAAAAATTGCCGACTTTATCTTTGATACCATGACCGATTTTGAAAATTCTAAGGATACAATTACAAACGAGGTTATCGCTCTTTGCGAGAAATTCCCGATTTACTGATAATAGTTGCCGCGTCTTTTATGGCGCGGCACTTTTTTATTGAATTTTTTCCCATATTGTAGTATTATATATATAATTTGTAAACTATGGAGTGATCTGATGATTTGGCACAGTTCAGATAAAGCGATGGTGCTCACTGAATTATCCGTTGATGAAAATAAAGGTCTTGCAAACGGCGTTGCCGAAATGCGACTTAATGAGCACGGAAAAAACCTTATTTCTAATTCAAAGGCAAAAACCTTTGGGGAAATACTCGGCACACAGCTTAAAAGCAAGCTTACTATTTCTCTTTTTATAATCTGCATTATTGCTTTTATTATTTCACTTATATATAAGCTTGATAACGCCTTTTCTCCCCTGCTTGTTATCGGCATAGTTATTCTTAATTCGGCGGTTATCGCCTATAACCTATACCGCGGCGGCAAGGCCATTGATGAACTTAAAAACGCCACCAACCCCACCGCTACGGTTATGCGTGAGGGAATTGTTCGAAAGATACCTTCATACGAGCTTGTTCCAGGTGATATAATTCTTCTTGAAGAGGGAGATTTCATTACCGCCGATGCAAGACTGATTGAGGTTAATAATTTCAGATGTAATGAATCAACCCTCACGGGAGAGAGTGTTCCCGTGGATAAGCGGGCAGATGATGTTTTTGAGGATATCACCCCCATTGAACAACGACTTAATATGGTATATTCAGGTTGCAGTGTTGTTCACGGTAGCGCTAAGGCGGTTGTAGTTGAAACGGGTATCAACACCGAAATCGGAAGAAATGCAACCATCGTTAATCAAACGGGAGCTGATACTCTGCCCGTTGAAAATGCTCTTCACTCCATTTCAAAGATTGTTAACATTGCCATATGGGCAGTATGTATCATTACATTTATCATTCAGTTTATAATCACCTTTAATTCCACCCATCAGTTTGCAGTAATTACTGTTAACGCTCTGCTTAATGCCACCGCCCTTGCGGTTGCGGCGGTGCCCGAAGGAATAACCGCCATATCGGCTTTTGTTTTAGCCCTCGGCATTCAGAGGATTATTAAGGATAACATCGTTATTAAAAAAGCGGAGGCCATTGAAACTCTTGGTAAGGTAACCGTTATCTGTGCAGATAAAACGGGAATACTTACCCGCAACAAGATGACCCTTAAAAAGCTTTTTGACGGCGACACGGTCTTCGATGAAGAAACCGATGAAATCACCGAAAAGAGCGCCACCGTATTAAAGCTTGCCTGCCTTTGCTCTACACTGCAAAATGATGCCACCGAAAAGGCAATTCAAACGGCATCAATTAAATATAATTCCAAGGGCAAGGAGGATTTCGAGGAATTCTATCCCCGCCTTTGCGCCATTCCCTTTGATGCGCAACGCAAGACTATGACAAGCATCAATATGATCGAAGGCAGGCCCGTTGCCATTATTAAAGCGGCGGTTGAAGCTATTGCAGATAAATGTATTAACTGCGATAAGGAAACCATACTGAGAATCAATGATGAATTTACGGGCGAATCACTCCGAGTTATCGGTATTGCGATGAAGCCTCTTGCTGAAATTCCCGCAAACCCTAATCCCGAAGAGATTGAAAAAGACCTAATCTTCGTTGGAATCTTAGGCTTTGATGATCCGCCGAGAGCCGATGCTATCGAGGGCGTAGAAATATGCAACGATGCCGATATCAGAACTATTATGATTACGGGTGATAATCTCCTTACCGCAAAGGCAGTTGCAAGAAGAGTTGGCATTTTAAGGGATGGTACCCTTGCCGTTTCGGGAGCGGAGCTTAAAGAACTTTCCGATGAAGAGCTGCTTCAAAATATAGAAAAATACTCGGTATATGCCCGAGTTTCCCCCGAAGATAAAATAAGAATTATATCTGCCTGGCAGCAGCGTGGTGAAAGGGTTGCCGTTACGGGTGATAGCCTTGATGATGCCGATGCCCTTGCCGCCGCTGATATTGGCTGTGTTATGGGTAAACACGGCGCCGATGTTGCTAAGGGTAATGCAGATTTAGTTATTGAAAATAACAGCTTCTCGGCAATAGTTACAGCAATCAAGGAAAGTCGGGGATTGTTCTCCAACATTCAAAAAACCGTTTCCTATATGCTTACCTGTAACTTTGCAGAGCTGATGGTATTCTTTATAGCCCTCATTATTTTCGGAGTAAATCCCCTTACCCCCGCGCTTTTATTACTGATCAATCTATTAACCGATTGTGTTCCTATTATAGCTCTAAGCACCGAAAAATCCGAGATGTGTGTTATGACCAAGAGGCCATCTTCACTATCGGGCAGAATTTTCGACAAAAAGCTTATTATATCTACTGCGCTTAGCGGAGCATTTATGATTCTTATGGGCGTTATCGCCTTTGCAAGCGGAATTAAAAACGGCGCTGATGTTGCTTCTACTATGACCTTTGTAACACTTAGCCTTACACAGATTTTCCATTGCTTTAATGTTCGCACAAAGGGCTCCATATTCCTGGCTAAATACGATATAAAATCATTCTTGATGATTTCATCCCTTGTAACCTTTATGGTGATTATTCTGCTATCCATTACTCCTATAGGAGCAATTTTCGGTTTAACTGCTTTAAGCGGAAAGCAGTTCTTAACATCGCTTCTCTTCTCACTCCTTATTATTCCTTACAGTGAAACAGTTAAGCTTATAAGAAGATAAAGTAAAAACTCCGAAGATAATTCTTCGGAGTTTTTTATATCTCAAAATATTCAAAAATACTGTTCTGCGGCGGCTCATTAAAGGAGAGGGGCTCGTTGCTTACGGGATGATAAAAGCTTAAATTATATGACCATAAGGCAATATCAGTAGCCTCCATCTGCGAGCCGTATCTTCTATCGCCTACAAGGGACAATCCCCTGCTTGCAAACTGCACACGTATCTGATGGGTTCTGCCCGTGAAAAGCTTAATTTTAAGAAGAGAGCAATCGCTCTCTTTAATTTTTTTAGTATCAAGAGTTTGGTAATAAAGCCTAGCCTCTTTTACACCTGATCGTTTTCTTTTAACAACATAGGATTTATTTTTAGCCCTATCAAAATACAAAAGATCCAAAAGCTCTCCCGCATTTTCTTTAGGCACCCCGCCTACAACGGCTAAATACTCTTTATTAAATCTGCCATCGGTTATCTGGGCTGATAGTGCCGCGGCGGATTTTTGATTTTTGGCAAATACCATAACACCGCCCGTTGTTTTATCGAGGCGGTGGATGGGATAAATTTCTGAATTTGTAATACCTTTAAGAACATCAACCGCATTGGTATTGCCCTTATTATCTCCTTGAGATAGAAGTCCATAGGGCTTTACGCAAACGATTATATCCTTATCATCATAAATAATTTTCATATTTTTAGCAAGGAAGCGGCTATGCTGAAATAAATGATGAGCGATACCGCATCAAGAATTGTGGTAACCAAGGGACTTGCCATAACGGCAGGGTCGAAACCGATTTTCTTAGCAACAATAGGCAGAATAGCGCCCACAAGCTTTGCCACGATAACAACTAAAACAAGGGTTACACAAACGGTTATTATCTCAAAGAGCTCTATGCCCGGATCAAAGGTTTTAAGCCATAAGAAATCCACAAGATAAAGCTTGATAAAATTAACGATACCTAAAACAACCCCGCAAACCACCGAAACCCTCAGTTCTTTCCAAACCACCTTAAAGATATCGGGGAAATCGATATCGCCAAGGGAAAGCGCTCGGATAACCGTTACCGAAGACTGACTGCCCGAGTTACCGCCCGTACCCATAAGCATGGGGATAAAAGCAATAAGAGCAAGGCAGGCGGTAAGCTTTGATTCAAAGCTTGAAATAATAGCGCCCGTAAAGGTGGCGGAAATCATCAGGAATAAAAGCCAAGGAATACGCGCCTTAAAGGTTTCGAAAACGCCCGTTTTAAGATAGGTCTTTTCACTTGGCAAAATAGCCGCCATCTTTTCGATATCCTCGGAAGCCTCTTCCTGAATAACATCGATAGCATCGTCAACCGTAACGATACCTACAAGACGGTTTTCCTTATCAACAACGGGGATTGCCAAAAGATCGTACTTCTCGAACTGAGTTGCAACATCCTCTTTATCATCAAGGGTATTGGCAAAGATGATATTTTCATCCATAATATCATCAATAATGCAATCCTTAGGATTAAGCAGTAAATCCTTAACCGAAACAATACCAAGAAGCTTACGGCGTCTATCGGTTACATAGCAGGTATAGATAGACTCACTTTCGAAACCGATTTTCCTGATGCGGTCAAAGGCCTCATCCACGGTCATATGCTTTTCAAGGTCGATATACTCGGTGGTCATTATACTACCCGCGCTATCATCGGGATAAGCGAGAAGCTGATTTATCATTTTACGGGTAGTAACACTTGTTTGCTTCAAGATACGCTTGGCAACATTGGCGGGCATCTCTTCGATGATATCAACGGTATCATCCATAAACAGCTCATCCATAACCTCTCGAAGCTCTTTATCACTAAAGGCTTCTATAAGGAACTGCTGCATATCACTATCCATCTCAACAAAAACCTCTGCCGCAAGTTCCTTGGGCAAAATTCTGAAGATAACAGGAATTTCCTTTTCTTCTATCTCCTCAAAGATGGGGGCTAAGTCGGCAGGATTCATCTGTGAAAGGGTTTCTTTAAGTAACCCGAATTTTTTGCCTTCTATCATTTCTATAATTTTTTCTTCCACAAAAAATCCTCCCTTTCGAATGTTCTTAAAAACAAAACCCCGTCATTATTTTGACAGGGTTTAGTTGTAGGTAATTTCTTACCTAATAATTATATAATTTTTAGGCTTTTTTGTCAATATTTTATTTCACAACAATATTAACCAAACGCTTAGGAATATAAAGCTCCTTGATAATGTTTTTGCCCTCTATATCAGCCTTAACAGCCACCTCTTCCTTAGCAAGAGCGATGGCTTCATCGGCGGAAATATCGGCCGCAACATTGATTCGTGCTCTTATCTTTCCGTTAACCTGAACGGCGATTTCAACTGCAGAATCAACACATTTTGCCTCATCAAACTTCGGCCACTCGGTTTGATTGAGCATACCCTCAAAGCCGTTAAGTTCCCACATCTCCTCGGTTAAGTGAGGAGCAAAGGGATTAAGAAGAGTAATAAAGGTTTTAAGCTCAGCCTTATTGATTTTACCCGTTGCAGTAATTGCATTAAAGAGTGACATTAGCGCCGCAATGGCGGTGTTCATCTTAAGGTTTTCGATATCCTCGCCAACCTTTTTGATGGTTTTGTGGAACTCGGTTTCAAGCTCCTTTCTGTATTCATCACCATCAATTACATTGTCACTTAAGGAGAATACTTTTTCCAGGAAACGCTTACTGCCCTTGATTGAAGCCTGACTCCAGGGAGCAGCCTTTTCAAAGTCACCTATAAACATCTCATATACGCGCATTGTATCTGCGCCGTAATCTCTAACGATATCATCGGGGTTAACAACATTACCGCGGGATTTGGACATCTTCTCGCCGTTCTCACCCAAAATCATACCGTGACTTGTACGCTTGGCATAGGGCTCCTTAGTGGGAACAACGCCGATATCATAGAGGAAATGATGCCAGAAACGGCTATAAAGCAGATGGAGAGTTGTATGCTCCATACCACCGTTATACCAATCTACAGGGCCCCAATATTCTAAAGCCTCTTTAGAAGCAAGAGCCTTATCGTTATGGGGATCACAATAGCGGAGGAAATACCAAGAGGAGCCTGCCCACTGAGGCATTGTATCGGTTTCTCTTGTAGCCTTGCCGCCGCAATGGGGACAGGTGGTATTAACCCAATCGGTAATCTTTGCAAGGGGTGATTCACCGTTATCGGTGGGCTCGTAGGAATCAACATCGGGAAGCATTAAGGGAAGCTCACTCTCGGGCAGGGGCACAAATCCGCACTTTTCGCAATATACCATAGGAATAGGCTCGCCCCAATATCTCTGACGTGAGAACACCCAATCGCGAAGCTTGAAGTTGGTCTTCCGCTCGCCTATTCCCTTTTCAATAAGCCATTCCTGTATAGCCTTTTTAGCCTCCTCAACACTAAGTCCTGTTAAGAAGCCCGAATTAACCATAACACCCTTATCGCAATCGAGATAGGGTTCCTTTGTAACATCGCCGCCTGCAACAACCTCGATAATGGGAAGGTTAAATTTCTTAGCGAACTCAAAGTCACGTGTATCGTGACCGGGAACTGCCATAATGGCGCCTGTGCCATAGGAGATAAGAACATAATCGGAAATAAAGATGGGAGTTTCCTTATTGTTAACGGGGTTGATTGCGTATACGCCCTCAAGCCTTACACCCGTTTTATCCTTGGAAAGCTCTGTTCTTTCAAAATCGGATTTCTTAGCGGCGGCCTCTTTATAAGCCTTAACCTCATCAATATTGGTTATTTTATCCTGCCACTTTTCGATTAAGGGATGCTCAGGGGACATTACCATATATGTAACGCCGAAGAGGGTATCCGCGCGGGTGGTGAAAATCTCAAACTCATCACCGATGTTGGTATTAAACTTAACCTGAGTGCCGTAGGATCTGCCTATCCAGTTTCTCTGCTGAGTTTTAACTCTATCGATAAAGTCAACCTCATCAAGACCATCAAGCAGCTTTTCGGCATACTCAGTGATTTTAAGCATCCACTGGCTCTTTTCCTTATGAACAACCTCACTACCGCAACGCTCACAAACGCCGTTAACAACCTCTTCATTTGCAAGAACGCACTTGCAGGAGGTACACCAGTTAACCGACATTTTCTTCTTATATGCAAGGCCTTTTTTATAAAGCTGTAAGAAAATCCATTGGGTCCATTTATAGTAATCGGGGTCGGTAGTGTTTATCTCTCTGCCCCAATCGAAAGAAAAGCCCAAGGACTTTAACTGACGCTTAAAGTTGGCAATATTATCCTCTGTTACCTTAGCGGGATGGATATGATTCTTTATAGCAAAGTTTTCGGTAGGAAGGCCGAAGGCATCCCAACCCATAGGATAAAGCACATTATATCCCTCAAGACGCTTCTTACGGCTTACAATATCAAGAGCCGTATAGGAACGGGGGTGGCCTACGTGAAGACCCTGTCCTGAAGGATAAGGGAATTCTACAAGACCGAAGAACTTGGGTAAGGTATAATCATCCTTTGCCGCAAAGGTCTGCTTATCATCCCATATTTTTTGCCATTTGTTTTCAATTTCAGTATAATTGTATTTCATAATCAATCTCCCTCTGCCTCATCAAGAATATTGCTTAAATCTAACTCTACGCCATCTTTCCACATATTATCAAGACCGTAAAATTCTCTCTGGTCAGGTGTGAAGATGTGAACGATAACAGAATTATAATCCAGAACTAACCAGCCCGTTGCCCTGCCCTCAATATGATGGGGCTCAAGGCCTGCCTCTTTGAGCTTATCCTCTACCTCATCGCAAAATGCTCTTACCTGAGTAGAGGAATTTGCGGTGGCAAGTAGAAAATAATCTGCAAAGGAGGTTAGCTCCTCAACCTTTATACATTTAAGCTGCTTTGCCTTTTTAGAATTAAGGGCATTAGCGGCTATTTTTAATATCTGCTCACTTTCCATCAATTCTTACTTCCTTTCAGAATAATTTGATTATATGCATTAACCGTATCAAGATGAAGGGCTCCGCCCTTATCAACGATTTCCTTAATGGTATAGCTTAAAGCATAAATATATGCTTCCTCAAGGGATTTATCCACAAGGCTTCGCATTACATCTACATCCTCGTAATCCCTATCCGCCGAGGAAAAGTCGGCAAGATAAAGAATGAGGGATAAGAGTGACATATCTGCCTTAGCAGTGGTGTGGTATCTGATGGCATCGAAAATCTCATCATCCTCGATTTTAAGCACATTTTTCACATAACCTGCTCCCGATATGGCGTGCCATAGCTTTTCGGTAACTTTTTCCACACTGTTTAGCATTATACCAAAGGTACCGAACATATTCAAGTGTTCTTCTTCAGTTGCATTTTTTGTAATATCGTGAAGGAGCCCTGCAAGGTAGGCCTTTTCGCTATCGGCGCCGTATTTTTGAGCCAATCTCCTCGCCTCATCAGCAACACATAGTGAGTGATGGTAGCGTTTAGGGGTAAGGCGGCTTTGCAGTATCTCTTTATAATTCTCGTAATCGGGTGTTTTACACATTATAAATTCCTTTATTTACTATATAATCGTATATCTTATCCGGTAATAATTGCCTTTTTAGCTTGCATCTGAGTTCCGTTGAGGAAACCTCGGTGATTTCATCATAAATCGGTATAATACTCACACCGAGCCTTTTATATTTTTGAAGATCATTTTCAAATCCCGCGACTGTTTTTCTCGCAAAAGCAATAAAGCCCGTTTTGGCCTTGAGCTCATCGAATTTATACCAGGTATCAAGGGAGGAAAGCATATCCCCGCCAATAACGAAATAGAACTCATCATCGGGATATTTTTCTTTGAGCAGGGCTATGGTATCTACCGTGTAGCTCTTGCCCTCTCGCTCAAAATCAATAAGGCAAAGCTCTGCCTTACTAAAATCCTCGCACATAATACGGCACATTTCTATTCTGTGCTCATCCCTTGCTAAATAATCACAAACCTTATGGGGAGGAATTTTATCGGGTAAAACAAAAACCCTATCCAAAAAGGCCTGATTGCATAGGCTTTTCAGTATCTCATAATGCCCTATATGGAAGGGGTTAAAGGTACCGCCAAAAACAGCAATTTTAGACATTTATTTCACCAATTTTATAGTTTTATTATCCTTGCTTTCTCTATAAAGAATAAATCTTGAGCCGATAACCTGAACAACATCTGCGCCAACCTTCTCGGCTATTTCGTCGGCGGCAGTTCTTGAGGTTTCGGGTGAATTTTCAAGAGTGCGAAGTTTAATAAGCTCCCTTGCCTCCAACGCCTCATCAACCTGCTTAATAAGCTGCTCGTTGATGCCGCCCTTACCTACCTGAAAAATTGTTTCATAAGAGTTAGCCATACCTCTTAGCTGCGCTCTTTGCCTACTGTTTAACATTATATTTCCTCTTTCAATCTTTCTTTGAATAATCTAAGCGCCTTACCGCGATGGCTTATACTATCCTTTTGTTCATCGGAAAGCACTCCAAAGCAACCAAGCTCACTTATAAACAAGGGGTCGTATCCGAAGCCCTGCGTACCGTTTCTCTCAAATGCGATTTTGCCTTCACATTCGCCCCTTACGGTAAACTCTCTGCCATCGGGGAAAACGCAGGCGATTGCCGCAACATATCTCCCCGTTCTCCCTTCCTCGGGTACACCGCTAAGCTCCGATAAGAGCTTATCGTTGTTGGATTCATCATCCCCGTGCTCACCTGCATAGCGGGCAGAATATATGCCGGGAGCTCCGCCTAAGTAATCGACACAGATGCCTGAATCATCGGCAACCGATATGAGCCCTGTATTTTTAAGTCCCGCCCTTGCCTTTGTTAAGGCGTTTTCTTCGAAGGTGGTGCCGTTCTCTTCTACATCGGGAAACTCTTCGGTATAATTCTTCTGGCTTAGCACCTCAAAGCCCAAGGGAATAAGAATACGCTCAAGTTCCCTTAATTTTTTCTGATTTTTAGTGGCTATAAAAATTTTCATATATTATTCCTCAGAATCGAATATTCCATCGGCAAACTCCAAAGCATTAAAGGGCTGTAAATCATCAATACCCTCGCCCACGCCGATATATTTAACGGGGATGGAAAGCTCATTGTGAATTGCCACAACTATTCCGCCCTTTGCCGTTCCATCAAGCTTAGTAAGAACAATACCCGTTATATCGGTAACATTCTTAAACTCTCTTGCCTGATTTACCGCGTTCTGTCCCGTAGCAGCATCAAGCACTAAAAGGGTTTCCACGCTTGATTCGGGCAGCTCCCTTTTAATAACTCTGTTTATTTTTGCAAGCTCATCCATTAAGTTTTTCTTATTATGGAGCCTGCCTGCAGTATCGCAGATGATAACATCGGCGCCTTTTGCTTTAGCAGAGGTAATGGTATCAAAAACAACGGAGGCGGGGTCTGTGCCCTCAACACTCCTTACCATAGGAACTCCCGCTCTATCAGCCCAGATACCTAACTGATCGATAGCGGCGGCTCTGAAGGTATCGGCGGCGCCTAAAATAACGCTTTTATTCTGCGCCTTCAGATTATGGGCAAGCTTACCGATAGAGGTGGTTTTGCCAACGCCGTTAACACCGATTACAAGGATAACGGAGGGCTTGGTATCAAGATGCAAGCAATCATCCTCGCCTAACATCTGAGTAATGATATCCTTCATCATCAATTTGATTTCCTTAGGATCGGTAACGCCCTTTTCCTTGATTTTAGCCCTTAAGGCATCACATATCTCTACAGAGGTCTTAACCCCGATATCCGACATAACAAGCAACTCTTCAAGCTCTTCAAAAAGCTCTTCATCAATCTTAGTGAAGCTGTTTATAAGGCTTGTTACACTATCGGAAATAGACTGCTTGGTTTTCTGCAAACCTGCTTTAATTTTACTGAATAAACCCATTAAATCACCAAATTCAAATTATGCGCCTTGGCTATCGGCGAGAAGTTTCTTTTCAAGTTCCGAAACATTGAGCTCCAAAAGCTTTGTAACGCCCTTTTCCTGCATAGTAACGCCATAAAGCATATCGGCGGCTTCCATAGTACCGCGTCTGTGAGTAACACAGATGAACTGAGTCTGGAACTCGCTTCGCTTCATATAGTCTGCAAATCTATCAACGTTGATATCGTCAAGGGCGGTATCAACCTCATCAAGAAAACAGAAGGGCGGCGCGTTTACCTGCATAATTGAGAAATAAATTGAAAGGGCAACGAGAGCCTTTTCACCACCCGAAAGACCATCAAGGCTGGGTACATTTTTACCAGGTAACCTTGCTTCAATATCAATTCCGCTCTCTAAAATGTTTTCGGGGTCGCTAAGCTTAAGACAGGCTGAGCCGCCGCCGAATAAATCGCGGAAGGTTTTTGAGAAGTTTTCATTGATTTTATTAAAACCAACAACGAAAAGCTCCTGCATTTGTGCGGTTAACTGATTGATAAGCTTATGAAGCTCCGCTCTTGATTGATTAAGGTCATCAATCTGCTCCTTCATAAAGTCATAACGTTCCTTAACCTCTTTATATTCCTCAATAGCGGAAACATTAACATTACCGAGAGCGCGGATTTTAGACTTGATTTCAGCAAGATTTTTCTTAGCCTCGGCAGGCTTATCAATCTCAACAGCAATATCCTCTGCCTCACTCTTGGTAAGCTGATACTCATCATAGAGCTGACGGATAACATCATCATACTCTTTTACCATTACCTCTTTACGCTCGCTAAGACGGGCAATTTCACCGCCGATACGCTCACGCTCGGTAGTTCTCTCCCTTTCGGAAACGCGAAGAGCAACGCCGTTTTTCTCGGTTTCATTACGCTTATCCATAAGCTCGGCAATGGTTTTATTGCATTCCTCAATCTTAAGACCTAAGTTATCAATCTCATCCTGAGTAGCGCCTATATCCTGATTTAACTGCTCATTCTTGAACATAATAGCCGCAATTTCGGATTCAATAGCGGTAACGCGTTCGGCGCGACTGCCGATAGCGGATTCAAGATCACTTGCATTGGTTAAAAGCAGTTGAGCATCCTTTTCGCCCTCGATTATTCTCATCTTGGCATCGGTTATCTTATCGGCTAATTCCTCGCGCTTTTCTGCAATATTATCTCTGCCACCTGTCATACGGTCAATATCAGCCTGAATAGCCGATTTTTTCTCTTCAATGGCAGTGATTTTGGCCTCCGATTCCTCATACTGCTTCTGTAATGAGGCTATCTTCTCTTCCCCGTTTTCCTTTTCGGAAACAAGGTCGTTTATGGTAGCGGTATTATTTGCCAAAAGCTCTTCAAGACGTTTAAGCTCGGCAATCGTTCTGATTCTATCCTCATTTGCTGTGGTAAGGTCTGCCTTAACAGCGGTGATATCAGCCTCAACCTGAGAAAGCGCGAGAACTGCCTCCTCAAGCTCCTTTTTAACAGATGCTTCTTTTTCAGAAAGCTTTACGATATCGGCATTGATATTCTCAATATCTGCGCTTCTTGAAAGAAGACCTGCGTGTTTAACAAGGGAGCCGCCCGTTAAAGAGCCGCCCGAGTTGATTACCTGACCATCAAGCGATACTACCTTAAAGCGATAGTTATATTTCTTAGCGATATTAACGGCAGAATCAATATCCTCGCTTACAACGGTGCCCCCTAAAAGATAGCGGATAATTTCACCGTACTTATTATCACACTTAACAAGGTCGGATGCGATTCCTACAAAGCCATAAACTCCATCCACGCCATCCTCCTTAAAGGGCCTTGCCTTCATAGAAGAAACGGGCATAAAGGTTGCTCTGCCTGCATTATTGGTTTTTAGGTAATTGATGGCCGCCTTGGCGTTTGCCTCATTCTCAACAATGATATTTTGAATAGCATTACCGAGAGCAGTTTCTATGGCAACACTATACTTTTTATCAACATTTATAAGCTTGGATACGGGGCCGTATACTCCGCGGAGTGTCCCCTTTTCCGCCTCTGCCATAACCGACTTTGCGGCGTGAGAAAAGCCCTCCATATTCTTTTCAAGGTCCCGAAGAATCTGAACGCGGCGTTTTTTAGCCTCGATATCAAGATTTAACTCGTTTGCCCTTTGGGTAAGAGACTCCACGGCTTCCTTGCGGTTTGCAAGACGAAGCTCATAGCCCTTTATAGAGTTAGTATAAGAGGTTATATTCTCTTCAACAGAGCTAAAGAGCTCGTTTGTTTCCTTAAGCTCTTTATCGATGGACTCCTTTTCAGCCTCGTTCTGCGCAATTAACTGCTCAACGATGCTACCGCGGGAATTTATCTCATCAACCGAGGTTTTAGAGGTCATCATAAGCACCTTGCAATCGGAAGCTTCGGCGGTAAGACGGTTAAGCTCGATTACAAGCTCCTCAATCTGCCGAGATATGCTCTCACTATCGCTAAGCAAGGTTGAAAGCTCGTTTTCAAGGGTTGATAGATTTTCCTTAATCTCTTTTACAGCCGCAGTTTTTTCTTCTGCAAGGCGGCGCTTTAAGGCAATTTCTTCCTTGGCCGCGCTATCGGTGCTATCGAGCTGAGTGATTTCGTTTTTAAGACGCTCTACCGACTCATTATTATGGGAAATATCGTTATTTATAACCGAAATATTACCGTTAAGCTTAACGATTTCCTCGTTAGAGCTTGCAATCATATTACGCTGATTTTCGATATCCTCTGTAATCCTTGCAAACTCGCGGGAGTTTTCCTCCGCCTTCAAATCAAAATCGCTTAAGGCGTTTTCGATATCTCTATACTGAAGCTGAGCGGCGGCAATTTTGCTTTCCTGCGCGCGAAGGGCATCCTTGGAATTATTGAGAGTATGCATCCAAAGACTTATTTCAAGCTGCTTTTTATCGGCGGCAAGCTCTAAAAATCTCTCCGCCTTTTTGCTCTGCTCTGCAAGTGGGCCTACGCGGGATTCAAGCTCATCCATAATATCCTTAAGGCGAAGAAGATTATCCTCGGCGGCGGCAAGCTTTGATTCGGCGGCGCTCTTACGGTAACGGTATTTGGATATACCTGACGCCTCTTCAAAAATATCTCTGCGCTCGTTGGATTTGGAGCTGATGATATTATCTATTTTGCCCTGACCTATCATAGAATAACCGTCACGACCGAGACCCGTATCCATAAACAGCTCGTGAACATCCTTAAGTCTTACAGTAACATTATTGATAAGATATTCGCTTTCGTGGGAACGGTAATATCTTCTTGTTACAGATACAAAATCATTATCAAAATTAAGGGAGTGGTCGGTATTATCAATATTAAGGGTAACCTCGCAAAAGCCATGGGGGCGGCGGGTATCGGTACCGCCAAAGATAACATCCTCCATAGACTGACCGCGAAGACTCTTGGTGGATTGCTCGCCAAGAACCCATCTTACCGCATCGGCAATGTTACTTTTACCGCTTCCGTTAGGACCTACTACCGCAGTAATACCCTTACCAAACTTAAGGGTGGTTTTATCCGCAAAGGATTTGAAGCCCTGAACCTGAATAGAACTTAAAAGCACTACTTTTCACCTTCAACTCTCATATCGTTTTTGCCAAGGGTTTCATCTGCCAATACCCTGCAGTTAAACCCTGAATCTTTTAATCTTTTTATATTCTCTCTGTTCTGCCCAATCATTTTGGAAACAGAAGATTTATTTACGAAAATAGTATAGTTACCTTTTTTACTTAAGCTGTTTTTAGCTCTTTCTAAAAACAGTTTTGACTGACATATTTCACTAAATGCAGGATGCCATGGACCTGCAACATAGGACTCCTCCTCTATTGAGTGAAGACCTAATCTGATAACCTTAGTATTGGTATTTTCAAACATCTGCAATATTTTTGAGCAAAGCTCTGCCGCATCATCTACAGTTTGAGGTTTATATTTCCCCTTACTGTAAAGGGTGGCTAAATCCGTATCCCTTAAAACTATTGTGGGGTATATTCTCACCGTATCGGGATTAAGACTCAAAATTTCCTTGGCGGTATATAAATCGGTTTTATTATCCGAGCCGTAAAGCCCCGTCATCATCTGAAGGCCTAAAGAAAAGCCGAAATTTTTAATAAGCCTTGATGCGCAAACAACATCCTCGCGGCTATGCCCTCTGTTGTTCATTTCAAGAACACTATCGCGCATGCTCTGAGCTCCAAGCTCAATTGCGGTTACGCCGTAGCCTTTAAGCAGAGTTAAGATTTCTTCGCTGATAGCATCGGGGCGGGTAGATATACGAATGCCCGAAACCTTATCCTCCTTTACATACCTTGAGGCCGATTCCAGCAGACTTACCATATATTCCCTATCGATAGCGGTAAAGCTACCGCCGAAAAATGCAATTTCGGTATTCTCAGGGCTATAGCTTTTAGAGCCCATAGCCACCGCAACCGCATTATCAACATCCGCAGGTGTTGGGGAATCAACCTTACCCGATATATAGCACTGATTACAGAAACTGCATTTGTTGGGGCAACCTATATGTGGCACGAAAACCGAAATGTTTGCGTGTTTTTCCATTAAAGCTCACCCATAAGGCTAAGGGCCTGCTTTGCCGCCATCTGTTCTGCACGCTTTTTGCTTTTACCCGAGCCCTCACCGATAACATTTGAGTTAAGGTGAACCTCAACGGTAAAACGCTTATCGTGATCGGGGCCCTCTTCACCCGTTAAAATATAGGTGACGCTCTCCTCGGGATTGCGTTGGATGATTTCCTGCAAAATGGTTTTATAATCCTTGGTATTATCCTCTATATGTTCATCAATTTCTCTTAAAACAAAATTCATAACAAAGGGCTTTGCCGCAGCCATTCCGCCATCAAGATAAATAGCGGCAATAACCGCCTCAAAGGCATCGGCAAGGATAGAATCTCTATTCCTTCCGCCCCCCTTATCCTCGCCCTTACCAAGATAAAGGAAGTGGCCAAGATCTAATTCTCTTGCAAAACCGCAAAGCGACTTTTCACAAACGAGAGAGGCGCGAAGCCTTGTAAGCTCGCCTTCGGGCATACCCGGAAATTTATTATAAATATGCTCGGAAACAATAATTGAAAGGATGGAATCGCCTAAAAATTCAAGCCTTTCGTTAGAGGCTATGCCTCTTCTAACCTCGTTGGAATAAGAGGTGTGAACAAGGGCATTTTTTAGAAGGGATATATCCTTAAAATTGTAACCTAATCTACTTTCCAGAGATATCATACTAACTCCTGATTATTATAAATTACCTGCAATTTTACCGATAACATCGGTTTCGGCAAAGGTTTTTGCCTGACGGATAGCATTCTTTATTGCCTTAGCATCCGAGCTTCCGTGAGCCTTAACAACAGGCTTAGAAACACCGAGTAAAAGGGCGCCGCCAACCTCGGAGCTATCCATCATACTCTTAAGGGAGTAAAGGTCCTTCTTGATAACAAGAGCCGCAAGCTTATTGGGCAGTGATTTATAAAGAACCTTTTTAATAAGTGAAAACAGGGTGCTTGCGGTACCCTCGATAATTTTAAGGGCAACGTTACCCGTAAAGCCATCGGTTATAACAGCATCACACACGCCCTTGGGCATATCGCGGGCCTCAACATTACCGATAAAGTTAATGTTCTCGGTTTCGCTTAAAAGCTTATAGGCTTCAAGCCTCAGCTCATCGCCCTTGGTATCCTCAACACCAATGTTAAGAAGCCCAACCTTTGGGTTTTCGATATTGCACACATTCTGCAGATATACGCTTGCCATTACGCCGAACTGCTTAAGCATTTCGGGTCTGCACTCAGCATTGGCGCCCATATCCATAAGCATATAGTGACCGTTAGGTGAAGGCAGGGTTGAAGCAATAGCGGGTCTTTTAACACCCTTGATACGCTTAACGATAAGTGTTCCTCCAACAACTATTGCACCCGTTGAGCCTGCTGAAACAAAGGCATCTGCGTTACCATCAACAAGCTCCTTAAAGGCAAGTCCCATAGAAGAATCGCTATGCGCCTTCAATATGGTTGTGGGGTCATCGTGCATTGAAATAACATCTTCGGTATGTACAATCTTAAGGTCGCCGTAAAAGGACATATTATTATCCTTAATAACCTTTTCGATAATCTCTTTATTACCTGTAAGGGTTATATCTACCTGATGTTCAAAGGAGGCTAATGCGGCGCCGATAACAATCTGTTCGGGCGCATTATCTCCGCCAAAAGCATCTACTACTATTCTCATAAAATACCTCACATTATCTTATATTTTTATCAAACCAACTAAGCGAACGGGCAGATAAAGCGCCGTAACGCTCACGCTTGTCCCTAATATGCTCGCTAAGAGGCGGTAACACACCGAAATTGGCGCCCATAGGCTGAAAATCGACCACCGTTTCATCGCAAATATAGTTAAGCAACGCGCCAATCATTGAAAATTCGGGCAAAATAATGGGGCTTTTATTCTCAAGTTTATTAACCGCATTGATGCCTGCAACTATACCCGATGCCGCAGATTCCATATATCCTTCAACACCCGAGATCTGACCCGCAAAGAAAATATTATCATTTTTCTTTAAGGATAAATCACGGTTTAGTAGCTTTGGAGAATTTATAAAGGTATTACGGTGCATAACTCCGTAGCGGACAAACTCGGCATTCTCAAGGCCAGGTATCATAGAGAAAACTCTCTTTTGCTCACCAAACTTAAGATTAGTTTGAAAGCCCACCATATTATACATAGTTCCCCCCGCATTTTCCTTGCGAAGCTGAACTACAGCCCAAGGTCTGTGACCTGTTCGCGGGTCCCTAAGCCCCACGGGCTTTAAGGGGCCGAAACGGATGGAATCCTCTCCCCTTTTGGCTAATACCTCAACGGGCATACAACCCTCATAAGCCGTAAGAGGCTTATCAAAGCCGTGCACCAAGGCGCCCTCGGCATTTATAAGCTCATTATAAAAGTTAAGATATTCTTCCTTGTTCATAGGGCAGTTAATATAATCCCCGCCGTTATCATCATAACGGGAGGCAATGAACGCCTTTGAAAAATCAATACTTGCAGCCTCTACTACGGGGGCGGCCGCATCGAAGAAGCTTAAATGCTCCTCGTTGCAGATTTTCTTAATGCTCTCGGCAAGCGCCCCATCGGTTAAGGGACCTGAGGCGACAACGGTAACAGAATCGGTTGGCAACTCCTCTACAACCTTGCTTATTACCGTTATATTGGGATTGCTTTTGATTTTATCTGTTATATACTCCGAAAAAACATCTCTATCAACTGCAAGCGCTCCCCCTGCCGCAACAGAGGATTTATCTGCCGCTTCAAGACAAACGGAGCCAAGGCGCCGCATTTCTTCCTTCAAAAGACCTGCCGCCGAATCTATTCTCGAAGCCTTAAGGGAATTTGAGCAAACAAGCTCGGCAAAATTATCGCTGCGGTGCGCGGGTGATTTTTTGACAGGCTTCATTTCGATTAAATCCACCTTGTATCCGCGGTTTGCAATAGTGTTAGCAGCTTCGCAACCCGCAAGACCTGCGCCGATAACAGTAATTTTTTTCATTACTTCTTATCCTCGGAGGATTTCTTTTTAGTTCTTGACGGGCACTCGGAGTTCATACAGTACTTCCTGCCGCGAAGACCGCTTATAATATAACTGCCGCACTCCTTACATTGTTCACCTGTGGGAACACCGGGAGATGCAAAATCGCAAGCGGGATAATTTGAGCAACCGTAGAACTTATTACCCTTTTTGGAAACCCTTTTGATAAGCTTACTGCCACACTTGGGGCAGGGCTGTTTAACCTCATTTTCAGGCGCGGGCATAGTGTTTTTGCACTCGGGATAACCTGGGCATGCCAAGAACTTACCGAAACGGCCGTTTTTAACAATCATCTTTCTACCGCACTTATCGCACACGATATCGGTTTCCTCATCGGGCACCTTCACGCGCTTACCCACAAGAGATTCCTCAGCCTTTTTATAAAGCACATCAAAATCCTCATAGAAATCATCAAGCATCTCTTTCCACGCAAGCTCACCTGCGCCGATTTTATCAAGCTTCTTTTCAAGACCTGCGGTAAACTTAACATCCACAATCTTCTTGAAATATTCGTTGATAAGGTCAGAAACAACGGTGCCAAGCTGGGTGGGCTTAAAGGATTTCTTTTCTCTTTCTATATAATTCCTTTGAAGAATATTTGCAATTATCGGGGCATAGGTAGAAGGTCTGCCAATGCCGTTTTCCTCCAAGGCCTTGATTAAGGTAGGCTCGGTATATCTTGCAGGGGGCTGAGTGAAATGCTGATTGGGTGTAATGCTCTTTAATTTAAGAACATCGCCCTCATTCATCTCGGGAAGCGATACGCCATCGGTGGCATCATCATCCCTGCCCTCTTCATAGAGAACGGTAAAGCCATCAAAACGAACGGAATAACCGTTAGCCTTAAAGAGATAATCACCTGCGGTGATATCAACGGATGCAGTATCCTGAACGCAGGGAGCCATAAGGGAAGCAATAAAGCGTTCCCAAATAAGCTTATAAAGCTTATATTGCTCAGCTGTAAGAGAATCCTTAACATCTTCTGGAGTAAGACCTATAGTGGTTGGTCTGATTGCTTCGTGGGCGTCCTGAGCGCCGCTCTTAGACTTAAAGTAACGGGGCTTTGAGGGAAGATAATTACTGCCGAAACGATTTGAAATATATCCGTTTGCGGCGGCTCTTGCCTCCTCGGAAATTCTTAACGAATCGGTACGCATATAGGTAATAAGACCCGTAACACCGCTATGATGAACATCAACGCCCTCATATAGCTGTTGGGCAATCTTCATTGTTCTCTGACCTGTAAAGCCAAGCTTACGGGAGGCCTCCTGCTGTAAGGTAGAGGTTATAAAGGGAGGAGCGGGCTGTTTATTGCGAACACCCTTCTTGATTTCGGATACGGTATACTCGCAATCGTTAAGGTCATTAACTATTTTATTTGCGGCATCTTCGTTGGTGATGGTATCAAGCTTTTTACCATCGGCGGTGCCGTAAAGATGGGCATCGAAGGATTTTCTGCCGCTTACAAGCTTTGCATCAACCGACCAATACTCCTCGCTGTTAAACTTTTCGATTTCGCGCTCTTTTTCAACAATAAGCTTCAGAGCTACGGTTTGAACACGACCTGCTGAAAGACCGCTCTTAACCTTTTTCCAAAGGAACGGACTAAGCTTATAGCCCACTATCCTATCAAGAACACGGCGCGCCTGCTGAGAATTAACAAGGTTAATATCAATCTGCTGAGGATTTTTAACACCCTCTTTAACGGCTCTTTCGGTAATCTCGTTAAAAGATACGCGGTTCTTTTCACCCAAATCAAGACCCAATATATCCGCAAGATGCCAGGATATAGCCTCACCCTCACGGTCAGGGTCGGTTGCGAGAAGAACGCCATCGCTGTTAGCGGCGGCCTCTTTAAGCTGTTTAATAAGTTCCTTCTTCTCTGCCATATTTATATAATCAAGCTTAAAGTTGTTTTCAACATCAACGCCAAGCTTAGATTTAGGAAGATCACGGATATGACCTTTAGATGCCATAACATCATATTCAGAGCCAAGATATTTCTTAATGCTCTTAATCTTACTTGGTGACTCAACTATTACGAGCTTTGCCATATTTTTACTCCTTTATACCAGTATGTAAACACCGCCTGCCTGCGCCTTGATAACACCCTCCATCTCAAGCTCGGTGAGAGCCGAAAGGAGTTCGTTATCATCAAGGCCTAAGCCTAAAAGGTCATCAGCGGTAAATTTTTGCTTATCTAAATAATTATACACTATTTTTGCTTCATTTGAAAGAGTTTCATCGAAATTTTTTTCAATTTTTTTATTACTTTTTTCTATTTCGGTTTTCTCAAAGGCTTTAGCTATATTTATCTTATCGGCAAATTGATAAATATATTCGCCGAAAACATCCGAAGCATCTAATAGTGGCTTCGCCCCATCTCTCAAAAGCTGGTTTGAACCCTTATAGTGTTTAAGTGTTGGATTGCCGGGGATCACAAATACATCTTTCCCCTGTTCTGCCGCGTGCCTTGCGGTTATGAGAGCTCCGCTCTTCACGCCTGCCTCGATTACTGCAACGCCAAGACTAAGGCCCGACATCAATCGGTTTCTTGCGGGGAAGGTGAATTTATTGGCGGGAAACCTTGGAGGATATTCGGTTATAAGGCAACAGCTTTTCTCTATTTCTTTTCTCATACCCTCGTTCTCGGGCAGATAATCGTAACCAATGCCGCAACCTAAAACAGCGATGGTTTTGCCGCCGTATTTAAGCGCGCCCTTATGGGCAAAGCTATCGGTACCAACGGCGCCGCCGCTAACTATGATAAAACCCGCTCTTGAAAGCCTTGCCGAAAGTGAATATGAGGCTTTTGCGCCGAAATCAGAAACCTTTCTCGGCCCTACTATACAAAATGTGGGCTCGTTATCTATTTCAGGGAGCTCACCCTTACAGTATAAAACCAAGGGTGGCGCAGGAATATTTCTGAGCCTATCAGGAAAATCATCATCCTCAATGGTGATAATCTTAATATTTTCGGCCTTACATTCACTTAAAACCTTATCCGTAAACTCGGCTTCCACCCTTAAAAGCTTTGCCTTTTCATTATCGGAAAGAAAGGCCGCCAATTTCTCGCGCTCAAGACATAAGGCATCATTTTCCTTTAACTTCGCATAGACCTTAAATGCTATCTGTGTGCCGTAGCCAAAGGCTTTAGCAATAAGAATTAGATTTTTAATTAAAAGCATATTCATTTTGCTCTGCCCTTTAACTCCCACATTGCAATTGCCGCCGCTGTGGCTGCATTAAGTGATTCTGCATTACCCTGCATTTTTATAGTAACGCGGCAAAAGGCGCCCAACTTAGTATCTTCCCTTAAACCGTTACCCTCGTTGCCTATGAGCATAACATCGCCATCGGCAAACTCTATTTCGCTGATACTCTCGGCATCCCTTTCCACAACGCAGGCAAAGGAACGAAGACCGTTATCGCAAATAAAGGCGGTAACATCCTCGCAAACAAACAGAGGAACGCGAAGAAGGGTTCCCATTGATGCTCTTAAAACCTTGGGGCTATAAGGGTCACAGCTATCCCCCGAAATAATAATTCCCGAAACCCCGAGAGCCTCGGCAGTGCGGGATATGGCGCCTAAATTAGAGGGATCCTGCAAATTTTCAAGGGCAATATATCTGCCCTTTTTATCGATTCGGGCGGTGATTTCGGGTATCACGCCCACGGCTAAAACGCCCTGAGGCGTATCGGTATCACTGATTTTTTTGAAAAGTGAATCGGTGAAAATATAGCAATTTTCGGCAATTTCGGCAAGTTTATCAATCTTTGCGCCGTATTTTTTACAGGCATTTTCAGTTACGATAAGCTTATCGAATTTAACATTGTTTTCCATAGCATCCTCACATATGCGGATGCCTTCAATGACAAAAAGACCTGCTTCTTTCCTTGCTTTTGAGCTACTCTGCAAGGAGGAAACAAGCTTAACGATGGGATTATCCTTACTCGAAATTTCCATATAATTTACCATAAATTTCACACCCAAATTATATAAATAAAAAGCAAAATTCGCCCGAGGTGCAACTCGGGCGATAATAAATTATTTTGCTAATGCTTTCTTAGCAGCATCTACAAGCTTTGTAAAGCCTGCAGCATCGTTAACTGCAATTTCAGCAAGCATTTTACGGTTAATCTGAACACCTGCTTTGTTAAGACCATTCATAAAGGATGAATAGTTCATACCGTTCATCTTAGCAGCTGCAGATATACGGGTAATCCAAAGACGGCGGAAATCACGCTTTTTAAGCCTACGGCCGATATAAGCATAGTTGCCTGACTTCATAACTGCTTCTTTCGCAGTTTTGAAGAGCTTGGATTTAGCGCCAAAATAACCTTTGGCAAGTTTTAATATCTTTTTTCTTCTCTTGCGTGTTGCTAACGCACCTTTTACACGAGCCATTTAAGTAACCTCCAATAGTGATAGATTCCGATTATTTATAAGGAATCATTTTCTTTACTGCTGCTACATTGGTTGCATCAGCACATACGACCTTGCGAAGATTTCTCTTACGCTTTGTTGTTTTCTTGTTAAGGATGTGTGACTTGTAAGCGTGAGCGCGCTTAACCTTGCCGGTTTTGGTGAGCTTAAAACGCTTCTTAGCGCCACTGTGTGTTTTAATCTTAGGCATTGTAATTCCTCCTGAATATTTTTATTTACCGGATTTAGGTGCAAGGAACATAAACATATTACGTCCCTCCATCTTAGCAGCCTTTTCAACATTAGCAGCATCCTGGCAATACTGCGCAAAACGCTCCATAATATCAAGACCTATCTCGGGATGACCGAGCTCACGGCCTCTGAAACGGATAGAAACCTTTACCTTGTTGCCGCTCTTAAGAAAACCGATGGCATGATTGCCCTTAGTTTCGAAATCGTGGGTATCAATACTAAGGCCCAAACGGATTTCCTTAACCTCTACAACCTTCTGGTTCTTTTTGGCTTCCTTCTCTCTCTTAGCCTGTTCAAAACGGTATTTGCCGTAATCCATAATCTTGCATACGGGTGGCTGAGCATTGGGTGAAATATTCACCAAATCCAAATCCTTAGCGTATGCCGCCTCAATTGCCTTATCGATGGGCATTATACCGAGCTGACCGCCCTGCGAATCAATAACGCGTACCTCTTTGAACTTAATTTCTTCATTGATGGCCAATTCTTTGCTGCTGATTGTGAAGCACCTCCATAAATTCAGTAAAAAATATAAGACGCGGAACAGATAAACAGTCCGCGTCTAATAAACATAATATTCCCAAAAGGAAAGCACATTTATTAACCCAAGGATAACACACTCGAGGGTGAGAACACGGATGAGTTCTGCTTCATTGTCCTAAACATTATATCACAAATTCTGCATTTGTCAAGCACTTTTTTATTCAATTTCAAGTTCCTTAATGGAACGCATCTGATAATCGATGTTTTTAAGCTGCTCGGGGTGCCTGAGCGCCGCCGCCGCTCCCCTTACAACGCTGTGGGTTGGGTCCTCAAGAGTGTGAACAGCAATATCCATATAATCGGCTATAAGCTTATCCATACCGTTTATAAGACTGCCGCCACCCGTTAAATAAAGCCCTGCCTCTTTAATATCGGCTACTAAATCGGGATCGGTTTTTGCAAGCACCGCTCTTATTGCATTACATATAGAAAGCGCCGTTTCCTTTATGGCTTCATATATCTCGGTTGAAGTTACCTCAAAGCTTTCGGGAAGACCTGTGAAAACATTTCGGCCCTTGGCTATCATTATAATCTCAACGGGCCTTTCAACAACGGTGCCAATCTGCTTCTTTATTGCCTCGGCAGTTAAGGGGCCTATTTCAATATTAAACTCTTTACGGACATATTTTACAATCTGCGCATCAAAATCCATTGAAGCTACTTTATAGGAATCGCATGCCGCAATACCGCCTAATGATATAACGGCAATATCGGTGGTACCCGCGCCGATATCAACTATCAAGGTGCCCTTGGGCTCGGTAATATCCATCTGCAAGCCAAAGGCTATGGCAAGCGGGCTTTCGATAACCGATATGTTTCTTCCGCCTGCCGATTCTACAACGTTGGCAAGCGAATGGTGCTGAAGCTCGGTAAGACCAGGGGGCAGCGTTGCCATAATGCGAGGTCTTATAACCTTATTTGCAAAGGCCTTCTCCATATATCTTTTAAGCATCATTTCGGCAAAATCATAATCGGCTATTACTCCCCTTTTTATAGGGGAAACGCAGGAAAGACTATCGGGAGTTCTTCCCATAGTCTGCTTAGCCTTTTCGCCGTAATATACGGGGTCTAAGGTATCGTTATCAACCGTAACCATACTCGGTAGCTCAAGAACAATTTTCGAGCTGGAAAATATAACCGTTTTCGATGTGCCGATATCTATGCCTACATCCGTGGTCTTTTTCATATAATCACCGCCAACCATTATATACTAAAATGAATTTGTTTTCAACCCTTGGTATCTTTCTTTTTCTGGGCGAGCACAGTAACACAGTAAACCTTATCTGCGCCTGCATAAAGCAACTGCTTTGCGCACTCGTTAAGTGTTGCGCCCGTGGTTTTAATATCATCTAAGAGCAAAATATTCTTGCCCCTAAGATTATATCGGTAACCGTATTTGCCTGCAACATTTTTGATTCTATCCTCGAAGCTACTTTTATGCTGAGAACGGATAAAGCTTTTACAGTAAAGCAAATCTTCCGAAAGCTTTATTCCCGTTATCTGAGAAACCTTGCGGCAGAGCTCTTCCGAATGGTCAAAGCCCTTTTTAAGAATACTTCTTTTAGAGGACGGAACATAGCAAATGCCATCAAATTCTATGCCGTAATATTCACTTGCTATTGCAAGCGAAATAGCCCTTGCAAAGAAATCCGCATAGTGCCGCTTGTGGTTAAGCTTGTACCTATAATAAGCCTTTTTGGCAATACCCGTGTTTTCGTACAAGGATATAATATTTTCAAAATAGAAAACCCGATATTTGCACTCGCAATCCTTTTTCTCATATCCGCATTTAAGGCAACGCTTTTCGGGATTTATACGCTCAATATTATTTCTGCAATAGCCGCACAAATATTCTCCCTCATCTATGGCATCCCCGCAAGAGATACAAGTGCTGGGGAAGAAAATTTCTAAAATAAAATCTGCGCATTTCTTCAAAAAATCAAATAAAGTTTTCACTAATAAATTCCTTTAGCATTGTATATCTCAGGGTTTTACGGTTGTTTTCCACCATATCGGCAAAAACCGCTTCGCTACCCACAATAACAAGCATTTTTTTAGCCCTTGTTACAGCTGTATACAACAGATTCCTGTACTTAAGCTTTGAAGGAACATCAAATAAGGGAATTATAACGCAATCAAACTCACTGCCCTGACTTTTGTGAACGGTTACGGCATAGGCAAGCTCAAGCTCACTTAAATTCTCGGTAAAATAGGTGGCAAGGCGGTCATCATACCGCACCTTAACAATTCCGCCTCGTATATCAATATCCTCAATTATACCCACATCGCCGTTGAAAACGCCAACGCCCGATTCGCCGCCTTCTCGTTCCCACACAATATCATAGTTATTCTTTATCTGCATAACCTTATCCCCAACGCGCATATAAACGCCCTTATAGCTTAGCTGAGGCTCCTTATCCTTTTTAGGATTAAGGATGGATTGGAGAAGATTATTAAGATTCATACAACCGCAATCAAGCTTTCTTGATGGGCAGAGCACCTGAATATCATTAAGGCTATCAAACCCGTAAGCATTAGGTAAACGCTCTGCGCAAAGCTCTAAAACGGTATTGCACACATCATAGGAGGAGGGCTTTCTCATAAAGAAAAAGTCACTACCCTTGTTGGATAAATCTACTTTTTCGTTATCTATGATGGCGTGCGCGTTAGTAACGATAAGGCTTTCTCTTGCCTGACGGAAAACCTTTTTAAGACGGATTGAGGGGAATTTTTCCGAAAGCAGAATATCATTAAGAATATTACCTGCCGAAACGCTTGGAAGCTGATCTGCATCTCCTACGATTATTATTCTGCAGGAAAGCCTTAACGCCTTTAACAAATTTTCGAAAAGCAGGGAATCTATCATAGATGCTTCATCAACAATGATAACATCGCAATCAAGGGGATTTCGCTCGTTACGGCAAAACTGCTGTTTATCCCCTGCTCCCCACTCAACCTCTAAAAGACGGTGTATGGTTTTTGCCTCTCTGCCCGTAAGCTCGGTCATACGCTTTGCGGCTCTTCCCGTGGGAGCTGCCAACTGAATTGCCGCATCCCGCCTCTCGAACAGATTTATAATTGCATTGAGGGTTGTGGTTTTACCTGTGCCAGGGCCGCCTGTAAGCACGAGAACTCCGCTCTCAAAAGCCCTTTTAACCGCCTCTCTTTGCAACTGCTCAAACTTAATACCAAGCTTATTTTCCACATAATCGATTTCAAGGTCATCAATTATATCGGCAATCTTAATATTACTACACACAGCCGAGAGCCTCGCGGCAATATATTCCTCGCTGTGATAGTATTCGGGAAGAGCGATAAACTCCTCGGTTCCGATCCTCTTCGTCATAACAATAAAATTTTCAAGCATCTTATCGCATATAGAATCTATGCGGTAATAATCACTTTCAAGAAGCTGAGTTGCAACGCTTAAAAGCTTTTTTCTGGGTAAACAGGTATGACCGTTTAACAAATTTCTCCGCAGGATATACTCTATACCTGCGGCAAGACGCATTTCGTTATCGGGAGATATTCCCATATCCGATGCGATAATCTCCGCCTTTTCAAAGGAAATATCCATATCCCCTGTGCAAAGAACATAGGGGTTGTTTTTGATTTTTTCTACACTGTCACTCCCAAGGGTTCGGTAAATAACCGCCGCCTTTTCCACGCTGATTTCGTAAGGGGTAAGCAGAAGCATAACATCCCTTATACCGAACTGCTTCTGATATTCTTCGCTAATAGAATAAGCTTTTTGCAAGGAAATGCCCTTAATTAAAGCCAACTCCTCGGGATGATTCTGAATAATATCAAGTGAATCGGCGCCGAATCTCTCAACGATTTTGGTAGCGGTTGAGGGCCCTACACCGCGGATTGTTCCCGTTGAGAGATAACGAAGAATACCCGCCGCATTCTGCGGGGCGGTTCTCTCAAAGGAAATGGCAGAAAATTGCCTGCCATAAGTTGGGTGAACTATAAAGCTTCCCACAAGCTTAACGCTTTCACCCTCACTTAAAAAAGGAAGGGTTCCCGTTACGGTAACCCTCTCCTTGCCGCTTTTAACAGTTGCCACGGTATATCCGTTTATTTCGTTTGAATATGTAATTTTCTCTACAAGACCGCAAAGTTCTTCCTTTTGGTCTAAAATTTCATTCTGAGTCAACTTTCTTTTCCTCGTTTGAATATAGAGTATCTAAAATCCTGCCAAGCATTTCGGCAGGAGCAATTATTATATCCTTCTTCCGCGCGAATTCATAGCAGAGCTTACGTTCATCCTCATCAAGCTCTTTATCAACGGCTATTACGGTTTCGGCATAGGTGCCGCCCTGCCACAGCCGTTGCTCATATTCGTATCTTAACTGATTGATTGCCCTTCCCTGCCTTAAAAACACAAGTGAGTAGGTAGGCATCTTTTTGCCATCAGAAACGAAATAGAGGCGAATAAGGTGAATAACCTCACAAATACCTGCCACAGCCAACAAGAAAACGCACGAAATCAAAATTCCCTTTACCATAAATACCACCTCGCTACATTGTATGCAGCGAGGCAGAATTTGGTAATTGATTATTTTTGAGTTAAGGTAACGGCGGTGCTATAGCTGCCAACCTGCCAGATGTTATCGTATTTATCCGACTTGATAACAACCTCAACCGTATGCTGACCTGCGGATTTATCAGAAACATCAACAAGGGCATATATATCCTCTGCTTTCAGTTTATTTATAACCGATTCTTTGCCGCAGATTTTAACATTCTTAATACTATCTCCCGTTTTGGCGGTAAGATTACCTGCAACATTTACCACCTTAAAGGTAGAAACCGTAAAGGTTTTTTCGGTATAATCAGAGGTATCAATCTTAACCGTAAAGAACTCGATATTATCAAACAGCTTAACACCATCGGGAAGAATCGCCGAAACCTCAAAGCTGTTTGAGGTAGTGGAAATATTTTTGAAATCAATAGGTGAAAGGCTGATTGATGTAAGCTTATCAACAACCTCGGGAGTACCGATAACGGTTACCTTACCGTAATCAACAGAATACTTGATATCCTCATCCTTTATACCCTGCGGCTTATTATTAAACACCACAGAAACTGCCGCCGTTGCCTTTTTAACAATTGGCTGAGATACGGTTGTTGAGGTGAAGGATAAAGTGAGGCTGGTGCTCTCAACTACATTTCCGTTTTCATCGTAAATCTTACCGCTCGGTGTGAATCTATAAATGGTTTTTTCATCCTTATCAAGCAGAACAATATCGGCGGTATAACTCTTGGTGGCATTAAGCACCTCGTTAACCTCGGCATAAGCCACAACCGAGCTTATGCGCTCAATAACAGAACGGGGGCCTTTAATGGATATGGTACTCTCCTCGGGCTTGGAAACCGTAGGATTATCGGCAATAAGGCCGTTTGTGGCGCTAACGCCGATAAGCTTGGGAGTTACTGTGAACTCTGCGGTTTCAATGAAATCGAAGGTTACATCAATTCTATCGGGGGTGATAGATGAAAAGGTATAGCCCGATTTAGTGCTATTCTGCATACCAACTATTTCAAGGCTATATGTTCCCGCTCCGTTCACCTCAGTAACCGAGGCGCTAAGGAGAATATCCTCGGGTTTCAGCGAGCTTACCACATAGTTAGGACCACTCACGGTAACAGAAAATTTCTGAGAGGATACATCCGAAACAATGCCAAGGCCCATCTCACTTGCCACGGTGTTTTCGATAGAAACGGTGGCCGAGATATCCGTAAAAGTCTGGGAACGGACAGGGTTACGGTTAACCATAGCAACCATCCAGATAATAAAGGAAAGAATCAGGGAAATTGTTACTGTGAACTTTTTATTTGAAAAAATCTTACGGAAATCAAGCTTTTTAAGATTTATCTTCATTTTCCGCTACCTCCTCCTCTTCATCTTTGCTTTTATCCGAACGGCCGAAAAGGCTAAAACCTTTTAAGGCGGAAATGAGAGCGTTATCCTTTTTATCCATATCATCGCTTACCAGAAGCTTACTAAGCTCAGCATAGGCAGAAACGGAGTTATAATCTCTCTGCATCTCGCCGTTATTAACAATGGAGATGGTGCCCGTTTCTTCCGAAACCACAAGAACGATTGCATCGGAATTTTCGGAAATACCGATTGCCGCTCTGTGACGGGTGCCAAGATGGGAGGATATATCGGGCCTTTGTGTTAACGGCAAAATACAGCCTGCGGCATATATTCTGCCGTCTCTTATTATCATCGCTCCATCGTGCAAAGGTGAGTTTGGGAAGAAAACATTGTTGACCATAGAAACGGAGCACTCGGCATCAATAACGGTACCCGTATTAACGATATCGGCAAGCTGAGTTTCCCTCTCGAAGACGATAAGGGCGCCGACCTTTGCCTGCTGCATTGAGCCTGCCGCCTTGGTAACATTATCTATACAAGCCCTTACCGTTTCGTTTTCATCATCATATTTCTTACTGCCTAAAAGCTTGGTATGACCAACCTTTTCAAGCATTCTACGGATTTCAGGCTGAAAAATAATAGCCATAACAACAAGTGCAGAATCAACAACAACCGAAAGCAGCCAGCTTACAACGGTAAGCTCAAACAGCCTTGCTAAAAGATAGGTGCCGAAGATTACGGTTAATCCCTTAACGAGTAATCCTGCCCTTGTTTCAAGCAGAAAACCGATTGCCTTATAAATTATCCATGCAATAGCCAAAATATCAACGATATCAAACACTCGCATATTTGATAAGGCGTAAATTATTTGGTTCCATAGGGTATATAATCCATCCAAAATAGCTCCCAAACTTCTCATCCCTTTACTAAATTCATATTCCACTTTATTGTAACATAATTTTTAGGCTCAATCAATAGTTATTTTATAAATATTTATTATATTTTTTGCCTATTTCTTCTATTTTTCTTGAAAGATAATCTATCTCTGCCTCGGAATTAAAAAAGCTTGGAGATACGCGTACCGTTCCGTTATCAATGGTGCCGATTTTTTTATGAGCCAACGGCGCGCAGTGGAGCCCTGCCCTTACGGCAATTCCCCTATCGTTAAGAAGTGACGCCGTCTCTGACGATGTGAGCCCTTTGATATCAAAGCTTAGCACGGGAGCAAATCCGTCCTCGTTAATTTTAGGGGCATAAAGGATTACGCCTGTTTTGTCATAAATTCTGTTATAAAGCCTTTTTAAGAGGTTAATTTCTTTTCTGTGAATTTTATCTACTCCTACCCTTTTAACGAAATCTATTCCCGCGCCCGTTCCTATAATTCCTGCCACGTTTACGGTACCGCTTTCAAGCCTTTCGGGTAAAAAATCAGGCTGGAATAAATCCTTGGAATTGGTGCCCGTTCCACCCTCAATAAGTGTGTTTTCTATGGGCTTTTCGGCAATTAAGATTCCTGTTCCCATCGGAGCATAAAGCCCCTTATGAGAGGCAATGCAAAGGTAATCGATATTCATCCGTTTCATATCTATGGGGATAACCCCTGCAATCTGCGCCGCATCTACGGCGAAGAGAATATTTTTATCCCTGGTAAGCCCTCCTATTTTTTCAATGGGCAGAAGCCTTCCGATAACATTGGAGCCACCCGTACAGATAATCATTTTTGTTCTTGGATTGATTAGCTTTTCGAAATTTTCCACCGTTATATTATCATCGGTTAAGGAAACGCGGGCAATATCATAATCCGCGCCGCATTTATGAACAGGTCTGAGCACCGCATTGTGCTCTAAATCCGATATAATGCAGTGGTCTCCCCGTTTAAGAACGCCCTTGATAACAAAGTTAAGACTCGCGGTGCAATTGGCTGTAAATACCACATTTTCTGCCCCCGAAGCGCCGAAAAATTCCGCCGTCTTTTCTCTTACTGCATAAATTTGCGTGGCCGCCCTTTCGGATAAAGTATGACCGCTCCTTCCGGGATTGGCAGAAAGATTAAGCAGGGCGTTTTCCACTGCTTTTATTACGGATATCGGCTTTTTACCCGTGGTTGCCGCATTATCAAAATATATCATAAAACCATTCACCTCGCATAAAAAAACCGCCTCGGCAACAAATCCGCGGCGGTTTTGTGTTTTGTTACATTTCGTTTATCTGAAGAATTTTTATACCTGCTTCCCTCAGTATCGACTCGGCGGTTTTTATATCGCCATCTACAACAATATTATACCCACAGCCGCTACTACCGGGACCCGCCGACCTGCGTTCAATCCTTGCTTTGAACCCTGCTCGGCGCAGTATATCCCTTCCTTTGATAGCATAGGTTATACTTCCTGTTGTAAGCAGAAAACTGCCCATTTCCCTACGCTCCGTTCCGTTGCACATTGTGTGATTTTCCATCACATTACATACTATGCAAAAAACTTTAATTTGTCCGAGCATTTTCGGTTACCATCTGCCTTTTATAGAAATTGATAACAACTATTAAGGCTATGGGGAAAATTATCATACCTGCAAGCCCTGCCACCCTTAAGCCGACAAAGATTACAATCAGCATAAACAGTGGGTTGAGTCCTATTTTTTCACCTATTATTTTAGGCTCTATAACATTGCGGATAACGGTTATGGCAGCATACAAAATCAGCAGTAAAATGCCCTTTGAGATGCCGCCCGAAAGCATAGATATGATAGCCCAGGGAATCAGAACCGTACCCGCGCCTATAACGGGAAGAATATCCACAAAAGCGATAATAAGCGCCACCAAGAACGCCTTTTTAATACCGATTAAAAACAATCCGACTGTAAGCTCTGCTAAGGTTATAAGCGTTAAAATAAGATAACCCTTTGCGAATTTCAAGATACTTTCAACCACTATTTCTTTAACGGTTTTAATATTATTCCAAGCGGTTTTGCTGATAAATCCCCGCACAAACTTTAGCAGTTTATCGTAATCCTTGGCAATATAACAGCTTGCCACCACGGTTACAACACAGCTCAAAAGAAATGAGGGTAGCTTTTTAGCAGTATTTGCCGCAAAGGAGGAAACAAAGCTACCAAGTCGGGATAGCAGATTTTCTTTGAACTGTGTTAAAATTCTACCTGAATTATCAGTAAGGCTCTGGGGCAACTTTTCCGCCACACCCGAAAACATATTCTCTGCCCTTTCGAACACTAACGATAGATTTTTCATATTGTTTTCATTTGTGAAAAACTGTGTAATGCCGCCGAAAACCACCCATAAAACCGCTACTGCCAACGATACCGCCAAAACAAAGGTAACACTAACCAGAATCGCGGCGCTGCTCCCCTTGCTTAAAAAGGTTTTTTCCGAGATTTTTTTGGCAGGTTTTTGCACAAGATAAGATAGTATAAGACCGATTACGAAAGGAAGAAGAAAGCTGAGCATAAATCTTACCACAAGATATACTATAAGTCCAACAACCGCCGCGAAGGTAATATTAAGAAGAAACGTCTTCTTCTTTTCATTTTCCATAAATTCTCCGTCCTTTCGCATAAATCATATATATTCTAATTATTACTATTGCCCGATTTTGTGAAATATTTATATTGATTTTTGATTGTCTTTTTAGTATAATTATAAAATAATTCGCTTAAACCTTACGAATTTATTTATCTACTCTCTTTGGTAAGGAGGATGAATATGATATATACTGCGATTATGGGTCACGGAACAGTAGGCTCAGGTGTTGCCGAAATTCTCATCGGTAAGAACGAGCTTATGAATGAAAAAATCTGTGATGATATTGCCGTAAAGTATATTCTTGATTTGAGAGATTTTGAAGGTCTTGATTATTCGGACAAGTTCATTAAAGATTTTAACATAATACTTAATGATCCAGAGGTTAAAATCGTTGCCGAGGTTATGGGTGGTATAAATCCTGCTTATGATTTCGTTAAAAGCTGTCTTTCAGCAGGTAAAAGCGTTGTAACCTCCAATAAAGAGCTTGTTGCCGCAAAGGGCGCCGAGCTTCTTAAAATCGCTAAGGAGAATAATGTTAATTTCCTTTTTGAAGCAAGTGTTGGAGGAGGTATCCCTATTATTCGCCCTATGGCGCAGTGCCTCGCCGCTAATAACATTAACAAGATAACAGGCATCCTCAACGGAACAACCAACTACATTTTAGATAAAATGATAGTGGATAATATGGATTTTGATACGGCGCTTAAGCTTGCTCAGGATAAAGGCTTTGCCGAGAGAAATCCCGCCGCCGATATTGAGGGCCACGATGCCTGCCGCAAAATCTGTATTCTCGCTTCCCTTGGATTTGGCAAGCATATTTATCCCGATGCGGTTTCCACCGAGGGCATTACCGATATAAGCCTTAACGATGTTGAGTATGCAGATAATTTTGGCTTCGTAATCAAGCTTATTTGTACTGCAAAAAGGCTCGAAAACGGCAAAATCACCGCAAATGTTCGCCCCACTCTTGTTAGCCGTGAAAATATCCTTTCGGGCGTTAACGGCGTATTTAACGCTATTACCGTTAACGGCGATGCAACGGGCGATGTTATGTTTTATGGCAAGGGCGCAGGCAAGTTGCCCACCGCCAGCGCCGTTGTTGCTGATATGCTCGATTGCGCCAAGCACCTTAACGCGCGCAAATATCTCTTCTGGGAAGAGGCTTACGAGGATTACGTTGTAATTCCCGATGAAAATGTTAAGCTTTATGTTTATCTGAAATCAGATGATTTTGATAAATTGAGCGCTCAGGTTAAATCGGTATTCGGCAATACGGCTGAGGTAATCGAAAACAAATTCCGCTGTGAAATTGCTTTGATTACTCCCGAGGAGCAAGAGAGTGTTCTTAAAGAGAAAATCGGTAGCATTGGCGCCGATTGTGTTAAGATTATGCACACCCTATTTTAACAGGAGGTTTTAGGATGTCACTTATAGTAAAAAAATTCGGAGGCTCATCGGTTGCTAATGCCGAGCGCGTTTTCAATGTTGCTAATATTATTACCGATGAATATAAAAAAGGTAATGATGTTATCGTTGTTGTTTCCGCTCAGGGAGATACTACTGATGACCTTATAGCAAAGGCTAACGAAATCAACCCAGGCCGCGCTTCCAAGCGTGAGATGGATATGCTTCTCTCCGCAGGCGAGCAGATTTCCATTGCATTACTCGCTATGGCTATTGAGAAGCTTGGCTGCCCCGTTACTTCTCTTCTTGGTTGGCAGGCAGGTTTCGTAACCGATTCAAACCACGGTATTGCAAGAATCAAGCGCATTGAGAGTGAAAGGCTCCGCGCTGAGCTTTCCAAACGAAACATAATTATCGTTGCAGGTTTCCAGGGCCTTAATAAATATGATGATATCACCACCTTAGGCCGTGGCGGCTCCGATACAAGCGCAGTTGCAATTGCAGCCGCATTAAAGGCGGACCGTTGCCAGATTTATACCGATGTTGACGGTGTTTACACCACCGATCCCAGAAAGGTTAAATCTGCTAAGAAGATTGATGAAATCACCTATGATGAAATGCTTGAGCTTGCAAACTTAGGCGCGCAGGTGCTTAACAACCGCTCGGTTGAAATGGCTAAGAAATACAACGTGGAGCTTGAAGTTCTTTCAAGCCTTGAAAATAAGCCAGGTACGATTGTAAAGGAGAAGGTAAAAATGGAAAAAACTTTAATTAAAGGCGTTGCCACTGACTGTAATGTAACCAGCATCTCGGTAGTAGGTCTTAAGGATACTCCCGGAGTTGCATTTAAGCTCTTTAATATTCTTGCTCAGAAGAAAATCAATGTTGATATTATTCTGCAGTCTGTAGGACGTGACGGCACCAAGGATATCACCTTCACCGTTGCCGATAATATGCACGATGAGGCCATTGAAGCTCTTGAAAGCAACAAGGATATTTTTGATTACAATAAGCTTTCCTTTGATAACAACATTGCTAAGGTATCAATCGTTGGCGCAGGTATGGAGAGCCATCCCGGTGTTGCATCCAAGATGTTTGAAGCCCTTTTCGATGCAGGAATCAACATCCAGATGATTTCTACAAGCGAAATCAAGGTTTCTGTTCTTATTGAAAAGAAATACGCCGAAAAGGCTCAGCAGGCTATCCACGATAAATTTATAATCTAAAACCCAAGCGCCGCACTTAATGTGCGGCGCTAGTTTTCGACAAGGATTTCTTGACCTTTTATTTAAGGTATGTTATACTTGTTTTCGCCTGAAAATCGCAAAGGAGGGATAACGGTGGAAAATACGAAAACAATAACTACAAACAAAAATGCTTTTCACGAATATTTCGTTATTGAAAGCTTTGAAGCCGGTATCGCTCTTTCGGGTACCGAGGTTAAATCCATCCGTCAGGGCGGGGTTAATCTCAAAGAGGCTTGGTGCAATGTAAATGATGGCGAGCTGTTTATAAAGCAGATGCACATAAGCCCCTATGAATACGGCAATATTTTTAACCGAGACCCTAAAAGAGACCGCAAACTGCTTATGCATAAGCGTGAGATTATGCGTCTGCTCGGTCAGGTTAAACAAGAGGGACTAACCCTTATTCCCCTCTCCCTGTATTTCAAGGGCTCAAGGGTTAAGGTACAGTTAGGTTTATGCAAAGGTAAACAGCTTCACGATAAGCGCGCGGTTGCGGCAAAGAGAGATGCAAACAGAGCCATAGACAGAGCGCTTAAAGAGCAAAACCGATAGCGTAAACGAAACGGCACCTAGGCCGTTCCCTACGATAAAAATATACGGGGCCGTAAAGGTTTCGACAGGGATCGTGAACTTTTGGAAGCGAGCAGCGGTGCGGAACCGCTATAAAATCCGCGCTATAAAATTAACTGACAACAATTCAGTTGCACTTGCAGCCTAATTAGGCTGCCGTCCGAGTTAAAAGTACCGCGGTTTAACAAGGGCGTCATTTAGCGGTGAACGTGAATTTTGAAGAGCCTTGCTCAAAATCACGGATTAAAGGCTACTAAGTATTGCAGTTCGACACTTGACGGCAATATAAGGGAATCTTAAAGATGTGTCTGCGCTCGGAGATGCCGAAAGGAATCGGTTTTTGGACGGGAGTTCGACTCTCCCCGGCTCCACCAGAAAACGACAGATTCCGACAGGAATCTGTCGTTTTCAACTAAATCCACCCTTACGGGTGGGTGAAATATTGCTCCGCAATGTGAAATACGCCTGCGCGTGTGAAATCGCTGCCGCGGTGGGTGGATTTAATTTCACTTGATGCATCAGCATCAAATTTCACAATTCGCAAAGTGAATTATTTCACCGTGAGCGTAAGCGAACGATTTCACTAAAAATACGAGAGTTCAAATTCATATATGAGATAAGACAGTCGAACGACGACTGTCTTATTATTATTTTAATCCTTTTTAGCTGTATCAATGCTTTTGCCGAACACTACGAAACGGTCAAAAAGATATTCGGTTACAAAGTTTATAAGCATAGTGCCTATTAAAACGATATATTCGTTCAGCGCTACTTCGGGGCTGGTTAAATATGCAGTCCACCAAGTAGAAAGAGGCGTGAACACAAGATAAAATCCTGCCACCTTAAGCATTGCTATAGGCACATTGTTTGCCGAATGGAAGGTAAATTTTCGATTAAGCGTAAAGTTCCACAATACCGAAAGCACAAGGGAAACAAGATATGAAACCCAATGGGTTATATGGAAAACCTCTTCCAAAAGTGTGAAGCTTGCTACCTGAATTACTCCTGCGCTTATGGAAAACAAAACGAATTTAACCGAGCGTATCAGCTCTTTTTTCTTTTCACTCATAATTCTCTCCCCTGTTCCTAATTAAAGCTTAACGATTTCTACCGCAAAACCGTTTTTATATGTATCCCCTACTCCAATGGAAACAAGATCGGGCTTTGTTTCAAACTCCTCAATTATGCCCTTTCTCGAAGGAAGTGATGACCACGGCTCAATGCAAACATAGGGCGCATCGGTTTTAGGCTTATGCCAAATGCCTAAATAATCCATACCCTCATATGTTACCCTAACCGCTCTATCTACCTTATCCGATTTGAGCATCACGCTCTTTGCCGCGTTTTTAAGAACTATTGCATCATCATCGAATAGGTTATGCTTAAGATTAAGCTTATTTCCGTTATCTAAAGTGAAGGGGGTAAAGCCATCTAACACATAGCAATCTTCAGAGAAATTAACCCTAAGGTTTTCACCATCGCCCTCAAACTCCAAATAATAATCCTCGAATTCGGTTTCCTTTTCAAAAGGTACATTAAAACCAGGGTGGCCGCCTACGCCAAAATACATCTGTTTGGTATCGTTATTCTTAACGATATAGGTATTTATAAGCTTGTTATCCACAAGCTTATAATTTATAGTAAACTCGAATTTATAGGGATATGCCTTTAAGGTTTCCGCGGTTTCGGTTATAGTGAAGCTAACCTCACTCTCCGAAACCCTATCCACAGTATAGTTCATATTTCTTGCAAAGCCGTGAATATTCATCTCATAGGTTTTACCGCCAAGGGTATATTTACCCTCGGTTAAACGGGCAACAAAGGGGAAAATATTGATGGCTCTATCTTTCCAATAGCGCTCATCTCCCTGCCATAAATACTCGGTCCCGCTCTTATCCTTAATGGATTTTAGCTGAGCGCCAAGCTCTTCTATTTCTACTACTAAAAATTTATTTTCTATTTTCTGCATTTTCATCACCTTTTGCATTTTACCACAATTATTCTTGTATTTGCAACATTTATATAAAAAAGCCCCGAAAAATCGGGGCTTAATTTTTAATCCAATGTGGCGGCAACCTCTTTAATCTTGTTGGTTACAAGGTCAACGCACATCTCTACACCTTCCTCGGAAAGATGGAGATTATCCTCGCAGATATAACGGTCGGTATCCTTAATCACGTGGCTATAAAGGTCATTAATATAAACGCCTTTTTCCTTAAGGAGAGGAATTAATACCTCGTTATATCTTGCGATAATATCATTTTTAAAGAAAGGGTTTTTAGGGTTAACGGGGGTGGTTGTAGCAAAAATAACCTTATCGTATCTCTTAAGAAGGATATCGGCAATTCTTGTCATATTAGCGATATATTCTGCTTCATCGGTGAAAACGCCGTCACCGAAGCACTCGTGAACATCCCAAAGACCGTTGTTCCAATGAACGATGCGAGTGCCCTCCATAGACCTATACCACTCGTGAATGCAACGAAGGGTATATTTAGAGAAGCGGCCGTTTTCCTCAGAACTGAAAACCTCATAATCTGCGCCTAATTTTTCTGCAACCTTTTGTGCATAGCTTATGCGGACAGAATCGCCCAAAAATGTTACCTTAATCACAATATCATCTCCAAAAATAATACTATAATTATATAAACATTTTATATAATGCTTGTCAAGGATAAAAGGATTATATTGATGTAAAAAAGGGAAATTATTACTTGCCTTCCAAATCTTTAGGAAACATCATTTCATACGAAGTATAATATAACTGAGGCGCCCTCCTTGCAAGGCGCCTCGAAGCAATTCCTTATTTTTGAAGCATTTTAGCTTATGCAATGTCTGTTTTTCCGCTGCAAACCGCTTCAAAATCCTCTTGGATTTCTTTGGAGGGCGCTTTCGTTAAAAGGGAAACCACTACGATGCACGCAGATGAGAATACGAAGGCGGGCAACAACTCATAAATTGCGAAAACGCCGCCCAGCTTACTGATGACAAGTTTCCAAAGGAATACCATACCTGCGCCGCTTATCATACCTGCAATAGCTCCTGCTTTATTGATACGCTTCCAGAACAGAGAGAAGAGCATCAGCGGTCCGAACGTAGCGCCAAATCCTGCCCATGCAAAAGATACAATCTGGAAGATTACGCTTTTTTCATCCAAAGCGATAATGATACCGATTAAAGCCAACGTTAAAAGGGTAATTCGCGAAACGACCATAACCTGCTTATCAGTAGCATTTTTCTTAAAGATACCCTGGAAGATATTTTTAGAGAAAGCCGATGCAGCAATGAGCAAATAAGAATCGGAAGAACTGATTGTTGCCGCTAAAATACCCGCCATAACGAAGCCTGCTAAAAGCGCCGGCAGAGAGCTGGTTGCCAAGGTGATGAAAATATTCTCGGCAGCCGATTTGGTCAAATGAGCGATTGGGAATAGCTGACGGCCTACAATGCCGATAAATACTGCTACTGCCAAGGAAATAACAACCCATACCGTTGCAATACGGCGAGAACGCTTAAGCTCCTCTTCCTTGCGGATTGCCATAAAGCGAAGCAATACCTGCGGCATACCAAAGTAGCCGAGTCCCCAAGCGAGCATAGAGCAGATAGTTAAAAAGCTATAATTGGAGGCTTCACCAAATACGGGCTTGCCTGCCTCCACAATCTGCTGACCGTTAGCATCCAAGGTTGGAGTTGCCAAACCGAAAAATTCTAAAAATCCGGGGATATCTTTAGCGTTATCCAAAACAGCGCCAATACCGCCCGCTTTTACCGTTCCTATCACAACAATTACGGTAAGAGCAACTATCATAACAATGGCCTGCATAAAATCAGAAACGCTTTCAGCAAGGAATCCGCCTAATAAGGTATAGAGCAGTACAAAAACCGCTCCTATAATCATCATAGTTATGTAAGGCGTGCCAAACAAGGCAGAAAACAATTTACCGCAGGTAACAAAACAGCTTGATGCATAAACAGTAAAGAAAATTAAAATAAAGATACCTGCAATAAACATAATAGTTTTTTTATTTTCTCTGAATCGGTTGGAGAAAAACTCAGGCAAGGTGATAGAATTATTGGCTCTTACGCTATACCTTCTCAACCGTTTGGAAACTATCAACCAGTTAATATAGGTACCCAATGCAAGTCCTATAGCAGTCCACGCGGCATCTGCGAAACCGCACCAATAAGCAACACCAGGCAGACCCATCAAAAGCCAACCGCTCATATCCGAAGCTTCAGCGCTCATTGCCGTAACCCAAGGGCCAAGTGAACGGCCGCCGAGGAAATATGCCGCAGAGTTTTTATTTGCGCGCTTGGCATAAATCACACCGATTCCGATTACTACTGCCATATATATAATCATGGCAATTAAAATTTGTATAGTATTTCCATCCATAATAATACCCTTCCCCATTAAAAAACGCCGATAGAAACACAACGCTCATAATAGTATTTAATAATAATTATAATGGGATAATTATACTACGAAATACTAATAAAATCAACTGTGTAATGTTATATTTTAACATTATACCGCTCTCGGCCGATAATGTGCCGTTGATTTCGCAATGGATAAAAAATCCTCGTTTCGAAAAACGAGGATTTATACTATTAAATTTAGCCAGGCCATACCAAAAACCGCAAATACAATAATAAATACAGTCAGCAAAACCACGGATATAATTTTCTTTGCTTTGTTTGAAGAAAGCTTATAAGATACAGCAGAGGTTATAATGCCCGGTAAAGAGCCTATGCAATAAAATATTCTGTAAAGCAGAAAGCCTAAATAATCAGACCCGCTCATATACGGTGAACTGCTTAGTTGATTATACTCCTTTACCATATCTACCGTTAATATTATCAATCCCATCATAAAAAATAATGAAAAGGCAAAGGTTATAACAGAAAATACTTTTTTGCCATTTAATCACCGCCTTGGGTGTATTATAGCACTATAAAGCAAAAAGAGCAAGGCAAAGCCTTGCTTTTATAGTTTGTGCCGTAAGCACACCATACTTATTACCTCTTACTTTTTACTTATTACTTTCCAAAAATCCCGTGGAGTTTTGGTTGAGGTAAGAGTGAAGAGGTAAGAAGTAAGAAGTAAAAATCCCGCCCACTAGCGTGAACGGGATTTTTGGAGCTGCTAACCGGATTTGAACCGGTGACCTCATCCTTACCAAGGATGCACTCTACCAACTGAGCTATAGCAGCATATTCGCGACTTGATTATTATAGTATAAACCCGCATAATTGTCAAGGATTATTTTGCAAATCTAAGTCGCTTTTTTGAAAAAATTACAAATTTAAGGTTATTTCCTTGCCAGAGGCGTTATAGGCTCTGTATTTAACCCCTGCGCTATCAAACATACGCTTGGATGCCATAACGCTATCGGTATCGGAATACTTATCGCAAGCGTACACAACCTCGGCTACGCCCGACTGAATTATAGCCTTTGCGCACTCGTTGCAGGGGAAAAGGGTGGTATAAACCGTGCTACCCTTAACCGAGCCGCTGTGGCAATTAAGAATGGCATTTAATTCGGCGTGGCAAACATAGAGATACTTGGAATCAAGGCCATCTCCCCTATCCCAAGGATAATCATCATCATGGCAGCAGTGAGGCATACCGTTATAACCTACTGATAAAATTTTATTATTGGCAACTATGCAGGCTCCAACCTGAGTAGAAGGGTCCTTACTGCGCATAGCCGAAAGCATAGCTATACTCATAAAATACTCATCCCAGCTGATATAATCGCTTCTTTTCATAACTGCACATCCTTTCTCTTTTCGTTTATATTTTAATATATATCAGTTCACTTTGCAATCTTTTTCTTTAATAAGGAATAAAGCCGCTAAAATAAAGGCAAGCGGGAATACGGCGCAGGCCAAAAAGCCCCATTTGAAGCCGAAATTATCGGCAATTATTCCTAAAAGCCAAGGTCCCGTTGAACAACCGAAATCACCGCTTAAGGCAAAGAGGCTGAACATAACCGTTCCGCCGTTTTTGAATCTTGCGGCGGCAAGGGAGAAGGTACCAGGCCACGAAAGGCTTACGGAAAATCCGCAAAGGGCGCAGGCTACAAGGGAAAACACGGGACTTTCAAAGAGAGCAACCCCCACATAACACACAAGGCAGAGCAGATTATTTATAATCAGTACCTTTCTTATGGAATACCTACCCGAAAGTGCGCCGAAAACGATTCTTCCCGTGCCCATAAATATTGCAAAGGCGCATGGGCCTAAAAGGTCGCCTACCACCTTGCTGATACCGAGCTTGGTCTGAACGAAAAATGAGGTCCAATCCGCCATAGCAATCTCACTGGCTCCCGCGCATACCATAAATATAACGAAGCAGAAGAACTCTTTTGTCAGTAGCATTTCCTTGGCTGTGGGCGCTTTTTGGCTTTCATCGGGCTCAACAACGCTAACGCTCTCAAAGAAGAACATATTAAGCAAAGGCACTGCCGCCCACACAAGCGGCACATACTGCCAATTATCATATCCGAAAAGATAAACGAGGGCGGTTGTTACGATAACGGTGAAGGCTTGCCCCCAACAGTAAAAGGAATGAAGGAAGGCCATATTAGCGCCCTTATTTTTAGTGGGTAAAAGCTCTACGATGGGACTTATAACCACCTCGATAATTCCGCTACCCATAGCGCAGAAGGAAACGGAAATCAGTATGGCAAGATAGGTATTGCTCATAACCTTAGGCAGTATCGAAAGGAGACAGAAGCCTATGGCTGTAATAGCGTGGCAAAGCACCGCCGCGCCCTTATATCCTATACGCTTTGATATCAGAGGGGTTAGCAGATCCGCAAAAATCTGAATAAAGAAATTTATAAAGATTATTCTGCCAAGCTTTTCATAGGAAAGGGAATATCTGCTTTCGAAGATTATAAAAAGTATGGGCAGATAGTTATTTATAATTGCCTGAACTACATAGCCTATATAGCAGGCAACTTTGGTTTTATTGTAATTTTCAGTCATTTATAATTCCTCAATAATGTTGAGAAGCTCACAGGGCTTATCAATTATGTAACATGCTCCGTTATCCTTTAGCTCTTCCCTACTCCTAAAACCCCAAGTAACACCTACGGGAGTGATTTTACTGTTAACGCCCGTTTGCATATCCACCGAAGAATCTCCAACGAAAATGCACTCATCGGTACTAACCGAAAGCTTCTTCACGGTATCAAGAGTGGATGCGGGATGGGGCTTTGAGGGGAACTCATCGCTAAGGCCAATCACAACATCAAAAATATCGCCGTAAACCGCCTTTGCAACGGCTTTTGCCATATTATCCGCCTTGTTTGTTACAACGGCTAATTTAAGCCCTGAAGCCCTCATTTTATCAATAGTTTCCTTCATACCATCATACGCCGCGGTTTTATCGGCATAGTGAACGGTATAATATTCAAAGAAATCCGCTTTTACTTTAATAAGGGTTTCAGCGTTTCTGCTATCCTCGGGCACAGCGCGCTCGATAAGCTTAGGGATGCCGTTGCCCACAAAGTATTTATATTTTTCGGTTTCGTGGGTGGGAAAACCGTTTTTTTCTAAAGCAAAATTCACCGCATCTGCTAAATCGTAAAGAGAATTAACAAGGGTGCCATCGAGGTCAAATATAACTGCTTTTATCATAAGATATCATCACCTAAAACAAAGTGCCTTGGATTTTTCCAAGGCACTTAATGTTCTTTTTTCTTAGATTGCTCTTGTAACCTTACCTGAACGCAAGCAACGGGTGCAGGCGTTAATACGACGCGGAGAACCGTCCACAATAGCCTTTACCTTCTTAACGTTGGGCTTCCAAGTTCTGTTAGATCTTCTGTGTGAATGGGAAACCTTAATACCAAAAGCAATTTCTTTGTTGCAGATATCACATTTTGCCATGGTCTGCACCTCCTTTTTGATTAACCGAAAAATCGGTCACATAACAAATGATATAATAACAGAAAATTATCAATAATGCAAGTATTTTTTTGAAATTTATGAAATTTATAATAATTCTGCGTGTTTTGGGCGTGTCATTAGGTTATTTACCACATTATCAACGGGTTTATTTTCATAAAGAATACCATAACACTCGTTGATTATGGGCAACTCAACCCCCGCCTTCTGCGCAAGCTCATAAGCCATCAGGGTAGCATAATAGCCTTCTACCGTGCCCACCTGCTCTAATGCATCTTTGCAGGGGGTACCTTTTCCTACCAAATTACCGAAACGGTTATTGCGGCTATGGCGAGATGTGCAGGTAACAACTAAATCACCTATGCCTGCAAGGCCCGAGAAGGTACGCTCATCTGCGCCGAGGGCTACGCCCAGCCTCTTCATTTCGGCAAGACCTCTTGTAACCAAAGCGGCTTTGGTATTATCACCAAGGCCTAAGCCATCGCATACGCCTGCGCATATGGCGATAACATTTTTAAGGGCGCCGCCTAATTCCACGCCGATAATATCGGTGGAGGTATAAAGGCGGAAATACTCATTTGAGAGTAGCTCCTGCACCTTAACATTAACCTCTTCATTTTCACTTGCAACAACAAGCGAGGTGGGAATCTTTCGGGCAACCTCTTCAGCATGCGAAGGACCTGAAAGCGCTACGACATCGGCATTTGGAAGAACATCCGAAATAACCTGTGATAATCTTCTGAGCGTGCCTTTTTCAAGGCCCTTTGAGGCATTAACTATAATACCGAAATCCTTGCACCTTGAAAGGTTTTCACATACCGATTTAACAGCGATAGAGGGCGCGGCGATAATGGTTATATCCGAGCCTTCGATATCAGAAATATCGCCCGTAATCTGTATCTCATCGGGGATAACAATACCGCTTAAAAGCTTTTCATTAGAACGGGTTTCAAGGAGGGCGTTAACCTCACTCTCAAAGGCAGACCATAAAGTCACCTTGTGACCGCAACGCCAGGCATTTATCGCAAGGCCTATTCCCCATCCACCAGGACCTAACACACTTATTTTAGCCATAAACTATCTCCTGATTTTAAGTTTCTTTTCTTCGCCTTTGATAAGGCGCTTAATATTATCCTTATGCTTTAATATTACCACAATACCCATAAGAATACAAGGTATTGCTTGCGGCAGGAAAAGAGCTGTATCGGTATAATAAATTAACGAAAGGGCTACAACCACTAAGGTAGCAATAATGGAAGATAGAGAAACTATTCGGGTAATAAGTGTTGAAACAGCAAATGCGGCAAGACCTATTATTATGGCAATGGGGCAACAAACCGCGAATATACCAACGCTTGTTGCCACGCCCTTGCCTCCCTTGAACTGAAAGAACACGGGGAAAACGTGGCCGAGCATACAGGCAAGGCCGCAGATATATGCGCCGTAAATAGCGTGGGACCATTCGGAGCCCGAAGCCTTATTGATATAATCAAAGATAAGATAGCCTGCCTCACAAGCCACAAAGCCTTTTAAGGCATCGCATACAAAGGTAAGGAGTCCCGGCAGGAAGCCGCCAACTCGCATAACATTGGTAGTACCTGCGTTACCGCTGCCGAAATCTCTTATATCACTTTTTATAAAGGCCTTTGTAAAAATAACGGCAAAGTTAATACTGCCCATAAGATAAGCTGCAATAACAGTTAACACTGCATAGATTACCGAAAGATTTAACATCTCCTATTTATCTCCTCTCTCTCGGATAACAAAGCGGACAGGTGTTCCTTCAAGACCGAAGGTTGACCTAATTTGGTTTTCAAGATAACGCTGATATGAAAAATGGAAAAGCTCAGCATTATTACAGAAGCATACAAATGTGGGCGGACAGGTTGATGCCTGAGTCATATAATAAATCTTAAGGCGTTTACCCTTATCCGAGGGGGGCTGAACCCTTGCAGTTGCATCGGCAAGAATATCGTTAAGCTTACCCGTAGAAATTCGCATAGCATTCTGCTCATAGGTATATTTAATTAAATCAAAAAGTCTATCAATTCTCTGACCTGTTTTAGCCGAAATAAAGATAATCGGCGCAAAGGACATAAAGGAGAAATCCTGCATAAGAGATTTGCGGTAGGTATCCATAGTGTAACCGTCTTTTTCCACAATATCCCATTTATTAACGGCTATGATACACGCCTTACCCTGCTCAAGCGCAAGACCCGCAACTTTGGAATCCTGCTCGGTAAAGCCATCAACACCATCAAGCATAATAACGCACACATTGGCTCTCTCTATTGCCATTTTAGCGCGAAGTACACTGTATTTCTCGATTTTATCATCAACCCTACTGCTACGGCGAAGACCTGCGGTATCAATAAAGTTGAAACGGCCGTATTTATTCTCAACGAGAGTATCGATAGCATCGCGGGTGGTACCTGCAATATTGGATACTATTGAACGCTCTTCACCTGAAATACGGTTAACGAGGGAGGATTTACCTGCATTGGGCTTGCCTATAATGGCAACATTGATAACATCCTCATCTTCATCCTCGAATACGCCCTCGGGAAGATGCTCAAACACAGCGTCAAGCAAATCTCCCGTACCGTGACCGTGGACCGAAGAAACGGCAACGGGATCACCAAGCCCCAGATTATAGAACTCATAGAACTCAGGGGGCACATCACCGATAGCATCGCATTTGTTAACGCAAAGAACTATGGGCTTTCCGCTTTTCTGAAGCATCGCCGCCACATCCATATCGGCGGCAGTTACACCGCTTTTAAGATCGGTAACGAGGATAATTACACTTGCAGTATCAATGGCAAGCTTTGCTTGAGCCCGCATACTTGCTAGGATAATATCATCGGTTTTAGGCTCAATACCGCCCGTATCAACAAGCATAATCTTATTGCCCTTCCACTCGGCATCCCCGTAGATACGGTCCCTTGTAACACCCGGGGTATCATCAACGATGGATAGCCTTTTACCAATAAGCTTATTAAAAAGCGTGGATTTGCCAACATTTGGTCTTCCAACAACTGCAACTATTGGTTTTGCCATTTCTTTCACCTCTTTCGTAAAAAAACAGAGGGGGATTTTTCTCCCCCTCTATCAGTAGTAAATCTTACTCTGCAACCTTTACAACCTCACGGCCGTTATACTTACCGCAAGCGGGGCAAAGTCTGTGCGGGCGCTTATACTCGCCGCAGCTGGGGCATCTTACTAATGCCGGAGCATCCAGCTTCCATAAATTGTTTCTTCTCTTATCACGTCTTGCTTTAGAAGTTTTTCTCTTGGGTACTGCCACTTTGGGCACCTCCTTAATAAGATTTATATATTAGTTTAATTATCAAGCAATTCTGCTAACTTAGCAAGTCTTGGATCAATTTCCTTTTTTTCGCAGGTGCATTTTTCTCGGTTCAGGTTTTTACCGCAAACAGAGCAAATGCCCTTGCACTCTTCATTACAAAGGTGCTTATAAGGAATATCCAATACAACTTCGGAATAGACAAGCTCGTCCACATCAAGTTTCATATTCGGGACAGTGATGATAGTATCACTATCCTCACCTTCGATGGAAACTGCGAGCATCTTATCCAATATAACATTGTGGCCGCGCTCTGCGAACTCACCACACCGGTCGCACGGAGCACTGTAAACATACCTGATATCAAGCAGAAGCGATACTACGCCTGCGCTGTTTGAAACCCTACCGCTTACCGAAACGGGAGTTTTGAGCGGAAACACACCCGAAAATTCGGTATCGGACATATCAAACTCGTAATCTATTTGCTTAGCCGAACCCTCGGCAGCAAAGATACTTTTCAAATCAAGTATCATAAATGCACCTCACTGGCAGGTCCAAAATGTCACAAATTACATTATATAGATTAGTAGCCGTTTTGTCAAGTTAAAATTTGCAAAAAAACATTAAAAAATCGGCTTATCTAAACATTTTTGCGATTACGGGAACGATTTCCTTAATTACCGTATCGGTAGTGTTGATGCAAAGGTCATAATTCCTCTTATCGCCCCACTTATTATCGGTATAAAACTCATAATAACGGGCCCTGCGCTTATCAATCTCCTTGATATATTTAACAAGCTGCTTATCGGTCAGCTTCTCATCGGGAGCCATTCGCTCGGAGCAACGCTTCACCTTGCTTTGCATATCGGCATAGACGAAAATCTTATAAGGATTATAATCCTTAAGGATATAATCGGCGCAACGGCCAACAATAACGCAATTGGATTTTTCTGCAAGCTCCTTCATAATTTCATCCTTAGCCGCATAGACAGACTGAATGCGCTTTATGGTATAATCATCCATATAGGTAAAGCTATGACCAACGGTTATGGGAAAAAGAGAATGAGGGGTATTTTCAACCACGTGCTTAACATATTCCTCGGAAAGTGAGGTATGCTTGGAAATTTCGGTAACGATTTCCTTATCGTAATATTCAAATCCAAGCTCTTCTGCTAATCGGCGACCGAGCTCTCTACCGCCGCTACCGAACTCTCTTCCTATCGTTATAATTTTATTCACTATCTTCTCCCCCTTCATATCCTTATTTTACCACAGAGATTTTATAAAGTCAATAAACCCGATGCTTTGAAACATCGGGTTTTTGCATTTATTTTAGCTGATTTTTAGCTGTAAGCTGAGCTTATCGCTAATCATCGCGATAAATTCACTATTAGTTGGCTTACCTCTCTCATTTTGTACGGTATATCCGAAATAGGAATTAAGTACATCTATATCTCCCCTATCCCAAGCAACCTCAATGGCATGGCGAATAGCTCTTTCAACCCTTGAGGATGTGGTATTGTGTTTCTTAGCCACAGTAGGATACAGAAGCTTTGTAACGGAATTTATAATATCATCATTCTTAACGGATAGCATAATAGCCTCTCTTAAGTAATGATAGCCCTTAATATGCGCGGGAACGCCTATCTGATGAATAATATCTGTTATCATAACCTGAAGCTCAGAATCGGTTACCACATTATCCTTAACAACAACAGGGGAAGACTCATTACGCCAACCCGAAAGCCTAATAATTCTCTCGGCCATAGTATTAACATCAATAGGTTTCAGGAAATAGTAGCTGGCGCCTGCCATAAGCGTTTCCCTTTCAAGCCTCTGATTATCGAAGCTCGATATTGCCATAACCATAGGCTTCTCTTTTTCGCTCATACCGTTTATGCTTTCAAGCACTCCTAAAATATCAAGATTGGGCATAAAAACATCTGCCAGAACTACATCAGGCTTGGCACTCTTAATTTTATCCACCAAAATATTTCCATCCTTCTCACAAAGAATAACCTCCATACCGTAACCACCCAGCGCCTTGGCGCAATTTTGACCGAACTCTGCCGAATCATCAGCAACAATAATCTTTAATTTCTTTTCCATTACAAATTTCCTCCTGTTTTTTCTTAAAATTTATTACTTCCATATATTAACATAGTTTCCAATAAAATGCAACTGTTTTTGCTAACTTTTTTAGATAATTTATCGACAATAATCCACTTAAAAGCTTTATTATTTACTTTATTTTCATCTTTTTGTCATTTTCTGTCATATTATCGTAAAATACTACACAATTTGCAAAATGCTGAAATTTACATTAAATGCCATTTGAATTTATCGATAAGATGCCGCAAAATAAAAATTGCTTTTCTTTTTTTTGAAAGTGTGATACAATATAAAAAAATTAAGGAGGCAAGAAAATGAAAAAATTTCTTGAAGAATTTAAGGCCTTTGCCCTTAAAGGTAATGTTATTGATTTGGCTGTCGGCGTTATCATAGGCGGCGCCTTTCAGTCCATTGTTAAATCTTTGATTGATGATTTGATTATGCCCTTTGTTGGTCTTGCTACGGGCGGTGTGAATTTTTCTGACCAGTTCGCAGTATTAAAGCTTGCTGAGGGCGTTAAGGCAGGAACTACATATCCTTCCCTTGCGGCAGCAAAGGAAGCCGGAGCGACAGTTTTTGCCTACGGCTCATTTATTACAAATGTTATCAATTTCGTAATTATGGCTCTTATTATTTTCCTTTTGGTTAAGGGAATCAACAAGCTTCACGATTTCAGTAAGAAGAAGGAAGCAGTTGTTGAAGAGGCAGCTCCCACCACAAAGGTTTGCCCCTTCTGCAAGAGTGAAATTGATATTACAGCCACCCGTTGCGCTCATTGCACATCAGAATTAAAAGAATAATCAGATATTAAAAGCCGCCTTCTATAAGGCGGCTTAAACTTTGTCTAAAATAAAAAATCCGCTGTGAAGCCACAGCGGATTTTTTTATTTAACTAAATATTAGTTAATAGCGGTAACTACGCCAGAACCAACGGTACGGCCGCCTTCACGGATAGCGAAGCGGAGACCCTCTTCAATAGCGATAGGAGTGATGAGTTCAACATCCATCTCTACGTTATCGCCGGGCATGCACATCTCAGTGCCTGCGGGAAGGGTGATAACACCGGTAACGTCAGTAGTTCTGAAATAGAACTGAGGACGATAGTTGTTCATGAAAGGAGTATGACGGCCACCCTCTTCCTTGGTCAATACGTAAACCTGACCATGGAACTTAGTGTGGGGGTTGATGGAGCCGG
>JAFTWW010000004.1 GCA_017465085.1 Clostridia bacterium | reverse complement strand
TATGTTTAGATAATATATGGAGTGTTATTATGAAAGAGCTTCTCAAAGAAGATAAATTGCTTGAGGGAATCAAGCGGATTCATATGATTGGTATAGGCGGTAGCGGTATGTGCCCCTTAGCAGAAATCCTTAATGCAAAGGGTTATATACTTTCGGGCTCCGATAACAACGAGAGCGATCCTCTTAAAAGAGTGAGGAAGCTTGGGGCAAAAGTATTTATGGGTCATAGCGCCGATAATATTGAGGGAGCTGAGCTTGTGGTGTATTCTGCCGCTATCTCAGAGGATAATCCAGAGCTTGTTGCCGCAAGAAATAACGGTATTCCCACCATGGAGCGTTCCCATCTTTTAGGGGCCCTTACAAGATATTATGATAATGTTATAGGCGTTTGCGGTACCCACGGCAAAACCACCGTTACCTCTATGATAACACAAATTCTCATTTTGAACAAGAGAGAACCTAATGCAGTTATCGGAGGCAAGCTTCCACTTGTTAATTCAAACGGCGTTACGGGTAATTCCCAAACCCTCGTTTGTGAGGCCTGTGAGTTCGTTGATACCTTTTTGCAGATGAGCCCCGATGTTTCGGTACTGCTTAATGTTGATAATGACCACCTTGATTATTTTAAGACTATGGATAATCTTGTCAAGTCTTTTAGTAAATTTGTTGCTATGTCATCCCTTTGCTTTGTTAATGGTGATGATGAATTAGCGCTAAAGGCCGCAAATTCGTCTAACGCTAAAATAATAACTTTTGGCTTTAATAAAACCAACGATTATTATGCCGATAATATAGTGAGCGGCAGATATGGTTTCTCCTTCGATGTTATTAGAAACGGAGAAAAACGCGGCCACCTTGATATGCATATTCCGGGTAGGCACAATGTTCTTAACGGTCTTGCCGCATTTTGTGTGTGCGATGATATGGGCGTTGCGCCACAGGGAATTGCCGATGCGGTTAAAACCTTTACTGGCGCAGGAAGAAGATTTGAGTTTTTGGGTGAATATAACGGTTTTACCTTGGCTGATGATTACGCTCACCATCCCACCGAGATTAACGCCACCCTTAAAGCCGCTAAGGAGCTTGATTATAAGCGTGTTATTGCTGTTTTTCAGCCCTTTACCTTTTCCCGCACAGCACTGCTAAAGGATGATTTTATTAAGGCTTTATCTGTTGCTGATAAGGTTATCTTAACCTCAATTATGGGCTCTCGCGAGATAAATACTTATAATATCTATTCCGAAGATTTAGCTAAGGAGTTGCCCGATGCAGTTGTGGTTGATGGGTTTGAAAACATAGCAGATTATATCATTAAAACAGCAAATGAAGGCGACCTCGTTATAACTATGGGCGGAGGAGATATTTACAAGGCCGCGCATATCGTTCAGGAGAAATTAGGTTGATGACAGAAAGACTTTATGAAATAGATTCCCATATAAGTGAATTTGATGCCCAAATAATTTCAGTAACAAAAACAGAGGATGGTTATATCACAGTGCTTGACCGCACCGCCTTTTTCCCTGAAGGTGGGGGACAGGCTTCGGATACAGGCGCCATCAACGGTGTTTCGGTTGATTATGTGTTTATGGATAATAATGTGATATATCATTGCACCAAAGAGCCGTTGGAAAAGGGTAAGGCTAAATGTATTCTTGATTTTGATCGCCGCTTTGCCTTTATGCAAAATCATTCGGGAGAGCACATTGTTTCGGGTATAGTTAATGAAAAATACGGATTTGATAATGTGGGCTTCCATTTAGGTGAGGATTTTGTAACCCTCGATTTTAACGGGGTTTTAAGCCGCGCTCAGCTTGATGAAATTGAATACGAGGCAAATAAAAGGGTGTGGCAGAATGTTAAATTTAAAGCATGGTATCCTTCAAAGGAAGAACTCCAGAAGCTACCTTATCGCAGTAAAAAGGAAATTGATGGTGATATAAGGATAGTTCAAATTGAAAATACCGATATGTGTGCCTGTTGCGCTCCTCATGTGAAGGAGGCAGGAGAAATCGGTATTATCAAGCTACTTGATTTTGAAGCCCTGCGAGGCGGCATTAGAATATTTATGAAATGCGGCGAGTTCGCCCTAAAGGATTATCGTAATAAGTATGAAAATGCCCTTAAAATATCTGCAACTCTAGCGGCTAAACAAAACAGCATTGCTGATGTGGTTTTGCAGCTTGAGAAAAAATATGAGGATGAGAAGCATAAGGTTTCGGCATTAAACAAGAGAATAACAGATAATATCGTTAAGGGTTTTAATACCGAGCTTGATGGTGTAATCGAAGAAAATTTTGAAATTAAAGAACTGCAAATGCTGGCTGATGGTTTACATAAAACCTATGGCGGAATAAAATCTGCCTTTTCAAAATGCGATGGCGGATATAATTTTGCCATATGCGGAGATGTGGAGTCCCTTGATGAGTTCTTTAAGTATTTGAAAACCAAATTAAATATTCGCGGCGGCGGCAGAAACGGAATGGTGCAGGGCTGTGTGTTTGCGGATATGAGTGAAATATCAAAGTATTTTAAGTTTTAGGAGTTATTATGGATTGGATTGAAATAACTACATCTGTGCCTACCGAGCAGGTGGATGAGGCGGCTGCCATAGCTAATATGACGGTGCCTTACGGGATTTATATTGAGGATTATTCAAATCTTGAGCAGGATGCTCTTGATATCGCTCACATCGACCTTATCGATGAGGAGCTGGTTAATAAGGATAGAACAAAATCCATAATCCACCTTTATATTGCCGATAGTGATAATGCAATAGAGGCGTTATCATTCTTAAAGGAGCGTTTAACTGCGGCAGGCATTGATTTTGAGCTTGGCATTGAAACCGTGGATGATAACGATTGGAATGAAAATTGGAAAAAGTATTTCAAAGCGTTTGAAATAGGGGAAAAACTTGCGGTTTGTCCCAGTTGGGAAAATTATGATAATAAAGATAATCGCACCGTTATCAGTCTTGACCCGGGCGCCGCTTTCGGCACGGGTACCCACGCTACTACCTCGCTTTGCCTCGAGATCCTTGAAAATAAAGTAAAAGGTGATAGTGAGATACTTGATGTTGGTACGGGTAGCGGAATCCTTGCTATTGCTTCGATGCTTTTAGGCGCTAGGAGTGCCATTGGCGTTGATATTGATGCGCTTTCTGTAAAAACAGCTAATGAGAACGCAGTTCGTAACGGTGTTGATAAGGGAACCAAATTTATAGTCGGTGACCTTGCCGATAAGATAAGCGGGAAATACGATATTGTTTGCGCCAACATAGTAGCCGATGTTATTATAAGACTTTTTGATAATGTTGGTGATTTTATAAAGGATGGCGGCATTCTCGTTATATCGGGAATTATTGATATCCGTGCCGATGAGGTGGAGAAATCTGCTATCAGCCACGGTTTTAAGATTATAGAAAACCGCACCCGCGAGGAGTGGCACGCCTATGTGCTTGTTAGTCAAAGCAGTGGTTTGGGTTCAAATGCTTCGGTTAAGGAGGAAAACTAATGCTTGAATTTGAACAGTTAAAGCTCCGCCTTGTTGCCAATGAAGATGAAATAAGAGGTCTTCGTGATGCCATAGGCTATGATAGACTTAAAAGGGAAATAGAGGAGCTTGAGCTTAAGGCGGCGGCCCCTGGCTTTTGGGATGACCTTGAGGGCTCCCAGGCAGTTCTTCAAAGAACAGGTAAGCTCAAAAACAAGGTTGAAAGCTATGATAAACTCTCCGCCTCCTATGAGGATTTATTGGTTTTAATCGAAATGGGTGATGAGGAGGGTGATTTATCACTTGTTGATGAAATTACCGTCTCGGTGGATGAGCTTGAAAAAGAACTTGCATCCTTAACTCTTAGCACTCTTTTAACAGGCGAATATGATGCTAATAATGTTATTTTAACCTTCCACGCAGGCGCAGGCGGTACCGAAGCTATGGATTGGGTTTCTATGCTTGTTCGTATGTACACACGTTGGAGTGAACGCCACGGCTTTACTGTTAAGGTACTCGATTTCCTTGATGGCGATGAAGCAGGTCTTAAAAGCGCTACAATGCTTATTGAAGGTGAGAATGCCTACGGATATCTCAAGAGTGAATCGGGTGTTCATCGCTTAGTTCGCGTTTCTCCCTTTGATGCTTCGGGCAGGAGGCATACCTCCTTTGCTTCTATTGAGGTTATGCCCGAAATCAGTGATGATATCGATATCGATATCAGAGATGAGGATATTAAAATGGATGTTTTCAGAGCCTCGGGCGCAGGCGGTCAGCACATCAATAAAACCTCATCTGCCGTTCGTCTTACCCATATTCCCACGGGTATCGTGGTTGCCTGTCAGAATGAAAGAAGTCAGTTTCAGAATAAAGATCAGGCTATGAAGATGCTTAAATCAAAGCTCCTTGAAATTAAGGAAAAAGAGCATCTTGAAAAGATAGATGATATTAAGGGAGTTCAAAAGGAAATTGCCTGGGGCTCACAGATAAGATCCTATGTATTTATGCCTTATACCCTTGCTAAAGATAACCGCACGGGCTTTGAATCAGGCAATATCAATGCCGTTATGGATGGAGATTTAGATGGCTTTATAAATGCCTATCTAAAGGCCGCCTCCAACGGTGAGCTTAAAGAAAGCTGATATGTTTAAGGTTTACAAAATCGATATAAACTCCGTAAGCCGTGAGGAATATGAAAAAAACTTTGAGTCACTACCCGAAATAATTAAAAGCAGAATTAAATCTAAAAATACTCCGCTTTCACAAAAGCAGAGTATGGCAGGTTACCTTTTGCTTAAACGCGGTATTAATGAGCTTTACGGCAAAGATATGTTTGATGTTAGTTTTAATGAAAACGGAAAACCTGCAACATCAATTTGTAATTTCAGCATATCCCATAGTGAAAATATAGCGGTTTGTGTTTTTTCAGATAAAGAGGTTGGCGCAGATATTCAAAAAATGCGCAAAATTGACCTTAAAAGCCATTATCCGCTTTTTACCGAAGAAGAGACTGACTTTATAAATAAAGAGCCCAGCGGGGCGAATAAACGCTTTTTTGAAGTTTTTACTAAAAAAGAGGCATTGGTTAAGCTGTATGGAAGCAGACTTTCAGAGTGTAATAAGCTAAGTAAAGAAAATGTCGATTTTACTATGCTTTCCGAGGATGATTTCATACTTTGTATTGCCGAGCAAAGAAATGCGCACAAATAATTCCTGTTGCTTTTTGAGTATATTTATATTATTATATATATTGTAAGTATGATGTAGGGGTGATTTTTGTTGAAGAGCAGATATGTTAGATTAGCAATTTACATACTATTCGATTTATTTGCATCCTTCTTCTCCGTTCCGTTATCAATTTTATTTATGGGCGATTGGGCGCCCGGCATGCTTTTGATGGTGCTTTATTCCTCCGCTATTTTTGCAGTAGTTATGTTTTTCCTGCTTTATATCTTCAAGGTTTATAATATTCTTTGGAGATATTCTGGCGTCAAAGATCATATAAGAATTTTTCTCTCCTCTTTATTTGCCATTTTAGTGGTTAATATTGTGCAAAGAGCCCTGTGGGATAGCTCTTTTACCAAAACTGTTTGGTTTGCAGTGTTCTTTTTCAGCGCTTCTTCTATTTGCTGTAGCAGGTTATATGTTAAGTACCGTAAAAGAGATAAAAAGCCAACAACCAAAAATCTGCTTTCGGGCAATATTATGGTGATCGGCGCAGGCTTTGCAGGCAGTGAGCTTATCAATGATATAAATGTCAGCAAAAACTTTGTGAAATGCACTGTTAAATGCGTTATTGATGATAATCCGTATAAGTGGGATAAGTATATCGATGGCGTAAGAATTGTCGGTGGATGCGATAAGATAGTTGAAGCCGCCGAAAAATATGATATCGATATGATTGTTTTCTCAATTCCTGCATGTCCTAGTGACCGTAAGGCAGAGATACTTAAAATCTGTCAGCAAACTGATTGTGAAATCCGTGTCGTACCCTCTATGTATCAGCTTCTCACCGATAAAAATGTTGGCATTTCATCAATACGAAAGGTTGAGATTGAGGATCTGCTTGGCAGAGATACCATAGATATAAATGTTACCTCTGTTATGGATTATGTTGAGGGACAGGTTGTTCTCATCACAGGCGGGGGCGGCTCTATAGGTAGTGAGCTTTGCCGTCAGATAGCATCCCACAACCCCAAACAGTTAATTATATTTGATATTTACGAAAACAACGCTTACGATATTCAAAACGAGCTGCTCGAAATGTATCCCGAGCTTAATTTAGTAACTCTTATAGGTTCTGTAAGGGATAAGGAGAGGCTCGAGAATGTCTTCAAAAAGTATAAGCCCGATTTGGTTTATCACGCGGCGGCACACAAGCACGTTCCCTTAATGGAGTTCAACCCCAACGAATCCATAAAAAACAATGTTTTCGGCACCGCTAATACTGCATTTTTTGCCGATAAATACTGTGCTAAGAAATTTATTCTTATCTCAACCGATAAAGCTGTTAACCCCACAAATATTATGGGCGCCAGCAAGCGTATCTGTGAGATGATAGTTCAGGGATATAACAATCATTCAAAAACCGAGTTTGTTGCCGTTCGCTTCGGTAATGTTCTTGGCAGTAACGGTAGCGTTATACCGCTATTCAAAAAACAGATTGCAAACGGCGGTCCCGTTACAGTTACCGATCCTAATATCATAAGATATTTTATGACCATCCCCGAGGCAGTTTCCCTTGTTCTTCAGGCGGGCGCATCTGCTAAGGGAGGCGAAATATTTGTTCTTGATATGGGCAAGCCTATGAAGATTATAGACCTTGCGGAAAACCTTATTAAGCTTTCGGGATATGTTCCGTATAAAGATATTCAGATTGAGTTTACGGGATTAAGACCGGGCGAAAAGCTCTATGAGGAGATGCTTATGTCCGAAGAGGGTCTTACCAAAACAGCTAACCGACTAATCTACATAGGCCATCATATTGATTTTGATGAGGAAAAACTCAAGGTAACACTTGAAAAAATGCATAGTGAGATGTATGATGAGAATGCCAATATCAGAGAGCTTGTGGCAGATATTGTGCCCACATATACCTATACTAAGTAAGAGTAAATATGCCGTTCTGCCGAACGGCATTTACTATGCAATAGAATTTGGAAGGAAGTTTGAAAAACTTGCAGGAGAAGATTCAGAATTTAAGAAATATAGCTATTATTGCCCACGTTGACCATGGTAAAACCACCCTTGTTGATCAGATGCTAAAGCAGAGCGGAACGTTCCGTGAAAACGAAGCAGTTGATGAAAGGGTAATGGATTCTAACGACCTTGAAAGAGAGAGGGGAATAACCATCCTTTCTAAGAACACAAGTGTTGTTTATAAGGATGTTAAAATCAATATTATTGATACTCCCGGTCACGCTGATTTCGGCGGAGAGGTTGAACGTATTCTTCAGATGGTGGATGGCGTTTTACTCCTTGTTGATGCCTTTGAGGGCTGTATGCCTCAAACCCGCTTTGTACTGAAAAAGGCATTGGCCTTGGGAAAAAGAGCGGTTGTAGTTATAAATAAAATAGATAGACCTATGGCGCGACCCCATGAGGTCGTTGACGAGGTGCTTGATTTATTTATCGAGCTTGGGGCCGATGATGATCAGATAGAATTTCCCGTTGTATTTGCTTCGGGAAGAGATGGTTACGCCACATATTCTCCCGATAAAGCAGGAGAGGACCTTAAACCTCTGTTTGAAGAAATTATAAAAGAGATTGAGGCTCCCGTAGGCGATAAGGATGCGCCCTTACAGATTCTTTTCAGCAATATCGAATATGATGATTATCTCGGTAGAATAGGCGTTGGAAGGGTAGTAAGAGGTAGTGTTAAGGCTGGGCAGACCGTTGCTCTTTGCCATAAGGATGGAACTTCAAACAATGTTAAGATTGCCAAGCTTTTTATGCACAAAGGCCTTAAGCGTACCGAGGTAGAATCTGCCTCCATCGGTGATATCATTCAGGTTTCGGGACTTAATCAGCTCGAAATAGGCGAAACTGCCTGCGATACCGAGTTTATAGAGCCTCTGCCCTTTGTAAAGATAGATGAGCCTACCTTATCTATGAACTTTATGGTTAATAATTCTCCTTTTGCAGGGCAGGATGGTAAATTTGTAACCTCACGAAATCTTCGCGAACGCCTTTTCAAAGAGGTTATGACCAATGTAAGCCTTCGCGTTGAAGAAACCGATAGCGCCGATACCTTTAAGGTTTCGGGCAGGGGAGAACTGCACCTATCCATACTTATTGAAACCATGCGCCGTCAGGGTTATGAGTTTCAGGTTTCACCTCCCGCGGTTATTTATAAAAAGGATGAAAACGGCAAACTTTTAGAGCCCATTGAGCTCCTTATGATTGAGGTGCCCGAATCCTATGTGGGAGTTGTTATGGAGCGTCTTGGTACCCGTCACGCTGAGCTTCGCAATATGGGAACAAGGGATGGTGGTAATTCCCACCTGGAATTTTTAATTCCTGCAAGAGGCCTTCTCGGCTACCGTTCACAGTTTATGACCGATACCAACGGTAACGGCATTATGAATCATATCTTTAACGGATATGAAGAGTATAAGGGTGATATTGACCAGAGAAATACTGGCTCAATTATTGCCCACGAAACAGGAGAGGCTACGGGTTACGGTCTGTTTAATACCCAAAGCCGCGGCAGACTCTTTATTGGCCCCGGAACTCCCGTTTATGAGGGTATGATTGTAGGCGAAAACCCGAAAAATGAGGATATTGTATGTAACGTTTGCAAGAAAAAGCAGATGACTAACACAAGAGCCTCGGGTTCTGATGATGCTCTGCGCCTTGTTCCTCATTCTGTGCTTAGCCTCGAGCAGTCCTTAGAGTTTATTAAGGATGATGAGCTTGTGGAGATTACTCCTGAGAATATCCGCCTTAGAAAAAGGATACTCGGCAAAGAGCAAAGAATGAAATTTGAGGCTAAGAATCGCTGATGAATTATATTATTCTTGATATGGAATGGGATAGCGCCTACTGTCCTCGAATTTCGCGGTTTATAAATCAGATAATTCAAATTGGCGCCGTTAAGCTTAATGAATCCTTTGAGATAGTTGATACCTTTGAGAAAACCGTTCGTTCATCTTTCTCAAAGAAGGTTTCGGGTAGATTTACCGCTCTCACGGGAATTACTACTAAGGATATGCTTTCCGGCATACCGTTGGAAAATGCGGTTACCCTTTATAATGAGTGGGCAGGTACCGATACCGTTACTATGACTTGGAGTAACTCGGATTTGTTTTCAATTATTGAAAACGAAAAGAATTTAATGCGCGGCGTTAAGTTTCATATAGAAAAATATCTTGATCTGCAAAGCTATATCCAAAATGAAATGAGGGTATTGGGCTTTGAAATCACATCTCAGATTGCCCTTGGTAAAGCGGCAGAAATGCTTGGTATTACCACAGATAATTTAGAACTTCATACCGCCAAGGATGATAGCCTTGTTTGCGCGGCTCTGCTTAAAAATCACTATTGCGAAAGCCGTTTTAATGAGCTTATTAAGGATACTCAAAATCCCGAATTTTATAAAAGACTTTTGTTTAAGCCTACCTATCTTAGTGATATTAGAAGCCGCGAGATTGACCGCAGAAAACTCCGCTTTAAGTGCGATGTGTGCGGCTCAGATACAAAAAGGCTTGGCAAATGGAATTATAGAAATCATTGGTTTTCTGCAAACTTTTCATGTAAGAGCTGTGATAGAAAATTTTCGGGTAGGGTTTCCTTTAAGAAGCTTTACGATAACGTGGTTGTTAAAAAGAGAATCTGCGAAATCAAGGTGGCTCAAAAATCAAATGAGGTAAACGATGAAGTGCAATCTGTGCCCGAGAAGGTGTAATGCAGAAAGAACGGATTTTGAGAATAACGGTGGATTTTGTAAAGCCCCCATGCTTCCTAAAATTGCAAGAGCAGGTCTTCATTTCTGGGAAGAGCCGTGTATAAGCGGTAGAAACGGCTCGGGTACGGTATTTTTTAGCGGGTGCTCCCTTAACTGCGTTTATTGTCAGAACTTTGATGTTAGCCGAGGTATAGTAGGTAAAACGGTCTCTTATGAGCGGTTGGCAGAGATTTTCCGCGAGCTCGAAGAAAAGGGCGCTCATAATATAAATCTTGTAACACCCACCCATTATGTTCACGCTATCAAAAGAGCGCTTGATATTTATAGACCTAAAATTCCCATAGTTTATAATTCGGGCGGCTATGATAGCGTTAATACCATTAAATCCCTTAAAGATTATGTTGATATCTATTTAATGGATTTCAAGTATAAGTCTTGTGAAAAATCCGAAAAATATTCCTCTGCAGATGATTATCCACAGGTGGCAGAAGAAGCAATTCTTGAGGCATATTCTCAGGCAGGGGAGTGCAAATTAAATAGCGATGGCATTATGCAAAAGGGCCTTATTATAAGGCATCTATTAATGCCACAGGGTACTAATCAGGCGATAGAGGTTTTTAATTGGGTAAGAAAAAATACCCCTAATGCTCATTTTAGCATAATGAGTCAGTTTACACCTTTGGCAAATCTCCGCGATTACCCCGAAATTAACCGCAAGATAACTAAACGCGAGTATGAAAAAGTGCTCGATGTTATCTGTGAAAGCGGTTTCGAAAATTGTTTTTTTCAGAGCATAGATAGCTCTGATAAAAAATACATACCAAGTTTTGATTTAGAAGGTGTATAAAAAATGAATATTGCTGTTGCTCAATCAGGCGGACCAACCTGCGCTATAAATGCCTCGCTTTTAGGTGTATTCCGCCAAGGATTAAAGGAACAAACTGTTGATCACATTTTCGGCGCAATAAACGGAATTGAGGGTATAATTAACGATAATCTCATAAACCTTAATACCGTTATTAAAACCGATAGGGATATAGAGCTTATCCGTCAAACCCCATCAACCTGCCTGGGCTCCTGCAGATATAAGCTGCCCGAAGCAAATAGCGGTGATAAGGTTTATAAAAAGATAACCGAGTGCTTCATAAAGCATGGTATAGGCGCTTTTTTCTATATAGGCGGTAATGATTCAATGGATACCGTTGCGAAGCTTTCTCAGTATTTTGAAAGCAACCGTATTGATATTAAGGTTATAGGCATTCCCAAAACTATTGATAATGATCTTGAATATACCGATCACACCCCAGGCTTTGGCTCGGCGGCAAAATATGTTGCCGCAACTATTCAGGAGATTATTCGAGATTCCTCGGTTTATAGTGTTGATTCCGTAACTATAGTTGAGGTTATGGGAAGGCATGCAGGGTGGCTTACCGCTTCTTCTTGTGTGCTCAGGGCTAACGGCGAGTTGGCGCCTCATTTGATTTATCTGCCCGAATACGCTTTAACCGAAGAGAAGTTCCTTATGGATATTAAGGAGGCAAAGCAGGTGCATAAAGCAGTTATTGTTGCTGTTTCCGAAGGCTTAAAGCTTGAACGGGCTAACAGTGATGAAAACTACGGCACAGGAGAGGTTGATTCCTTTGGTCACGAGGCATTAAGCGGCATCGGCAAGGTGCTTGAAAATATTGTTAGAAATAATATTGGATGCAAGGTTCGTTCCATTGAACTTAATGTTATGCAGAGGTGTTCATCGCATATCAGCTCTAAGGTTGATATAGAGGAGGCAGAACTCATAGGAGAGCAGGCAGTATCTGCGGCGGTTTCAGGCGAGACGGGTAAGGTTATGATTTTCAAAAGGCTTTCCAACACTCCATATACCGTTATAACCGAAACGGTAAGCGCCAAGGATATTGCCAATAAGGAAAAATTTTTCCCAAGAGAGTGGATAAATCTTAAGGGCAACAATGTTCTTGATTGCGCGGTTGATTATTTCCTCCCCCTTATTCAAGGCGAGCAGATAATAAGAATGAAAAACGGTATTCCTATTCATTTCCATATATAAAAACGACCCGACAGAATTTATTCTGTCGGGTTTACTTTATTCTTCAACCGCAGCCTTTCGAGATTTTATGCCGTATATAAACAAGCCTTTGGCAATTCTCCTGTAGATGATTTAATAAGAGCAAGAATGGAAAGCGCCAAAAGCAGTTTACTTGGCGGTAATGAGAGCGTTAAGGATATTGCCGAGTCGTTAGGTTATAACAATACAACTCATTTTATAAGGCAATTCAGGGCTTTTTACGGCGTTTCACCTCTTGTGTTCAAAAAGAAAAATATAAACCCCTGACTTAACTGTCAGGGGTTTAATAATATAATAACCAAATTATTTAATTATGGATTCTCCGCTCATTTCATCAGGCTGATCAAGACCTAAAAGCTTAATGATTGTGGGAGAGATATCGCAAAGCTTTCCGCCTTCACGAAGCTCGCAATCCTTACCGATAACCGCAAAGGGAACGGGGTTGGTGGTGTGGGCAGTGAAGGGTGAACCATCAGTATCAAGCATACGGTCGGCATTACCGTGATCAGCAGTAAGAAGAACTACGCCGTCCATCTTAAGAGTGGAGTCTTCAACTCTGCCTACGCAGGTATCAACCGTTTCAACCGCCTTAACTGCGGCATCGAAGAAACCTGTGTGGCCAACCATATCGCAGTTAGCAAAGTTGAGGATTACAACATCATATTTGCCCGATTCAATAGCTTCACAAACCTTATCGCAAACTAGAACAGCGCTCATCTCGGGCTGCAAATCGTAGGTTGCAACCTTAGGAGAATTAACAAGAATTCTATCCTCGTTCTTAAACATAACCTCACGGCCGCCGTTGAAGAAGAAGGTTACATGGGCATATTTTTCGGTTTCAGCAATACGAAGCTGTGTAAGGCCGTTGTTAGCGAGAAATTCGCCTAAGGTATTTTCAAGTCCTTCGGGCTTAAAGGCTACCTCAACATTGGGCATGGAAGCATCGTACTGTGTCATACAAACATAGTAAACCTTCTGCCTGCCGCCTATTCTTTCAAAGCCTGTAAAATCATCATCAACAAAGGTGCGGGTGATTTCTCTTGCTCTATCGGGGCGGAAATTGAAGAAGATAACGCTGTCTCCCGTTTTAATTCTCTCGGTACCCTCAACTATAGTGGGGAGAACAAATTCATCGGTAATAAACTTGCCATCCTCATCCTTAACGGTGTAGGATGTGCGAACAGCCTTGGCGGCATCATCAGTCTTAATGCCTTCGCCGTAAACGAGGGCGGCGTAGGCATTACCAACACGCTCCCAACGGTTATCGCGGTCCATACCGTAAAATCTACCCATAACGGTAGCAAGCTTTCCGCAACCGATATCTTGGAGCTTTGCATTCAAGGCATCGATGAAATCTGCGGCGCTTGAGGGAGGAACATCGCGACCGTCAAGTAAAGCGTGGATATAAACACGGCCAATACCGTTCTTCTTTGCAAGCTCCACAAGGCCATATAAGTGCTCTATATGAGAGTGAACGCCGCCATCGGAAAGAAGACCCATCAGATGAAGGGCGCTATCATTTTCCTTGCAGTTTTTAACCGCATTGAGAAAGGCTTCGTTCTCGAAGAAATCGCCATCAGAAATAGATTTGGTAATACGGGTGAGCTCTTGATAAACAACCCTGCCTGCGCCGATGTTGGTGTGGCCAACCTCACTGTTACCCATCTGTCCATCCGGAAGCCCAACATCCATGCCTGATGCGCCGATCTGTGTGGTGGGGCACTCTCTGAAGATGCGGTCAAGACGGGGGGTGTTAGCGGCCTCAATGGCGTTGCCGTTTTTATCGGAATTGAAGCCGAAGCCATCCATAATACATAAAACTATGGGTTTTTTCATAAAATCGAAATCTCCTAATTACTTACTTGCAGCTTTAACAATGATGGAGAAATCCTCAGCCTTAAGGGAAGCACCACCGATAAGACCGCCATCAACATTAACCTTATCTAGAAGCTCATCAGCATTTTTAGCGTTCATAGAGCCGCCATACTGAATAGTAACGGTATCAGCAACATCCTTGCCGTAAACCTCTGCAATAGCTTCACGAACATAACCATTGCCTTCATCGGCCTGTTCAGCAGTAGCAGTAACGCCTGTGCCGATAGCCCAAACGGGCTCGTAAGCGATAACAATGTTCTTAAGCTGCTCTACAGTAACATTTGTAAGTGCCATCTTGGTCTGGAACTTAAGTAAAGTTTCGGTGTAACCGAGTTCTCTCTGCTCGAGGGTCTCACCAACACAAACAATAGCGGTAAGGCCTGCATTTACAGCGGCAAGAGTGCGAAGGTTAACTGTCTGGTCGGTTTCAGCAAAATACTGTCTTCTCTCGCTGTGGCCGATAACAACATACTTTACACCTGATTCTACCAGCATATCGGCGGAAATTTCGCCTGTGTATGCGCCTGAAGCCTTAAAGTGAACATTCTCAGCGCCAATTTCAATGTTGGAGCCTTCAGCAGCTTTAACAGCCGCGGGAATATCAATAGCGGGAACGCAGAGAACAACCTTGCAGTCAGCACCTGCAACAAGGGGCTTCATCTCATTGATGAGAGCAGTTGTTTCATTGGGGGTTTTGTTCATTTTCCAGTTACCTGCGATTATAGCATTTCTTTTAGTCTTATCCATTTTTAATATCTCCTTATTTACACAAATATAGGGGTGATGCATACATCGCCCCTATATTTTTATTTTAACTGATTACTTATCGTTAAGAGCCGCAATACCGGGAAGCTCTTTGCCCTCAAGGAACTCAAGGGAAGCGCCGCCACCGGTGGAAATGTGGGTCATCTTATCGCCGAAGCCTAAGTTGTTAACAGCAGCTGCGGAATCACCGCCGCCGATAACGGTAACAGCATCGGTCTCAGCCAGGCTCTTAGCAACTGCCAAGGTACCTGCGGCAAGTGTGGGATTTTCAAATACGCCCATAGGTCCGTTCCAAACAACAGTCTTAGCGTTCTTAACCTCGTTAGCATAGAGCTCTGCGGTCTTAGGACCGATATCGAGGCTTTCCATATCAGCAGGAATCTTATCTGCATCAACATATTTTACCTCAACGGGAGCATCAATGGGATCGGGGAAGTTGGCTACAACGGTGCAGTCAACAGGGAGGAGGAGCTTAACGCCCTTAGCCTCGGCCTTAGCCATCATTTCACGGCAGTAGTCAATCTTGGTTTCATCAATAAGAGATTTACCAACGCCGTAACCCTTGGATGCTAAGAAGGTATAAGCCATACCGCCGCCGATAATAAGAGTATCAGCCTTAGCGAGAAGGTTTTCAATAACGGGAAGCTTACTATCAACCTTAGCGCCGCCTAAGATGCAAACGAAAGGACGCTCGGGAGTTTCAACAGCTTCGCCTAAATATTTAAGTTCTTTACCGATAAGGTAACCTGCAACGGCTTCCTTAACGTGAGAAACAACACCAACGGTGGAGCAATGAGCTCTGTGGGCGGTGCCGAAAGCATCGTTAACAAATACATCAGCAAGAGAGCCGAGTTCAGCGGAGAAGGCTTCTCCGTTCTTGGTTTCTTCTGCGCGGTAACGGGTGTTTTCGAGAAGAACAACGTCACCATCCTTCATAGCGGCAACAGCAGCCTTAGCGTTTTCGCCAACAACATTATCATCAGCGGCAAAAACAACATCCTTGCCTAAAAGCTCTGAAAGGCGCTTTGCAACGGGAGCTAAAGAAAGCTCGGGCTTGGGCTCACCCTTGGGTTTACCAAGGTGGGAGCAAAGAATTACCTTACCGCCATCAGCAATAAGCTTTTTAATGGTGGGAAGAGCTGCGTTAATACGGTTCTCATCGGTGATAACACCGTTCTTAAGAGGAACGTTAAAATCACAACGAACGAGCACCTTTTGACCTTTAACATTGATGTCATCTACGGTCTTTTTGTTAAGAGCATTCATTTTACAACTTCCTTTCGGGTTTGTTAAAAAATTTACAATCTTATTTTACCACATTTATGAAATATTTCAATAGATTTTTTGAAAAAATTAACTGTCATTTTCCCATTTGTAATTGTGCAATTGACCGAAATTCTGCAAAGCGGGGTAATCCCACTGCCTTAACGCCTCGTAAACGGCTATGGCAACTGAGTTTGAAAGGTTAAGACTGCGTATTTCATCAGCCATAGGTATTCTAACGCAATTATCAGGATATTTGAGCAACAATTCTTCGGGAAGCCCCTTGGTTTCCTTGCCGAATAAAAGATAACAATTATCGGGATAAGAAACCTCGGAATGAGTTTTTCTGCCCTTGGTGGTAAAGAAAAAGAAATTACCATTATTTTTGCTGAAGAATTCATCAAGGTTTTCGTAATATGTAATATCAAGAAAATGCCAATAATCAAGCCCCGCGCGTTTAAGCTTTTTATCGTCAACCTTAAAGCCCATCGGGCCCACAAGATGAAGCCTTGCGCCCGTAGCGGCGCAGGTTCTTGCAACGTTGCCCGTGTTCTGCGGAATTTCGGGTTCAACCATAACAATATTTATAACAGACATAAAATCACCGAAACTATTATATTATTACTATTTTACTCTTGTCAAGGGAAAAAGTATGGTGTATAATTGTATCAAAAAATCTTTGAGGTAATTTTATGAAAAAGTTCAAGAGCGTTCTCGATAGGGTTGATTTTATAGAGAATAAGTTTGGTATTTATTATGCCAAAACCGATGGAGCCCTCTATAAAACCCTTAAAATAATATATTCTGTGGCCTTTGTTTATAGCCTATTTATGTATGTTGCAAGTGTTTTAGGCGCGGCGCTGTATATATCCGATGGAGATTATACCGAGAGTATGTATAACTTTATGATTGCCATTATAATCTTTACTGTCGTTTCTCTTGCGGGAACAATTCTTATTTGGAGCAAATTAAATATTGTAGGAACTGCAGTTTCTCTCTTGCCCGTGCCGTTTTTACTGTTTATCTTCGGTAAAAACCTTGTTGATGAGGTGGGTACAGGGCCTTTTAAGGCAGTTTTTTATTACCGCCATCTTATCCCATCGGTTATTATGATAGTAACTCTTTTATGGATGTTTATTATAGCCCTTCGCGCGCATATTAAACGAAATAAGAGGTATAAACAAATTCTCCAAAATATTTATGAGATATTCAAAGCGGAAAATCCCGATAATCTTTCTCTTGATGATTGGAAGGAATTTATTGAGGCGTATAACCCAAGAGCATTTAAGGAATTAGAAGAATAAATGAATAAAAGCCTGCCTTTTAGTGATAATAAAATTATCACGAAAGGGAGGCTTTTTATGTTACCCGATAAAAGAAAATACAGTGAAATGGTTAAGAAAAATTCACCGCCCTCGCCCATACTAAAGGATTTTATATGGGCATTTTTGGTTGGTGGCTTTATCTGTATGATAGGTCAGCTTTTTATGGAGCTCTATGAATATTTAGGGGCAAGTGAGGATGTTGTTAAGATGGCGGTACCCTCAACCCTTATATTTATCGCATCATTCCTAACGGGAATAGGTATATTCGATAAAATTGCAAAGCACGCGGGGGCGGGTACCTTAGTGCCCATAACGGGCTTTTCAAACGCCGTAACCTCACCCGCGGTGGAGTTTAAGAATGAGGGCTTTATTTTAGGTGTGGGAGCCAATATGTTCAAAATTGCAGGCCCCGTTATCGCTTACGGAACTATTGCAAGCGTGGTGTATGGAGTAATCTATTGGATTTGTCAAATGCTTAAATAATCAAAAGGCTTGACCGATTGGTCAAGCCTTATTATGTATCAAAAAATATCAGCTTTCAAACCTGTAAGTTCTTCAATGACAGGTAGTTCGTAGCAGGGGAAATAAACACCCCATTGTTCGTTATCGTGTTCAAATTCTAATATATGATAGCATTTGCAGATAATGCTACCATCACAGTTATCTTCTACTAAATTATATTGTTTGTATATTCCTTTGTTAAATTCTTCGTCTTTGTTCCACCCTATAATACGAATGGTTTTCTTAATTGATTTAATTCCTTTTATCCTTGAAATCGGAATAGCGTACTTTTATTCTAAATTTGCTAAATACAGATTTTCTGAGTCTGCAAAAATATGAAAAATCGGGTTTGTATAAGGTGCGATTTGCAAACCTTTCCCGCAAACTTTAATGTTGCCGCCTTTTACCTTATAAAAGAATGACAAAACATCAATCTCTTTTGAATCTTGAGGAACTTTCAAATCGGCAAGAATGGCATCGCAGGTTTTATCTAAATTATTGAACACTTGAGAACTTTCTTCTGTTTCTAAAACATTCTTTTCTTTATGCACACTTATAAGTTTAAGAAGTGCCCAAGCTACCAAACAGGTACCGCTGAGCCAAAAAAACCATGAAGCGTTTTGATATGCTTCGCTGAGGGTGACGCCGTCTTCTCCGCCCAAGGCTTTTATTATGCCGACGGCAACAAGTGCTCCAACTGCTCCGCATATCCAATGTCCAATTCGTATAGGAAGCGGCATTTTGCTTTTTTTAATCGTTTCCTCAACATTTTCCGAAGAAGATTCCAATAATTGTGTTAATGATGAAGCTGGTTTTGCTATTACAAATTCTTCACCGTTCATCTGTTCGTTTTTCTTATCTGTTGTCAGGTCTATTCCTAAAAACGGTTTCATATAAATATCTCCTCGATTTTGTTATGCCGTGCGCATTTATAAACCTCTGTTTTTAAGTTCGTGTACTAAATTTACATAGAATTCCCGTACATCAAATCCATCGATATTTTCACGATTCAAATCAATCATATCACCGTGGGGTTTGTTGGCTTATTCCAATTCATTACCGCAATATGGACAATGGGTAGCGAATGGCGCGAGCTTCCACAAATAAGAATTGCAATGGGGACAACGCCACAGTATTAAAGTGAGAATAAAATATGATAAAAGGAAGAGTATTAAAAGGGTAATACCAATAGCAGTTCCAGTAAAAAATTTGTTAAAAATAAGTATTGCCAATATAAATATTATGGCTATGATATTTAATATTCTTCTTTTGATAGCAAACCTCATAATATATCTCCTTATATGTATTAACGCTCATTTAATCTTTTTTTGAAATCAAACCTAAATTATATAGCTCTTTTTCAAATTCTTCGGTAACCTTTTGTAAGTCCGCAAAAACGGCATCTTGTATATAAACGCAACCATTTACTTCATATAGCTGAAACCAAATTTCCACCATCGGAAAATCTTCATATACGGCATCAAAATCGCCTAAATTAACGTAAGCGCCGTTTTTATGATTATCATACGAGTATTCAATTGTTTCACCGGTAGTAACCTCAGAAACAGAAAAGGATAAAGGTTTATCGGAATCTTTTATGAAAAGCTTTGAATCATCATTCAAGCTTATATCTTCACGAACATAAAAATCGATGGTACGGCTGTTAGTAATAAAATCAGGATTTTCATAATCGTTTCCGTAGTATCGTGTTACAGCTCCTAAAATGACGAAAATACCATATGGCTTGGTATCTATTTTGATCCAATTATCTGTATCTTCTTCGGGCTCAAATCTATATTTGCCGTTGGTGTTATTATAGTTGATATAGGTGTTTCCGTTATAATACATTTCGGTATCCCCATCATTATATGAAACCGATTTACAAGAACACAGGAAAAGGCAGATAACAAAGGCAAGCAGCAAAACTAACGCTCTTTTCATATTAACTCCTCCTTTGTTTTATTGTATCATAACATTGCATTTTTGTAAATGCCTTCGAACATGCATATCTTCAATATGATACTACTGACTATAAAATCAACCAAAGCGCCATTTTGTGACAACATTTATCAAAAATCGCCGTATAAAGATTATACAGCATCCAAAAATTGATTTTTTATGGCTTTTGTAATATAATAAGTGACGGGTGAGAAAATGTATAAAACCGCTAACGATTATTATAAGGAAAAATACGGTTGCAAGGTATATAAGCTTTCTATTGATGGAGGCTTTACTTGTCCTAACCGTGATGGTACTGTGTCCACAGGCGGTTGTATTTTTTGCTCGGCTCTTGGCAGTGGCGAGTTTGCAGAACGCGGAACAAATATTTCAGAGCAATTAGAGAGAGCGAAAAACAGGGTAGAAGGGAAGATAAAAAACGGGAAATATATCGCTTATTTTCAGTCCTTTACCAATACTTACGCTTCATATGACAGCTTAAGAAAACTGTTTTTTGAGGCGATTACTCCCGATTATATCGTTGGGTTAAATATTGCTACAAGGCCCGATTGCCTTCCTGAAAGCACGGTAGAGCTGCTTAAAGAATTAAATAGAATTAAGCCCGTAACGATAGAATTAGGTCTTCAGACGTGGGATGATAATATCGCCGAATATATTAATCGTGGATATAAAACGGAGGTTTATAAAAGAGCTGTTTCCCGTCTTAAAAAAGAAGGCTTAGAGGTTATAACCCATATTATTATAGGGCTTCCTTTTGATGACCCTGTAAAAACTACTGAATTTGCGGTAGAAAGCGGTACTAATGGGGTGAAATTCCACCTTTTACATATTCTGAAAAATACCAAACTTGCCGAAGAATATGAAAACGGTAGGGTAGAGGCTCTCTCATTAGAGGAATACGCAGGAATTTTAAGCGATTGCATTTCGGTTTTACCAAAAGAAATTGTTGTTCACAGGATAACAGGAGATGGCGCAAAGAAAGATCTTATAGCACCGCTTTGGTCGGCAGATAAAAAGAAAACGCTCAATTATCTTAATAAGTATTTGCGAACATAAATAAACCACCTATTGCTTAGGTGGTTTATTTTATATTAGTTTGGTAAGAAGGTTGTTACAACCGTATAAAGTATCGGGATGGTTACAACGCATAATGTGTGCGATATCAAGGCCATTGATGCGCCCGTTGAGGCATCCTCACCGTAAGCCGAGGGATAAACGACAGTATTTAGTCCTAAGGGAGTAGCAAATGCAAATATGCACATTTTTATTATTTCACTATCAATTTTAATCAGCAAGAGTACGGCAACAAATATGATAGGTAATATTATCAATCTTAGTAGTGTCGCAAGATATACTAACGGTTTTTTTAATAGCTTAATAATGCTGTATTTGGCAACAACGAATCCTGTCAAAATCATAGCGATAGGTCCCATGCAAGCTGCTAAATTGCTAAGCGATAATTTTATAAATGGGGGTACTACCGATTTTATTCCTGTTAAACCGAGAATCGCGCCGATAACTATGGCTATAACAGTAGGATTGATGAGATTTAATAACGGATTCTTATTATTATCCTTTGGAATTAAACCGCCTATTCCCCAAGTATAACACATTACATTGATTGGCAAACAGAACAACATATAGGTATATAAAAACTCTTCACCTAAAATTATAGGAACAATAGCGTTTCCTAAAAAACCGAAATTGCCAAATGTTAGGGCGTATTTATAAATATTCCTTTGGTATCTTTCCTTAGAAAAGACACGGGACAATGGATATGATATACCAATTGCAGCAGCAATCAACACAGATGATACTATAAAGAAACTATGGTATGAGCTTAAGGATTCAATGGTGCAATAATTCATAAAGGTTGAAATATTAAGCGCAGGAACCAGAATCAATGTCTCAAGCTTAGAAAGCACGGTATCCGTGTTTTCGGGGAGTAAATTCATTTTATTGAGGAGATATCCGATTATAATGCAAAGAAACATCGTAAGTAATGGGGTCAAGGTGGATTCAAATATTGCTAACAAAAAATCACTTCACTTTCAAAACAGCAATATTATAGCACTACAAAAAAGCAAAGTCAATTAAGAAACTATATTATAATAAAACAAAAAAAGACCGGCCGAACGGCAGGTCTTCTATAATAAATTATTTAGTTTGGTCATCATTTCTGGTTTAGGCTCGGGAAGGTTACCAAATTGGAAAACAATACCCATACTATCATATTTGGTCTGGCAGATTTTACGGAAGGGAAGCAGTTCAACCTTATCAATGTTGCTATGCGCATTCACGATTTCCTTAAGCTTTATTATATTTTCCTTATCATCATTAACTGTAGGGATAATAACCTGCCGTAAGGTAACGGGAATGTTGTTAGCTTTAAGGTATGCGAGAAATTCCTCGGCTGCAGCCATTTCACAGCCCGTGTTTTCGCGGTAAAGCGCCTTATCCGTGTATTTGAAATCGAGTAAAACTCTATCTGTTTCGGTAAGTAGTTTTTTAACCTTATCGTTAAGAACAACACCCGAGGTATCAAGACAGGTGTTAATTCCTACTTTGTGGCAATACTTAAAAACCTCGTATGCAAATTCGGGTTGCATCAGGGGTTCTCCGCCCGAAAGGGTTATGCCACCCTCAGTTCCGAAATATTCTCGGTAGCGGGTGGCTTTTTCTACTATTTCCACAGGGGTGTATTCAGTTCCGCCCGAAAAATCCCAGGTGTCAGGGTTGTGACAGCACTTGCACCTTAAAGGGCACCCTTGCATAAATACAACAAACCGAACTCCCGGTCCATCAACCGTGCCAAGACTCTGTATAGAGTGAACCCTGCCTATCATACGCTTTCGTGGAAGGTGCGGCTGATAACCTCACGCTGTTGTTCGCGGGAAAGTTTATTGAAATTAACCGCATATCCCGAAACTCTTATGGTGAGGTTGGGATAATTCTCGGGGTTTTCGTAAGCATCAATAAGGGTTTCGCGGTTAAGAACATTAACATTTATATGGTGAGCCTTCTTGGTAAAGTAACCATCAAGAATAGTTACAAGGTTATCAATACGTTCCTCCTCGGTTTTTCCGAGCGCTTCGGGGGTTATGGAGAAGGTATTGGAGATACCGTCACGGCAATCCTCATAGCGAATTTTAGCAACCGAATTAAGTGAGGCGAGAGCCCCGTTTTCTTCGCGGTTGTGCATAGGATTAGCGCCTGGAGCAAAGGGAGCAGAAGCCTTTCTGCCATCGGGAGTGGCTCCAGTGTGCTTGCCGTACATAACATTAGAGGTAATGGTAAGCACCGATAGGGTGTGTACAGCGTTTCTGTAGGTGGGGGTTTTGCGAAGCTCGGTAATAACCTGATGCGCCATATCTCTTGCTATAAAGTCAACACGGTCATCATCGTTGCCGTATTTGGGGAATTCACCCACAGTTTCAAAGTTAACAATATAGCCCGATTCATCCTTAATAGGATGAACTTTCGCATATTTGATGGCGCTAAGAGAATCCGCAACAACCGATAAACCCGCGATACCAAAGGCCATAAGTCTTTCAACTACAGTATCGTGAAGAGCCATCTGAGACTTTTCATAGGCATACTTATCGTGCATATAGTGGATAACATTCATAGTGTTAACATAGAGGTTAGAAAGCCATGAAATGTAAACAGAATATCTTTCCATAACCTCATCAAAATTAAGGGTTTCGGTATCCATTACGGGCATCTGAGGGCCGATATTAGTGCCGCTTGTGGTATCGTAACCGCCGTTGATGGCAATGAGCAAAAGCTTTGCTAAGTTGCAACGGGCACCGAAAAACTGCATCTGTTTGCCGATTTCCATAGCCGAAACACAGCAGGCGATGGCATAATCATCACCGTGGTGCGGACGCATAATATCATCGTTTTCATACTGAATAGAATCGGTATCTGCCGAAACCTTGGCGCAGAATTTCTTAAAGTTTTCGGGAAGAGCAGGGGACCAGAGCACAGTTAGATTAGGCTCGGGTGAGGGGCCTAAGGTATAAAGCGTGTTAAGAATACGGAAGCTGCTCTTGGTTACAAGAGTTCTGCCATCCTTACCCATACCGCCGACAGCCTCGGTAATCCACATGGGATCTCCGCCGAAAAGCTCGTTGTAATCAGGGGTGCGAAGGTGACGCGCGAGGCGGAGCTTCATAACAAAATCATCAATAAGCTCCTGCGCATCAATCTCTGTGAGAGTGCCGTTTGTAAGGTCACGTTCAATATAAATATCGAAGAAGGTGCTCACTCTTCCAAGGGACATCGCGGCACCGTTTTGCTCCTTAATAGCGGCAAGATAGGCAAAATATGTCCACTGGATAGCCTCTTTGGTATTAGCGGCAGGTTCGCTTATATCATAGCCATACATAGCCGCCATTTCTTTCATCTTTTTAAGGAAAAGAATCTGCTTGAATACCTCTTCTGAAAGGCGGATATTATCCGTATCAAAGACATTTTCTTCAAGAGCTTTTTTATCTTTCTGCTTTTCTTCTATAAGTCTGTCAATACCGTATAATGCTACACGGCGGTAATCTCCTATAATACGGCCTCTTCCGTAAGCATCGGGAAGACCGGTGATAACATGGCAGTGGCGCGCTTTGCGCATCTCTTCGGTATAGGCTCTGAAAACACCGTCATTATGGGTAGTGCGATAGCGGAATTCGGTTTCCACAGTATCACTAAGCTTAAAACCGTATGCTTCACAAGCCTGACGCGCCATACGGATGCCGCCAAAGGGGTTAACTCCGCGTTTTAAGGGGCTATCGGTCTGAAGACCCACAATCAGTTCCTTATCCTTGTTGATATAACCGGGGGCATAGCTTGTAAGGGAAGAAACAGTTTCGGTATCTATATCAAGTACTCCGCCGTGCATACGCTCAAGTACAAACAGCTTCTGTACCTCTGTCATCAATTCATCTGTGCGCTTGGTTGCACCGGCAAGAAAATCACTGTTACCGGTGTATTCCTTGTAATTTGACTGAATGAAATCACGCACATTGATTTCATCCTGCCATACACCTTCTTTAAATCCGGTCCAATTATTATGCTTCATACTTTCAACATCTCCTAACTGCCGATATTGTCAAAAAAAGGACAAATCAGCTCTATATGAACTAATTTGCCCAGACGGTCGGCTAAAAACAGACCTTACACTCCCTTGCGGTAGTCCGCAAAATCCGTCAGTCATGTAAGGCCGTGAATGTATTATATATGAAAACTCGGATTTTGTCAATATAAAATCGCAAAAATTACACAATATATTCCGTTTTTTTGAAAAATTAACCACAAAATACTGTGGTTTTTATCCATATATTGTATGTAATGTAAAAAAGCGGCGGGGAATTTCCCGCCGAATATTTTATGCTTTAAGCTTAAACCTTTTTCGTATGTAAATCAGTAGCGCTACTCCAAAAAGTGGGAATACAGCGGCAATAAGCATACCAACCTTCATACCTATCTGTTCTGTAGTAAGAGAAAGAGTTGCGGAAAGATTTGCCGCAAAGCTACTTGCAGATACGGTATCAACGATTATACCCATAAGCTGAGGAGCTACCGAAGCGCCGAAATCTCCGCCCGCGGCCATAAGAGCATATGCCCAAACCCCAGGGCTTTTGAATCTTTCCTCCATAAGTATAAGCGTTCCAGGCCAAAGCATAGATGTGCAAAACCCAGTTAAAACACAAGCTATGAGTGAAATTACGGCATTAGAGGATAAGCTTACAACAAGGTAATAAACTGCAGAACCCATCATACCAAGCAACAGAATCTCTGATATATTCTTTCCGTATTTTGCATAGAGAGTTCTGCCTAAACCCAAAAGAATAGCAAATATGGAAAGGCCTAAAATGTCTCCAACGGTTTTAGAAATATGCAAGGCATTTTCAACATAGCCCGAAACCCAATTTGTCATAGTGTTTTCTGCGGCGCTGCCAAGGAATATGCAAAGCACACACAGAGCCATTCCCGAAATTTTAGTTCTTCCCTTGCCACCGTTATCGTTATGCCCAAGATTCATTTTAGGGAGGGGAGAGATAGAGAAAAGAAAGGCAGAAATAAGGGGTAACACTGCCCAAAACAGAGTTAAATACATCCAATTCTCTCTGCCGAATATATGGAAAAACAGTGTGCTTAAGAGAACAACAGCAACAACACCGTAGGCGTAAAGAGAGTGAAGGGTACTCATATCCCTTTCGGAATTTTCCGAGGGAATAGCCGCTACCAAGGGGCTTAAGAGCACTTCGCAAAGACCTGCCGCAATTGAGAAAATCACCGTTCCTAATACTAAACCGAGATATGCAAAATCAGGGAACAGCCAAGGAACAACAGCATAAACTGTCAATCCCAATGATGTGATAAGGGGCATAACCTTAACGGTTTTATGTATGTTAAAATGTTTGGAGAAGAAGCTGAATATTAAATCAATAATTAACTGTGTGCAAAAATTTGTAAGAACAAGGGTGCCGAGCAGGGTATAGGATATACCGTAGGCCTCTCTAAAGGTTACAAACAAAATAGGAGGTAGGCTAAAAACTGAGGACATTGCCACATAGGTATAAAAACAAGTATATTTTGTTCTTTTGAAATTAAGCGTTTTGTTTTGCATAGTTATCACCAAAAAGTTGATTTAAGGCAATTATAACAAATAGCCTTGCTGTTAGCAAGGCTATTCTTAAATTATTTACTGTATTTTTTAATAAATTTCTCAACATCTACAACTGTGTTGGTTAGACGGGATTCTTCTGCCGCAAACGTTATCAGGTGATTATAGCAGGATTGGGCAATATCGGGAATATTTACAGGCTTAACACCATCAACAAAATAAGAATACATTGTATTCACTATTCCCATATCACCGCCACCGTGACCTCCTGCAACACCATCAATGGCAAGCAATGGGACAATTTCGGTTTCTCTTGTTTCAAAATTATACAGGGAGATAGGATTATCTCCGCCAAAGCTGCCCTCCAATAAACCTTTGGTGCCGAATATGCGGAAGGTTCTGCCGCCGCTGTTAAAAGCGTTCATTGTGAACGTAACGGTTATATCATCCTCAAAGAGCATATTAACTGTCTGATGGTCAACAACATCGTTATCACATTTATATACACATTTACCGTATTGAGTTTCGGTAATGGCTTTAATAACATCCTCATCATTGGGCTGGTATTTGTGAGTGCAGGCGCCCCTGAACCATTCGTTTTTCTTATCATCTAAGTAAAGCTTAACCGCATTAAAACGGCAGGTATCACTGTGGGGACAACCTTCTATACAATATTCGGGAGCACCTTCGGGCGCATTTTCGCGTGTAAAGAAGGAAAGAGCGCCGAAAGACTGTATACTTTTGCATTTTTTACCGAGCAACCATTGAAACAGATCCAAATCGTGGCAGGATTTCTGTAGCAGCATAACGGAACTTCGTTCGGAATTTCCCCAATTACCTCTTACAAAGCTGTGGGACTGATGCACTCCGCCAACACGCTCCTCCATATCCATAGACATAATTTTTCCAAGCTTGCCCTCATCGATTATGCTCTTAATAGTATTGTATATCTGTGTGTATCTTAAAACTGTGCAAATAAGAACCTTAACACCGTTTTCCTCGGCGGATCTCGTTATGGCAATGCATTCCTCGGGCGTGGGCGCGATCGGTTTTTCAAGTAAAAGGTCATATTTAAGCTCGATGGCTTTTATAGCGGGAGCAAAATGGTCTCGATCCATTGTAGCAATTACTGCTATATCAGCGATTTTTCCAAGCTCTAACAGATCTTTATAATCAGTAAAGCACATTTCATCGGGAATATTAAAAAGGCTTTTAACATAATTCCTTCTGCTTTCAATAGGTTCTGCAACGGCTACCACCTGAAAATCATATTCCGATTTGCTCATCGCATGCGAATATGTTATACCTCGGTTTCCCGCGCCGATAACGATGGCTTTTAAGGTTTTCATAAAAATTCTCCTTTACAAAACTGTAAACTTTAATTATAATTATATCGAACAAAAATATTTAATCAATGCAAAAATAGTTCATAAACTTTAGATTTCAGTTCAAATATAGGTGATTATATGGCAATTAAACCCTTTTACATCGAAAGGCTGCTTGATATTAAATGTATGTACTCCTTCTTTTTAAGATATTTCGAAAAAGGATATGTTTTTAAGGGAGAGGTGCATAACTTTTGGGAGTGCATGTATGTAAGAAGCGGTGAGATTTTAGCATCAGCGGATAATAGGGTGTATAATCTTACGGCAGGGGATATTATCTTCCATAAACCTATGGAGTTTCATAAGTTTTCTGTTGAAAGTTGTGAAGGCGCTGAAATTCTGGTATTCACCTATGAGTGTGAGGATGAGTTCGCTTATAAGATGAAAAATAAGGTCTTTTCGCTTAATGAGGCTTCAAAAAGTATTGTCGATGCCCTTTATAATTACGCTTATAACGAATATATTAAATATTTTCCCAATGTTCCTAAAACAGCGTATAACGATATGCTCAGCGTTAGCAGTTTTGATAATAAGTTTTTGCCAAGGGTTGAAACTTATATATGCCAGCTTATATATTCTTTGGCTGATAGTAAAAGTAAGAATGATACCGTTGTAGGTACGGATTCTCTGATCTTCAGTAACGCCGTTAGTCTGATGAAGCAGAATATTAATAAGGATTTCTCTGTGAAGGAGCTGTCAAAAGAGCTTAACGTAAGTGAATCAACTCTAAAGCGGGTTTTTCAAAAATATGCGGATGCAGGTATTCATAAATATTTCTTAATGCTTAAAATCCGTACCGCCACTAAATTTTTAGAGGAGGGTATGGGTGTTGGAGAGGTTTCGGATAAATTGGGATTCACAAGTCCTGCTTACTTTTCAAGCTGTTTTAAGAGGGTAACGGGTATGAAGCCTTCCGAAATTTCTAAAAATGCGCTTAAAGCCTTTGGTTCATTTATATCTTGAAAATAACAGAGTTTTTTATTATAATAACTATTAAAAGAAAGGAGTGAGGCAATGGGAAGAATTTTTACTAAAATAGCGGATTTTATCCGTGAAACCGATAAACTTCTTTTATCCCTATGTATTTTTTCATCCCTTTACGGCAGTCTGGCGGTTTTTACTGCAACTCGATACCTCGAAACAAACCGTCCTGTTTTGGTACAACTGCTCTCAATGGTGCTTGGCGTTGGATGCGCCGTGTTTATATCAGCCTTTGATTTTCAGTCGTTTCTTAATAAATGGTATTTAATAGCGGTTTTAGGCCTTGTGCCTGTTATCCTTACCTTTTTTATAGGGTTTGCGCCTGAGGGCACTGATGATAAAGCGTGGCTTGATTTAGGCTTTACTACATTTCAGCCGTCTGAGTTTTTGAAAATTTGTTTTTTAATTACTTTTTCAAATCATCTTGTTAAGGTGAAAGAGAATATAAACAAACCAAAGTATCTGTTGCCGCTATGTATTCACGGCGCTTTTCCCGTTTTGCTTATTCACTTTCAGGGTGATGATGGTACCGCTCTTGTTTTCGCAGTTATGTTTATGAGTATGATGTGGGCGGCAGGAGTTTCGTGGAAATATTTCGTTACCGCCTTCGGAGCCGTTATAGTTGCTTCACCCATAATCTTTTTCCTTATAATGAATGATGAACAGCGTACAAGAATTATCAGCCTTTTTGATATTGAATCCGATATTCTAGGCGCTACCTATCAGCAATACTACGGCAGAATGGCTCTTGCCAACGGCGGTTTCTTTGGTCAAGGCTTATTTAACGGTAGATTAACCCAATCGGGCTTTGTTCCCGAGGGTCAGAACGACTTTATATTTGTAAGCATTGGAGAGGAATTAGGCTTTTTGGGCTGTCTTACGGTAATAATCCTTCTTGGAGCTATTTGTTTCAGAAGTCTAAAGATTGCTCGTATTTGTAAAAAGCCAAGCGGAAAATATATTTGCGTTGGCTTTTTTGCAATGATTTTCGCGCAGATGGTTATAAATATAGGTATGTGTGTGGCATTGCTTCCCGTAATCGGCATTACACTGCCTTTCTTCAGCGCAGGAGGAACATCTCAGCTTTGTCTTTATATGGGCGTAGGGCTTATGTTAAGCGTGTATATGCACCGAAACCATAGCACAATATATTTAGGAGAATAATTAAAACGGTTTGCCTTCGGGCAAGCCGTTTTTTATGTAAAAAAATAAAAAAAGAAAAGGCAGGGAGCACCCCTGCCTTTTCAAAAAGGAGAAAAGAAATTTAATTCTTGGTATAATTCTTATGTCCTATAGTTTCTTCAATACAAGCGCAATATTGATCGTAATATTTATCAACGGTTTTAGCAACATCCTCACCGTTGCTGATGGCCTGAATTATGTACTCGTGGAGCGAAAGTGTCTCGGCAGATGAAGTTTTATAAGAACTATGACGGTTAGGTAAAGTATTGCCTGCCATAAGCTTATCAACCAGCTTCTGGTCCTCTTCGCTGAATTCGTTACTGCCCTTGATTTCATTCTTATAGGTAGCCTCGAAAGCTGCCCAAGTAAGCGCTATACGGGGATCTGAGCCTTCGCCTGCGCAGATAGCGGTATACCAACCTGTAGGATATGCCTTTTCGGTGTTTTCAGGGAGAATAGGAACAGGAACAATCTGGAGGTTATTAACACTCTTGCCGAATGCCATAGACTTTTTAACCTGTGCCACAAGTCCTGGGTATTTGGATGTTTCTTCGGGATACATATAATTACGTCCCTCTAAGAATGCTTTACGGTTATCAGAGCCATCTCTCTTCTGTCCTATAGCATCGTTTCCGCAATAAATTTTCTGGAGCAGATTAAGGGAAGCTATATGTTTGGGATCTTTGAGGTTAAGAACAACCTTGCCGTTTTCTGTAGTTATAGATGATACGCCGTACATCTGCGACTGAACATAGTAGGAAGCCATAAAATAAATGCTTTGTGAAGCATCGGTAACTTCATGACCCATTTCGAAAATTTTATCCCAAGTCCAAGTACCGTTGTTATAAAGGGTGCGAGGATCTTCAAGACCTGCTTTTTCGAAGAGGGCCTTATTATAATAGAAAATCCAGGGGAAAGCGCAGTTGTTATCACAAACGCCGTAAAGTTTTCCTTCCCAAAGGAACTTATTGGTTTTATCCATATTGATAGCAGAAGTATCAACCAGCTTCATGGCTTCGGTAAGATCCGCATAACAACCTGCAATTGGACCTGCGGGGAACATAGAACCGTGCATATAGCAGATATCATAAGGCGTGCCCGTACTCATTCTCTGCGCAACCTGAGTGTTGTACCCGCCAAATGAGAGTGTATGGGTTTTAACCTTACATCCGTATTTGGTCTGGAAAGCGGAAACCATAGCCTTAAAAGAGGTGGTATTATATTGATCCTCTTCGGTGATTGCCATCGTTACGGTTTTGCCTTTAAGATCAAAATCTGTTTTGATGATATCGGAAGAGCTCTGGCCAGCGCCGCTTCCTGATGAGGTTGTGTTATTCTTGCCGCCTGATGAGGATGTATCCTTCTTCGAATCAGTATCCTCGGAATCGCTGCTATCATTCTTAACTATTACTTCTTCGTAATAGTAAGAATACGCAGATTCATCCGAATCCGCCTTAGAGCAGGCAGTGAGGGGAAGAATCATCATTACGAGCGCAAGTAGAATTGCAATACTTTTTTTCATAAATGTTATCTCCTTTGCTGTATTGAGTAAAATCTATAGATTTTACAAGCTTACACTTATAATTATCCATACAAAAAAGCATAAATCAATTCTATTTTGAACAAAATTTTGCTGTTTTGTCGCAAATGTGTGCGATTATTGATAATAAATTGTCCGTTCTACCCCAAAAAAGTAATAAATATGTAAAATTACTGAATGTTGACAAAAATATATATAGGTGTTATAATTTGAAAATGAATTTCAATTTCAAAGGTGGAAATATGGATAAGATTCAGTATAAGACAAAACAAAAGACCATAATCGAAAATGCCGTTCGTAAAATGTGTCAGGAGCATATAACCGTGGATAGCCTTGTAGGCACCCTTAATGATATGGGTGAAAAGGTTGGCAGGACTACTGTTTACAGATGTCTTGAAAGATTGGCGGATGAGGGTGTGGTACGCAAGTATGTTACCGCGGGAGAAAGCGCCTGCTATCAGTATATTAACGGAGAGAAATGCCAAGAGCATTTCCATCTTAAATGTGAGGATTGCGGTAGGCTTATCCATATTGAATGCGATAAGATGGAAACACTCAGCATGCATATAAGTGAGCATCACGGTTTTTGCATCAATAAGCTTAAAACCGTTTTGTACGGATTATGTGAGGAATGTGCTGCAAAATGAAAAAAGCATTTATTATTTTAATTTCAATTATGTTGCTGTTCACGGGTTGCAGTCCCGTGGCTAAAACTGATAATAAAGATAAGCTAAGTATAGTTACAACTATTTTTCCTTTGTATGATTTTGCAAGAGCAGTAGGTGGAGATCAGGTTAACATAAAACTTTTGGTTGACCCAGGTACCGAGGTCCATTCCTTCGATCCTGCTCCTTCGGATGTGGCGGCAATCTATGATGCAGATATTTTCTTTTATATCGGCGGGGAATCTGATACTTGGGTTGATAGCATCTTATCGGATGTTAATGTAAATGCGATATCCTTAATTGGCTTTGTTGAGCCCTTAATGGAGGATGAACACGAGGAAGAGGACGAGCATATATGGACAAGTCCCCAAAATGCCGTAATACTGTTGAGAAAAATTTGCGATTCAATCATTGAGGCTGATAATGACAACAAGAGCTATTACAAAAATAATTGTGATGCTTATGCAAACAGCATTACAAAAGCAGATGGTGAAATAAGGCAGGTATCAGATGGCGCAAGGAACAAATTTATCCTTTGCGCCGATAGATTCCCGTTTAAGTATTTAACCGAATATTACGGTATCCAATATGAAGCCGCCTTCGGAGGTTGCGCTATCAGCACCGATATAAGCATAAAAACTATGAACAGATTGATTGAAACTATCAAGAATAAAAACATCGGCACAGTTTATTGCACCGAGATGAGCAATCGCAATATTGCTAATGCATTAAGGGCAGAAATGGGCGTAAATGTTATTGAGCTTCATTCTGCTCATAATGTTACTAAAGCTGATTTTGAAAACGGCGTAACCTATGTTGATATTATGTATCGCAATAAAGAAGCGCTTGGAGGGGGGATGAGTTGATGCCTATAATCAGTATTGATAAATTATCTTCCTACTATGATAACAGGCAGGTTTTCAGTGAATTATCCTTCGATGTAGAGGATGGTGATTATATCTGTATAACCGGGGAGAACGGCTCAGGAAAAACTACCCTTATGCAGTGTATTTTAGGCTTTGATATCAAGTATAAGGGAAGCATTATTTTTAATGGATTTTCAAGAAGGGATATCGGTTGGCTCCCTCAAAAGAGTGATACAAAATCCGATTTTCCCGCAAGTGTCTCCGAGGTGATTTTCTCGGGCTTTGCAGGTAAGAGTGTGTTAGGTATCGCTTATTCTTCTGCGCAAAAGGAAAAGGCTTATAAAAATATGGCTTTATTGGAAGTTGAAGACCTTAAGGATAAATCATTCAATGAGCTTTCGGGCGGCCAGCAGCAGAAGGTTTTGCTGTGCAGGGCGCTTTGCGCCGCTCAGAAGGTGATTCTTCTTGATGAGCCTGTGAATAGTCTTGATGCCGCATCGCAAAATGAATTTTATTCACTCTTAAAGAAGATAAACAATTCGGGTATTACGGTTATTATGATATCACACGATATCGAAAGGGCTGTGAAAGAGGCCCATAAAATTCTTAACATTTCAAATAACGGATTCACCTTTAAGAAGGCAGAATGTTATCTTGAAGATGAATATAAAACGGAGGGGAATTATGGAAATACTATCTAAAATTTTCGAATATCCCTTTGTTTTAAGAGCAGTTATAACGGGGGTTTTGCTATGCTGCTGCGCGGCGCTGTTGGGCGTTAATCTCGTGCTTAAAAGGTATTCTATGTTGGGTGATGGCTTATCTCATGTTTCCTTTGGAGCCGCCGCTATTGCATTGGCATTTGGATTTGCACCCTTGCAGTTTTCGATACCCATAGTAATAATAGCCGCTTTTTTATTGCTGAGAATTAACGGTAACGGCAAAATTAAAGGTGATGCCGCCATTTCTATTGTTTCTACAAGCGCTCTGGCCATCGGTATCACGGTTGCAAATTTAACAACTGGTATGAATACCGATATCAGCAATTATATGTTTGGTAGTATTCTGGCTCTCGGTACGGAGGATGTAGTTTACTCTGTAATCATATCTGTTTTGGTAATTGCATTGTATATTATGTTTTATAATAAAATTTTTGCCGTTTCATTTGATGAAAAATTTGCCGCCTCTTCGGGCATAAATGTTAAGTTTTATAACGGACTTTCGGCAGTGCTTACCGCCGTTACCGTGGTTGTGGGAATGAGGATTATGGGCGCTTTGCTCATTTCAAGCATTATAACGTTCCCCGTACTTTCGGCAATGCGGGTTACCAAAAAATATCGCTCCACAGTAATTTTATCCGTAATAATTTCCGTGGTGGCATTCCTGATAGGAATAATCCTTTCTTTCTCCTTCGATATCCCCGCAGGCGCTGCAGTAGTGCTTACTAATCTTGCTATTTTTATAATTTTGAATTGCTTTTCTTGACTCGGTAAAATTACATTGATATAATAAATGCGTAATAACTAAAAGGAAGTAAATTACAGTGGATAAAAAAACCTTCAAAAAAATCATGCTTCTTATCATTTTTGCACTTCTGCTTTTCTGGGTGCTCAATGATGTTTCTAAGTTTTTAACCCTAATGGGAGGACTTTATAATGTTATAAAGCCCTTAGTTCTCGGCGGATGTATTGCTTTTATTCTTAATACGATTTTAACACCCCTTGAAAAGCTCTGGGGTAAAATCTGGAGAAAAAAGCCAAAGATTGCTGAGGGCGGCTTCAAAAGGCCTGTTTGCCTTATAACAAGCCTTTTATTAGTGCTAGGCATCATATTTGCCGTATGTTTTATTGTGATACCTTATTTTGTTGAACATACTGCCTCGTTCGTAAGTAGCCTCCCACAGTATTTTACAAATCTTGATTCCTGGTGGGATAAGGTTGTTGCTTTCTTTGATAAATTTATGATAGTTCTCCCCGAAATCAATATAAATCACGAGGAGATTATCACAAAGATAGGAACGTATATTGCAGAAAAAGGCGGTACCTTAGTTAACGCCACCTTTAATGTAACAACTTCAATACTTTCCGTGGTGGTTAATATTGTTCTGGGATTTGCCTTCGCTATCTATATTCTTGCCCAAAAGGAAAAGCTCGGCAAACAGTTCACCAAGCTTTTTGGCGCCATTTTGCCTCAAAAAACCGTGGATAAGATTTTAGGTCTTGCACGGCTTTCCCATAATACTTTTTCACGCTTTGTAACGGGTCAGCTTACTGAGGCTGTAATCTTCGGTGTTTTAACCTTCATCGGTATGTTAATCTTTAATATGCCTTTTGCATCTGTTATATCGGTGCTTGTGGGATTTACCACATTAGTCCCCATGGTTGGCGCCTTTATAGGTACAGCGCTTGGAGCGTTCCTTATATTGCTAGTCAATCCCGTTAAGGCGTTTTGGTTTATTGTTTTCATCATAATTCTTCAGCAGCTTGATAACAATCTGATTTATCCGAGGGTTATGGGTAAATCTATTGGCTTATCAGGTCTGTGGGTTCTTGCGGCTGTAACTATAGGTGGAAATCTTGCGGGCGTTGCAGGTATGCTTATTGGAGTGCCTTTAAGTTCGGTTATTTATGTACTGCTTTCGGAGTTTGTAAATAAGAAACTTGCGGCGAAGAAAACAGAAGAGGAGCAGTCAAATGGTAACTGCGAAGAAAATACAGGTAACTGAATATAATATTACCTATATGCTGAGCCGTGATTACAAATTTGTTTTTGTATCCGATCTTCACGGCTTTGATAATAGATTTATTTTCGAAAAAATCAAGGAAAGAGCCCCCGATGCGCTTTTGGTTGGCGGTGATTTTATCCATGATGCCAACAACTATAAAAGCGGACTTGAATTTCTAAAAGAAACGGTAAAGCATTTGCCCGTTTATTGTTGCCTTGGCAATCACGAATTCCGATTTGATGAGGATATGAAACCACAAATTCTGGATACAGGCGTAACTATCCTTGATAATTCATATATAGAGTTTGAGGAAATAATTATCGGTGGGTTAACCTCTGCCGTAAAGCGTGGCGCTAAGAAGGATAAAAAGGCAAATAAACGCATTCCCGAAATGGAATGGCTTAAGGAATTCAGTTCAATAGAGGAGCCAAAACTACTTTTGTGCCACCATCCCGAATATTATAATAAATATTTGAAAAAATACCCCATTGATATTATTCTTTCGGGCCATGCACACGGCGGTCAATGGCGAATATTCAACCGAGGAATTTATGCTCCAGGTCAAGGAATTTTCCCGAAATATACGGGTGGATTTTACGATGAACGCTTAATAGTAAGCAGGGGAATCGGAAATCCTCATTTAGTACCGCGTATAAATAACAAGCCCGAGATCATAGTTCTTAATATTAAAAAAGAAGATTCCTGAGAGTTTTTCTCAGGAATCTTTTATTTGCTTTCCATTTTATTACAAATGATTTGGGAGAGCTCTTGCAAAAAAAGTTCTTCATTTTCCGTAATGTTACCGTTGGTAAGAACAATTAAAATGTAAGGTTCATCAGCTAATACTATGGCGGCATCGTGAAAAGCACCCTTCATAAACCCGCTTTTATGGGCAATCTTAAATTCGGTGGAAGAAGCAAAGCGGTTGTATTTTGATTGGGTTAAAATATCCAAATACCAGGCAAAACTTTCTTCCTCTTGGGATTTCTGATATATAAGGGTGAAAATCTTTGCTAAATCGCGGGCAGAGGAATTATTATAATACTCAACCTGACCGCCCGAATACAAGTGCATACTCTCAATACTGAAATTATCTAAATACGAGTTGAATTGAGCTCTGCCGAAGCGGTCAACAAGCATTTTGTGAGCAACATTATCGCTTTCGGTAATAGATAGGGTAATAAGCTCTTTTACTGAATACTCGGTTCCGTAAGGGTTATCCTTTATAATGCCCGTTCCGTTCCTTTTATCATCAGCAGTATAAGTGAGTTTTTCCTCGAAATCTGCTTCACCGCTTACAATCAACTCCGTTACATAAAGGCAGTATGCCGATTTAATAACACTCGCCATTGTAATTCTCGTATCAATATTGTAAGAATAATTTTCACCCGTGATTAAATTATAAGCAAGATATGAAGCTTTAGGATTTTCGGCGGGGCATATTTGTAAATACTCATAAACGCGGCTGTTTGCTTCCTCAAGGGGATTGTTTTCCAGTGCCGTGATATCGTTTAATAACTCTTCTGTGTTTGGTACTGCTTCTTCTGAAACATCACTCTCGGTTTCGGTGTCAACGGGGATGACAGTGGGGCCTTTCTTTTCGGCGCTATACCAAAAGAGTAACAGAGCGCAGCCGAGAAGCAGGGCCGTAATGGCCCTTAAAAAGTTGAGAAATTTCAAATTATCATACCTTTAATTTTTATTTTCCGCGTCGCTTTTTTATAGGTTTCTTCTTAAAATTATTATTTTTAAGTGGGGTATCGGGCACCACAAGACAGTTTTTGCCCGTACCTATAAGGTCATATCTCTTTGCCCTTTTAAGAGCCGCAATAACAAGCTTTTTGTTTTCAGGGCGGAAATATTGCAATAAAGCTCTTTGTTCTGCCTTTTCCTCGGGAGTCCTCGGTACATATACCTCTTCCATAGTATATGGATCAAGCCCTGTGTAAAACATACAGGTGGAAACGGTACCCGGTGTGGGATAAAAATCCTGCACCTGTTCGGGATGAATCCCCTCTTTTTTAAGGAAATTTGCAAGCTGAATGGCATCGTCTATGGTGCTTCCCGGATGTGAGGACATAAGATAGGGTACCAAAAACTGATTTTTACCCATACTTTTGGTGAGCTCATAAAAGCGCTTTTTGAATTTGTTATACACCTCAACCGATGGTTTACCCATCCGCCTTAAAACATTGTTTGAGCAGTGCTCGGGAGCAACCTTTAGCTGACCGCTTGTGTGGTGTTCGACGAGCTCCTTAAAAAAGGTTTCATCGCTATCGGCAATTAAATAATCAAATCTGATTCCTGAACGGATAAACACCTTTTTTACTTTCGGTAGCGCCCTTAATTTTCTGAGCAAACTGAGATAATCGCTGTGGTCAACCCTAACCGCAGGGCAAATTGAGGGTGCCAAACACTTTTTATCGGGGCAAAGGCCCTTCTTAAGCTGTCCTTCGCAGGATGGAGCGCGGAAATTGGCGGTAGGACCTCCAATATCGTGAATATAACCCTTGAAATCATCCATTTCGGTTATCTTTTTGGCTTCTTCAATAACAGATTCGTGACTTCTACAGCTGATTTGCCTTCCCTGATGATAGGCAAGTGAGCAGAAATTACATGCGCCAAAACAGCCGCGATTATGAATTACTGAAAATTTAACCTCTTCAATTCCGGGAACTCCGCCCAAAGCCTTGTATGAGGGGTGGTAATCGCGCATAAAGAGTAGAGAATAGACCTTGTCCATCTCCTCGGTAGTAAGAGGGGGAGATGGGGGATTTTGAACTATAATTATATCCCCGTGACGCTGAATAACAGTTTTACCTCTGAGCGCATCGTGCTCCTCTTGTTGAATTTTGCAGGATTTTGCATATAGTTTTTTACCCTCATCGGTGGCCTGTGAAACTGCCTCAAAGCTTGGGCACTCCTTAACGGGCATAGGTTTATAATCGTGGGTTTTAACGCCGTAGCAGGTACCCTTGATATCGGTTAGCTCTTTTATGCTTTCGCCGTTTTTAAGACGGTTTGCAATCTCACGAATATGTCTTTCACCCATACCGTACATAAGTAGGTCGGCGCACGAATCAATCAATATGGATTTTTTAACGCAATCATCCCAATAATCATAGTGTGCAAATCTTCTAAGTGAAGCCTCAATACCGCCGATGGCGATAGGCACATCTCCGAAAAGGCGGCGTATGTTTTTGGAATATACAATTACCGCTCTATCGGGCCTTGCACCTGCTTTGCCGCCTGGGGTATATGCATCATCGCTTCTTTTTTTCTTTGCGGCGGTGTAGTGCGCTACCATAGAGTCAATATTACCGCCGTTTACGAGAAAGGCATAACGGGGCCTACCGAAGCGTAGATAATCACTATCACTTTTCGGCTGCGATAGAATGCAAACATTAAAGCCCTCGCTTTCAAGCACACGCGAAATTACAGCCGTGCCAAAGGAAGGGTGATCAACATAAGCGTCACCCGTTACAATAACAAAATCGGGATAAAACCAACCCCGTTCTAACATTTCTTCCTTGGTAATAGGTAAAAAAGGCATGATAAAACTCCTTGTTTTATACCATTAAATATATCAGTTCTGTAAGCAGAACGCCAACCGTGGCGCCGGCCGCTACTATAATCAAACTTTTATTCTTATAAGCAAGGATAAGCGCAAATAAAACGCCTATAACTGCCGATAGAATATGGTCGGTGGCGAAGAAGGCGGCGGGTACCGTCATAGCGCTTAAAACTGCATAGGGTATGTAATGCAGTAGGGATAAGAAGAATTTGTTAGTTATTTTCTTTTTGAAAAGTACTAACGGTATCATTCTGATAAGATAGGTAACACCCGCCATCACGGCAAGGTAGATAAAAAATTTAGCATCAAACATTTTCTTCTGCCTCCTTTGTATCTATGGGGGAGACAATAGCCATAATTCCTGCTGAAACAAGGGCGCAGATTATTATAGCAAAGCCGCTTGGCACCGATTTAAGAATAGGAATGAAATAGAAAGAGCAGCTTAAAGCAATGGCTATCATAACACAAGCAAAGGTGGATTTGTTGGCCTTGATTTCGGGAACAACAATCGCGATGAACATACCGTAGATAGCAAGGCTTAAGGAATCCGTGATGATGCTTGGTAATATGTCACCTGCAACGGCGCCTATAATGGTGCCCGTGCTCCATCCTAAAAATGGAGTGAGAATAAGACCGAACATATAGTATTTGCTCAGTAATCCCCTCTGCGATGTTGCAACGGCGAATACCTCATCTGTATTTACAAAAGCGATGAGCAGGCGATCCTTAAGCGTTATACCTGAATCGAATTTCTGTGATAGGGAAATCGACATAAGCGCATAACGAAGATTGATGATAACCTGAGTCATACCAAGCTCGATAAAACTGCCGCCACCTGCAATTATTGGTACAGCCGCAAGCTGACCCGCGGAGGTAACATTAGTCATGGAAATAAATAGTGCCTCGAGGGAAGAAAGACCGTTTGCTACTGCAAAGATGCCAAATGCGAAAGCGACCGAAAAGTATCCTATGCATATAGGGAAGCCATCCTTGATTCCCTTAATAAAATTCTTCTTTTTCATAAAGTGCCCCTTAGTGTATAGATAAAACTATTATACACCAAAAGTTAAAAGGTGGCAATGGGTAAATATAAAATAAATATTTATAATGTATCTGCAATTGATTTTCAGCGTTTTATTGTAATTTTTGCATATTCATTTTTTCAATTTGACATAAAATATCAAGAGAGTTGTGCAATATGCTCAAAAAATTGCAAAAAATAAGTTATCGATACTACTTGAAAAAAGCGGCTGAATATTGTATTATAGAAAACAAATAATAAAAATATATACTATTTTACGGAGTTGTTGTTATGAAACAGTACACCGCAGTGGATTTAGCAGGTATGATTGAGCGTAAGCTCTCCCATAATTTCGGCGTTTCTCCGAAGCTTGCTTCTGATGAGATTTTCTATAAGGCCTGCGTTATGGTTCTGCTTGATATTATGAGCGAGAGAAAGGCTCAGTTTAAGAAGAGCGTTGATGAGCAGGAGGCAAAAACTGTTTATTATCTCAGTATGGAATTTCTTATGGGCCGCTCCCTTAAAAATAATCTATATAACTTAGGTTTAACCGAGGAGATGGAAGAGGCACTTAAAAAGTTTAAGGTGAAGCTTGATAATCTCTATGAATGTGAGCCCGATGCGGGTCTGGGTAACGGGGGTCTTGGACGTCTTGCAGCCTGCTTCCTTGATGGCCTCTCCACAGGCGGATATTCTGCTATGGGCTATTGCATCAAATATGAGCTCGGTATCTTCCGTCAGAAGCTTGTTGATGGTTGGCAGACCGAAATGCCTGATTTTTGGTTGCCTGGCGGTAGCGTGTGGCTTGAGCAGCGTCCTTCCTCTGCGGTAGATGTAAATTTTGATGGCAGAATAGATGAACGTTGGGAAAACGGCTATCACTATGTTGAGCATAAGGATTACCACACCGTTAAGGCAGTACCCTATGACCTTAAGGTAGCAGGCAAGGATGGTAAAACAGTAAATGTTCTTCGTTTGTGGAGCGCTGAGTGTCAGGACTTTAATATGTCTGCCTTCAATCAGGGAGACTATGTACGCGCCCTTGAGCAAAGAGCAATGACTGAGGCCATTTCAAAGATACTTTATCCCGAAGATAATCACATTGAGGGAAAATCTCTTCGATTAAGGCAGCAGTATTTCCTTGTATCTGCCTCAGTTCAGGATATTCTTAACCGCCATATGCGTAAGTATAGCACACTTGATAATCTTCCCGAAAAGGTAGCTATTCACATTAACGATACCCATCCCACGCTATCTATACCCGAGCTTATGCGTTTATTGCTTGATGAGTGCGGATACTCATGGGAAAAAGCTTGGGATATTGTAACAAGAACTGTTGCTTATACCAATCATACCATTATGTCTGAGGCTCTCGAATGTTGGCAGGTTGAGTTATTTAAAGAAAGATTACCACGAATTTATCAGATAGTTAAAGAAATTGACCGCCGTTACAGAGAGCACATAATAAATACCACTGGGGATTATAATCTTGCAGAAAAAACCGCTGTTATACAGAACGGTGTTGTAAGAATGGCTAACCTTTGCGTTGCCACCTGTCATACTGTTAACGGTGTATCAAAGCTTCATAGTAAGATTATAACCGATGAGCTTTTCAACGATTATTATAAAATGACTCCTGAAAAGTTTACTAATGTTACCAACGGTATTGCCCACCGCAGATGGCTTTGTCAGGCAAATCCCGAGCTTACCTCTCTCATCACCGAGCTTATCGGCGATGGTTTTATTAAGGATGCTTCCGAGCTTGAAAAGCTGATGGCGTTCACCGATGATAAGGTCGTGCTTTCACGACTTGCCGAGATTAAGCTTTCAAATAAGGTAAGACTTTCGAACTATATTAAAAATAACTATTCAATGGATATTGATCCCAACTCCATTGTGGATATGCAGGTTAAGAGACTTCACGAATACAAGCGTCAGCATATGAACGCCTTGCACATTATCAATGATTACCTCTATTTGAGCAACAATCCAAATGCTGAGTTTACACCTAAAACCTATATTTTCGGCGCTAAGGCGGCATCGGGTTACCTCTTTGCAAAAGAGATTATTCAGATGATTTATAAGCTTTCTAAGGTTATAAATAACGACCGTATGCTAAGCGATAAAATGAAGGTGCTCTTCCTAGAGGATTATAAGGTGACTCTTGCGGAGCTTATGATACCTGCCGCCGAAATCAGCGAACAAATTTCACTTGCTTCAACCGAGGCTTCGGGTACAAGTAATATGAAATTTATGATGAATGGCGCCATCACCCTTGGCACCGAGGATGGCGCTAATGTGGAAATTCATAGCGCTGTTGGTGATGATAATATTATTATCTTCGGTATGCATACACCCGAGGTGTTAAAGCTGCAGAAGGAGGGTTATTCACCCTTGCAGTATTACAATAATAATCCCGAGCTTAAAAATGCTCTTGACTTTATCGGCAAGGGTATTGATGGCAAGCCCTTTGATAATATCTACAACACTCTTAAAAACGTTGATAGATATATGGCTCTTGCTGATTTCTCGGATTACTGTAATGCGCAGAAAAAGGCCACTAAGCTTTATAATCAACCTGAGGTATGGAATAAGATGTCACTTGTTAATATTGCAAAATCGGGTATTTTTGCTGCTGACCGCTCCATTGATGATTATGCAAAGAACATCTGGCATATTGATCCTGTAAAGTAATTATGGAATATTATCCTTTTGATTCGAGAAATCCGATTTACCGCTTGAAATTCGGCGCCATAGCCGCAGGGGAAACCCTGCGGCTTAGAGTGCTTTTGCACTTTGATGCCCATTGTCATAATGTGTATTTAATGATAAAAAATGACCGCGATAGCGATTATACTTATATAGAGATGATCCCCCGCGAAACCTTGGATAATTACAGGTTTTATGATTGCGAAATCAATAGGGAAGAGGGGCTGTATTTTTATTGCTTCAAATATACGAGCGATTACGGTGATTTCTTCATTACGAAGCAAGGCGAGAGCTTAGGCGTTGTTTCAAGGGATACCTGTATTCCTTGGCAGTTAACGGTTTATGAAAAAGATTTCAAGGTGCCTGAGTGGTTAAGGGGTGGAATTATCTATCAGATCTTCCCCGATAGATTTTATAACTCGGGAAAGATAAAGCAGAATATACCCGACGATAGATATATAAGCGGTGATTGGAGCAAGGAGCCCGAATATCGCCAGAACGGTGATTTGTGTTCGCTTGGTAACGATTATTACGGCGGAGATTTGCAAGGTATAAAAGAAAAATTGCCATATCTTAAATCACTTGGTGTTAACTGTGTTTATCTAAATCCCATTTTTGAGGCCCATTCAAATCATAGATATAATACTGCTGATTATCTTAAAATTGATAGCATTCTGGGTGATGAAAAAGATTTAGAGCAGTTGTGTGAGGAAGCGGAAAATCTCGGAATTTATATAATCCTTGATGGCGTATTTTCCCACACGGGAGATGATAGCATATATTTTAACCGCCGCAATAGATACGGTAGCGGCGGCGCTTATAATGATGATAATTCTCCGTATAGAAGCTGGTACAAATTTGGCGCAAGCAAGGATGATTACGCTTCCTGGTGGGGTATAAAAACGCTTCCCGAGGTGGAGGAAAATGATCCCGCATTTACCGAATTTATAACAGGCGAAAACGGTGTTATCAGATATTGGCTTAAAAAAGGTGTTAAAGGGTTCAGACTTGATGTTGCCGATGAGCTTCCCGATGAGTTTCTTGATAATATAAGAAAAGCCATTAAAACCGAGGATGGAAATGCCCTGCTGTTAGGTGAGGTATGGGAGGATGCTTCCAATAAAATCAGTTATGGAAGCAGAAGGCGGTTTATAAGAGGCAGTCAGCTTGATTCGGTTATGAATTATCCCTTTGCAAATTCAATAGTTGAATTTGTTAGAACGGGTAATCAGCAGATAATTGCAAACACGGTAATGAACATTGTTGAAAACTACCCGAAATGTGTTTTAGATGTGCTGATGAACCATATTGGCACCCACGATACCGCCCGAATTTTAACAAGGCTTATAAAAGGAGATGGAAGCGCCCACAACAGACCTGAGCAGTCAGGCTTAAGGCTTTGTGAGGAAGAATATAAGCTTGCCAAGGATTATCTCTTTATTGCCGCCGCTTTACAATATACCTTACCGGGCGTACCCTCGCTATATTACGGCGATGAGGCGGGTGTTCAGGGCTTTGGCGATCCGTTTTGCCGCGCCACATATCCTTGGGGTAATGAGGATGAAGAGATTTTAGAGTTTTATAGGCAATTAGGCAGTCTTCGAACCAACTGCGATGCCTATAAAAACGGTGCATTTAAGATAGTTGCAAACTTTGAAGGCGTATTCGGTTTTACAAGAGTAAATGATAGCTCAATGGCGGCTACCTTTGTAAACAGAAGGGCCGAGGATATAGAATTGGATTTACCCTTTGCGGCTGATGATATTAAACAGATTCTCGGCGGTCAGCTACGCGACGGTAAAATATTCGTTAAAAGTAACGGATTTGCTATTATCACAACCTGATACTATAAAGCGGAGTAGGAAAAACCTGCTCCGTTTTTTTTATTGACAAAAATTGTTTGTTACGATAATATAAACTTAATCGGTCTTGAAAGGAGTTTATTTATGTTAAAAAAAGTTTTAGCCATAACATTGGCGTTTATGTTGGTTGCAACTCTCGGAGGTTGCTCCGGCGGTGATGATAGCGATGATTTTTCCTATATCGTTGTGTATGAGGATATACCTGCAGATGATAGCGATAAGGATAAAGGTACCTCGTCTAAGGATAAAACATCTTCCAAAGAGGATACATCTTCAAATGATGATACATCTTCAAAGGATGATACATCTTCCACTACACAGAACAATGATGAAAGTGATGATTTTTTGACTACATATAAGATTAAGGGCCTTAAAGAGAAGAATGAAAAGTTAGAGCCTGAGATTACAAGATACCAGAATGGCCTAAAAAAGCTCGGTAAAGGCTACGATGCCTTTAGTTATCCAAAATATTCGGGTAAAGCTGCCGAGGATGAGCTTAATTGGCTTACTGATTACAATAAAAAGCTTACTGCCTATTGCGCCGATATGAGGGCTCTTCTAATCAAAACGGGTAGAGATTCGGTTAAAAACGGTGTAAGCGGCGATATTTCCAAAGCTTATGAATGGGCAACCTATGCTTTCCAGAAATCCGATAATCTGGTAGCGCTAACCTATGATGATGCCCCCAATGAAGATACTAAGGATCTTCTTGATGGGCTTAAGGAAAGAAATGTTCCTGCGGTTTTCTTCCTTATCGGCAAAAACATTAAATCAAGCAACGAAAGCTTGATTAAGCGTATGATTGATGAAGGCCATATTGTCGGCAATCACTCGATGTCGCACGTGCCGCTTTATCACGCAACAAAATCTGATAAAACCACACCGTTAGACCCCGAAAGAGATGTTCTTGAGTTAAGTGAAATTCTGGAATCGAAGTTTGGCTATAACGATTTTCTGCTTCGAGTTCCCGGCCTTATTTATGCCAAGAGCGGAACGGGTAATGCCCCCAACGGCAAGTATGATGCCAAAACCCTATCCACCAATAATAATCTCGTTTTGGTTGATACTAACACAAGCTTTGGCGATGCTGATGGCTCTAAGCCTTCAAGCGATATTTACAGCGCGCTTGTAAAGCAGGCAAAGCCCGGCAGTATTGTGCTTATGCATGTTAAAACTCCCTCGGTGGATGCTTCAATGAAATTCATTGATGATATGGAGCCTCAGGGATATACCTTTGTAACCGTTCCCGAATTACTTATGGTTTATAACGGAAAAATTGATTTAGGGGTGGCTTATAAATCCTACAATACCTATGCAACCCTGCCTTAAATTATTTGCGGATGGCCGTTTGGCTATCCGCTTTTTGTATAACGAAAACCACGCGATAGTCGCGTGGTTCAAAAGAGGTTAACCGATGAACAATAAAAACGTTAAATGAGCCTATGCCTCCATCTGATGAGGGAGGTGGATTTTGCGAAGCAAAAGACGGAGGGAGAGAAT
>JAFTWW010000020.1 GCA_017465085.1 Clostridia bacterium | reverse complement strand
TGGGCACAAATGAGTGGAAAAAGCTAAGCTCCGCCGATATGCCTGAGCAGAATAAGCTGTGGACAACAACCTCTAACAGTAACATCGAAACTACTGCTCCTATTGCTTCATTCGGCTTTGACTTTTCAAAGCTTAACGAAAGTACCACCGTTACCGTTGGTACTTTAAAAGCTACCTTTAGTGCGGTAACCGATGATGTTCTCGCTCTTGCTTCAACCGATGTAGATGCCTTTATGGAGGCAGCCGCAAACTTCTATTTCGAAGCTGTTACCAACGGATATTATGCAGAAGATGATACTGCCTTCGCAGCTTTCGTAGAAGCCGCTAAGAATGCAGGTATTAAATTCAGTCTTAGTAAGCTGGTAGGCGGTATAGCAGATACCTGGAAGACACTTACCGTAACCGAAACCTTAGTTCCCGTAACCCTTTGGAACGGTCAGAGCAAACCCGTTGAAGGACTTAATGTATATGATTCTTCCGCTTATGCAGGCGATGACCTTACCGATAAGAGCGTTTTAGGTCCTAAGTATGCAACCTTTATAGCTCCCTCTGTTAGCTTAGATGATGGCAACAAGGGCAATGCAAGCGACTGGGCAGATTACGTTGTGTTTGGCCGCGCTGATGGCGGCTTAACAAAACTCCCCGCATCTAATTACACAGATTTCTCATTATATATTAAAACGACCGACGGAATGGCAACAAGACCTCGTATTCAGGGCCAGAACGGTATGAACTGGAATGATCCTTCCTTCTACGAGGCCGCAAAGCTTGGTAATACCTGGAAGCAGATAACCTCTTCTCAGCTTTCCGTACCCGGAGAATTTTATCAGAAGGTTCTTTCCTTTGGCGACCAGAAGCTTTATGGTTTCGGCTTTGACTTCTCAGGTCAGGGCGAAGTATCCGTTGGCTCTATGCAGGTGAACTTCACCGCTGTTTCCAACACAACTCTCGCGCTTTTGGAAACCGATCCCGTTTCCTTCTTAGCAGAAGCTATTTACTTCTATAATGATGCGGTCAAGAATTCAACCTTTGCCGCAGATGATGCCAATTTTGTAGCTTTCGGTAACGCTATCGATGCAGTTGTTTCAAATGAAGCATTAGAAGTGGAAGTTGCAATAGCTAAACTTAAGGCAGCTTGGATGGGACTCAGCGATAACTCCACCTTACCTAAAGGCGATACTACCGATTGGTCCATTGCAGATTGGGTATACGCGGCAAATAGGGTAGATATCAGCAGTCTTTCAAATACCGAAGCTTTTGTTGAGGCTTTAGCTAATGCCACTGCCCTCAGGGATGAGATAGGAGCCTCCTTTACCTGCAATACCGATAGTTATGCTAACTATGGTGAGGCTCAGGGCGATCTTGATAATCTTGGCGTAAATATTCTTTTAGGTGAAACTGCAGATGTATATTACTACAACGGCGTAGAAAAGGGAGCGGTGGTTACACCTAGCTCCGAGTCCCTTACTGATGGCTCATTTGATAATGCGTTCTCACTTACGGGCCTTGATTTCACTGCCGAAGGTTCTTATGTAGAGTTTGTATATGAGTTTAACGGCGCCGCTAATGTAAGTGATTTCGTTGTAGGTCTTAGCAGTAATCCTGATTTGGCTTCCATGAATTATAGAATTTATGTTGCAAATAGCATTGAAAAACTCTTTGCACCCGATTCTATCGTTGCAAGCTTCTATAACGAAAACGGCGATCAGATTCAGAAGTTTAACTTTGATGGTAAGCCTCAGATAAGCGGCATTTATGTTGCCTTCAGATTCTACGGTACAGGCACCAATGATTTGGTTATTTCTGAACTGGCAGCCTATGGCGATGTTGTTACATATAATGTTGTAACAGGCGCTTACACCACCGAGCAGATGAAGGCTTTAGGCGATAGTTTGCTTGATAACAAGGGTGTCACCACCTATGTTAAGAGTGGCACAGGTCCTATGACCAAGTGGGAGCAGGCAGGTCTGAAATACGGCAAGGATGTAATAGTCGACTTGGATAAGTCAACAGGTGCAGGTCTGTCAACAGCATCCAACTTTATTTCTGAGGTAGGCGATGAGATTTCCTATTATATCATCTTTGACCTTAAGAAAGCATATAACCTTGAAAAGATACTTCTTAACCATGCTGACGGTAAGTACCTTGCAACAGGTAAATACGAGGTATATGCTTCTACCGAAAGATCTCTGCTTACCAGAAGCGAAAGCAAGATTATATCTTACAATAATATGTCGGATGGTCCTAACGGTACCAGCATCACTCAGTTGTTTACCGCTGCAGGAAAAGGCGCGGTTGGAAGATTCATAGCCTTCCATATCATCGTTCCCGTATGCGATTACGCATCCTTAACTCAGTATCGTAGCGACCTTTCATATCCCAGAATTTATGACCTTGGCGTTTTCGGTACAGAATATGTTAAGCCTCTGGCTGAGATTAACTTCTTAAATCACGTTCCCGTTGATGTTTACAGAACTGATGCAGGCGGCAACAAGACCACCGTTAAGGAAGATGAGTATAGCGGCGATGATTATAAGCTCGCTTATGATGGCGATTATACCGTAGCTACACCTATCGCTCAGAACGGAAAGAATATTGATTTCTTATTCAATCTTTGCGCTAATAAGGCTATAAATTCCGTTAAGCTTTCAACCCTTACAGAAAATATTAAGGGACTTAAGGTTTATGCCTCTGAAACAGAAGAAGGCGTTTGGGATGAAGAAAACTGCGTTGTTAATTATAGCGGAGATGCAACAAGCGTTGTTTCAAAAACCTTTGGTGAGACACCTGTTTATGCCCGCTATGTAAGATTCTCCATAACCAATACCGCTTCAGGCACCTTTGATCCCACCGAGTTTGAAGTAATCGGTTGGAATACTCAGGAATTTGCATATCTGAATCTTATGCAGGAAAATGCAGGCAATGCTTCTATCTGGCTTGAAGATAAGAATGACTATAGCCTTACCTCTACCATTGAATCGGCAAACGAATATCTTACCGCTTGGAATGCTGAACCCATTTACGGTATGATAAACGCTTTTGACGGTGAAGAAGGAACAGTAGCCGACCTTTACGGCGGTTCATTAGGCGATAAAGATGGAAATGGCAGAGTAACCATGAACCTTCTTCTTGACCTTGGTAACTTAATGGCTATAGATGAAATCGAATTTATCGCAGGAAGCAGTAAGGATTATTGGCCCAGCGAGCTTAAATTCTATGCAGGCGAGGATGATATTTCCCTCTTCGGCAAAGATGCAAAGCCCATGGTGGTATTTGATGAGAAGTCCAATGCCGATAACGGTAGTTATTCCTATGACTTCCTACCTGAAATTGCTCAGTTCGTAAGAGTTGAGATTGTTGAATCAACTCAGGAGTACTATGCAAAGAGCAATATGATACTTTCCATCATAGCAGAAATGAAGGTTAACGGCCTTGAGGTTGTCGGCTATACCGCTGCCGAAGGCGCCGCCGCTTCTATAACTGATGAGGAAACAGGCATCCGTGTTGATGTTGTAGCGCTTCGTGATAACGATGTTTACACCACCTTACAGGATATTTTAGTTGTTAAGCGCTCCGCTACCGCAGAGGAGAAAAAGGCATTAGCCGCTCAGAGCGCAGTATTCGGCTCCGATATCTACGATATTTACCTGCTTGATGCAAACGGAAATATTATCAGCGATGTTGAAGGCAGAGATATTAAGGTTTATCTGCCGAGTAAGCTCTTTGAAGGCAGCTCCGATGCTTATGTACTCCAAAGCCTATATGGAGAATATACGATGGTTGACTTCGTAACCGAGGATGATTACTATATAGTAACCACATCTGAGGTGTTCGGCTTAAGCTTCGCCTTCTGTGAATTTGCTAATATTGAGGATGAAACCGATGGCGATACCCCCACCGATACGGGTAATGATGTAACTGATGACGGCGCGGATGAAACCGAGGAAACAGAGGATGAGGAAGAAGAGGAAGATGAAACCTCTAAGAAGAAGAGAAAGAAGGTAAAGGTTGTTCGCAAGGGCAACGGTACCGATATCTCCGATTACCTCTGGATAATCATCGTTGTTGTGGCTGTGGTAATAGTAGCCGCAGGCGTAACCCTCTTCATAATTCTTGCTAAGAAGAAAAAGAAGCAGGAAGAAGAGGAATAAAATAGCTTGAAATAAGTTTTCCTTTCAACTTATTTCTCTTTCAGACCGAGCCAAGCCCCCGTGGAAACACGGGGGCTTGGTGCTTTTATAGCTCCAAATATTAACAAATTGTAAAAAGGTCAGGGAAAGTCAAAGAAATTTTGCAAAAAGTATTGACTTTTGGAAAAAGACGGTTATAATATACTTGTTAGCACTCGAGGTTTGAGAGTGCTAAAAAGCAAAAAATGCTTAAACAGGGGGTGGAGTTTACGGAACTTACTCCGAGAAAAAGGGCGGTGCTTGCCGCCGTCATAAAAACATATATAGAAACGGGTGAGCCCGTTGGCTCCAAGGTTTTAACCGAGCTTATTGAAAATGCTCCCTCCTCGGCAACCCTTCGGAACGAGATGAGCGATTTATGCTCACTCGGCTTTTTAGCTCAGCCCCACACATCAGCGGGCAGGGTGCCCACAAGCCTTGGCTATAACCTATATATAAGCAGTCTGATGGAGCCCGAGAGCTTGGGCGATAAAGTAAAGGATTTTATAAATCTTCAGTTAGGAGCGGTGGGTTGTGAGCCTCAAAGCATACCAAAGCTTGCCGCTGATACCCTTTCTGAGCTAACAGGTCTTCCCGCAGTTTATGGCTTTTGCGTAGGCAAGGATGTTTACCTGAAGCATACCGAGCTTTTGCCTGTTACGAGAAAAAGCGGAATACTTTTGCTTGTAACCTCAGATGGCAGAACCTTAAGCCGTATGGTACGTTTTCCCGATGGTATTGATAATAGCTTAAAGCAACGCTTTTGCGATATTGTTTCCGATAGGCTTAAATATAAGCCTATCGGTGAGCTTAATAAGGTAAATCTGCAAAATTTAATGACCACTATCGGTCTTGATTCCTTTGCCCTTATGCCCATCTTTACCGAGCTTTTCGGTATGGCGCAGGAGGCGGGAAGCTCTAAAGCCCAGATAAGCGGTATATCAAATCTTTATAACCTTTTCGGTGATGCCGCCGCCAACAAGCTATTAACCTTTAACAGCAATGAGGGGCTGTTGCCCTTCCTTACCGAAGATGGTGATGAAACCAAGGTCCTGTTTGGCAATGAGCTCAATATATCAGAGCTTGCAGATAAGGTGCTGGTGCTTAAAAGCTATAGCTGGAATGATAAATTTTGCGGTAAAATCGGCGTTATAGGCAATAGCAGAATGTCCTATGAGCAGATTATACCGAGTATAGAATATGTGGCATCACGCCTTAGTAAGCTTATGAATGATGCCAAATTTGATATGGAGGATTAAAATGAGCGAGGAAATTAAAACCGAAAATACCTCAGTGGAGGAGCCTGAGAAAAAAGAAAAGAAAAAATCTAAAAAGGCTTCAGAACTTGAAACATTAAAGGCAGAGCTTGAAAGCAAAAACGATTTGCTTATCCGCACCGCCGCTGAGTTTGATAACTTTAAGAAGCGTACAGAACGCGAGAGGTTATCGGTTGCGGAATATGCAAAGGCGGGAATTATTAAACAGCTTTTGCCAATACTTGATAATATAGACCGCGCCGCCGCTTCCGATAAGCAGAGCGAGGATTATATCAAGGGCATAGAGCTTATAGTTAAGCAGTTTGAAGCCCTTGTAGGAAATTTGGGCATAGAAGAGGTTGCCAAGGTTGGCGATACCTTTGATCCTAATTTCCACGAAGCAGTTATGCATATCGAGGATGAAGGCCTTGGCGAGAATGTCATAGCCGATGTCCTTCAAAAAGGATATAAATTGGGTGATACTGTCATCCGCGCCGCCATGGTTAAAGTGGCAAATTAAATTAAAAAAGATATTTTCAGGAGGAAAATTATTATGGGAAAAATTATTGGTATTGACTTAGGTACAACTAACTCTTGCGTAGCCGTTATGGAAGGCGGCGAGGCAGTAGTTATCGCAAACGCCGAGGGTGGCAGAACAACACCTTCCGTTGTTGCCTTTTCAAAAACAGGCGAAAGAATGGTAGGTCAGGTTGCTAAGCGTCAGGCTATTACCAACCCTGATAGAACTATCAGCTCTATCAAGCGTGAAATGGGTACTGCTTACACCGTTGCTATTGATGATAAGAAATATACACCTCAGGAGATTTCTGCTATCATTCTGCAGAAATTAAAGGCCGATGCCGAGGCTTATCTCGGTCAGACAGTAACCGAGGCCGTTATCACCGTTCCCGCTTACTTTACCGATGCTCAGCGTCAGGCAACTAAGGATGCAGGTAAGATTGCAGGCCTTGATGTTAAGCGTATTATTAACGAGCCCACCGCAGCTGCTCTTGCTTACAGTATTGATAAGGAAGATGACCAGAAGGTTATGGTTTATGACCTAGGCGGCGGTACCTTCGATGTATCCATCATCGAGATGGGTGATGGCGTTCAGGAGGTTCTTGCAACAGCAGGTAACAACAAGCTGGGCGGCGATGATTTCGATAAGCGCGTTATGGACTTTATCGTTGCTACCTTCAAGGCAGAGCAGGGTATTGACCTTTCGAATGATAAGATGGCTATGCAGCGTGTTAAGGAAGCCGCAGAAAAGGCTAAGATTGACCTTTCGGGTATGACTACCACTGATATCAACCTTCCTTTTATTACCGCCGATTCCACAGGCCCCAAGCACTTTGAAACCACCCTTACAAGAGCTAAGTTTAATGAGCTTACCGCAGACCTTGTAGAAGCAACTATGGCTCCCGTTCGTCAGGCTCTTGCCGATTCAGGTCTTAATAAGAATGAAATCAATAAGGTGCTTATGGTTGGCGGCTCTTCAAGAATCCCCGCCGTTCAGGAGGCAGTTAAGAACTTTATGGGCGCAGAGCCCTTCAAGGGTATCAACCCCGATGAGTGTGTAGCCTTAGGCGCCGCTTTGCAGGCAGGCGTTTTAGGCGGCGATGTTAAGGGACTCTTACTTCTCGATGTTACCCCTCTTTCTTTAGGTATCGAAACTATGGGCGGAGTATCTACAAAGGTTATCGAGCGCAACACCACCAGCCCCACCAAGAAGAGTCAGATTTTCTCTACCGCGGCAGATGGTCAGACCTCTGTTGAGGTACACGTTCTTCAGGGTGAGCGCGAATTTGCTAAGGATAACAAGACCTTAGGTGTGTTCCATCTTGACGGTATCGCTCCCGCTCCCCGCGGAATTCCTCAGATTGAGGTAACCTTTGATATCGATGCTAACGGTATCGTTCACGTTTCTGCCAAGGATTTAGGTACAGGCAAGGAGAACGATATTACCATTACCGCAAGCACCAATATGTCCAAGGAGGATATTGATAAGGCTGTTAAGGAAGCCGAATCCTATGCCGCTGAGGATAAAAAGCGCCGCGAGGCCGTTGATGTTCGCAACAATGCCGATCAGATGATTTATCAGACCGAAAAGACCATTGCCGATTTCGGTGATAAGCTAAACGATGAGGAAAAGGGCAAGATTGAAACCGCTAAGGAGGCTCTTAAGGAGGCTCTTAAGGGTGAGGATATCGATGCTATCAAGGCAAAGCAGGAAGAGCTTCAGAAGGAAATCTATGCTGTAAGCGAAAAGATTTATAAGGCTGCAGCCGAGGCTCAGGGCGCAGGCGAAAATGCAGCGCCTGCAGGTGATAACGGCGCAGATAATGTTTACGAAGCTGATTTCACCGATGTTGATGATAACAACAAAAACTAATAAATAGTATAAGGGTGTGGCAGTTTTCTGCCACACCGTTACATATTTACTTTAGGAGAAAAGTTTGTGGCTCAGGATAAAAGAGATTATTATGATGTCCTCGGCGTTGATAAATCTGTAAGCGATGAGGACCTAAAAAAAGCATATAGAAAAGCAGCTAAAAAATATCATCCCGATCTCCATCCGGGTGATGCCGAGGCCGAAAAGAGCTTCAAAGAGGTAAACGAGGCCTATGAGGTTTTATCCGATAAGGAGAAAAGAGCCCGCTATGATCAGTTCGGTCATGCAGGTGTTGACCCCAACTTTGGCGCAGGTGGCGGAGGCTACGGCGGCGGATTTACGGGTGATTTCGGTGATATAGGCGATATATTCAGTCAGTTCTTCGGCGGCGGCTTTGGTGGCGGCTTTGGCGGTGGCAGAAGGTCTAATCCCAATGCTCCAAGGCGTGGTAATGATGCTTCTGCCGTTGTTAATCTCTCCTTTGAGGAGGCTGCAAAGGGCTGCAAAAAAACCGTTAAGGTAACCAAGATCGATAACTGTACCGATTGCGGCGGCTCAGGCTGTGAAAAGGGTAGCACCGCCAAAACCTGCCCCGTTTGTCACGGCTCAGGTCAGGTATCCTCTGTTCAGCGTACACCCTTTGGTCAGATTCAGACTCAGCAGGTCTGCAACAACTGTCACGGCTCGGGCAAGATCATAGATAAGCCCTGTAAGACCTGCGCGGGTAAGGGCAGAATACGCCATACCGTAGAGCAAACCGTGGAGATACCTGCAGGTATTGATGACGGTCAGGTTATAAGCGTTCGCGGCGGCGGAGATGCAGGTGTAAACGGCGGCCCCTCGGGCGATTTAAGAATAAATGTAAATGTACGCCCTCATCCCATTTTTCATCGCGACGGATACGATGTTTACTGCGAAATTCCTATCACCTTTACCCAGGCGGCATTAGGAGCAGAAATTACCGTTCCCACCCTCGATGGCAAGGTTAAATTCACTATTCACGAGGGCACACAGCCCGATGATGAGTTCAAGCTAAAGGGCAAGGGTATTCAGCGCCTTAATTATGCTGGCAAGGGCGATCAGTATGTTAAAATCGTGGTAGAGGTACCCCACGATTTATCCAAAGCTCAGCGGGAGAAGCTTCGCGAGTTTGAGGATGCTATGGAGGATAAAAACTACCGTAAGCGTAAATCCTTCACCGAAAAGCTAAAAGAATTTTTCGGAGACTAAGAATATAAATAGCGGGCGAGAATTTTCGCCCGCTATTTTAACTTTTCTTATTGACAAAATTAAAAAATATGGTATAATAATCTTTGCGCTACAAAGAAGCGTATGGACCAATAGCTCAGTTGGTTAGAGCAACCGGCTCATAACCGGTCGGTCCGGGGTTCGAGTCCCTGTTGGTCCACCAAAAATCAGACCACCCGTTTGGGTGGTCTTATTTTTTATATGCTTCACAACAGGGACTCGAACAAGGAGGGAGCGAAGCGGAAGAAAAGCGTTCGGGGAACGGTTTTCGCCGACGTGGGCAACGAGCGAAGCGAGGCGATAGCGCACGAGAGTGCGCGGAAAGTC
>JAFTWW010000019.1 GCA_017465085.1 Clostridia bacterium | reverse complement strand
TTTCTGCGCTCCTCTGTAAGAGGCGGGAAGGAAAGGCGGATAACTCTGCCGTCGTTCTGAGGATTAATTCCGATATCAGAGGTTAAAATAGCCTTTTCGATATCCTTAAGAGTTGAAGCATCCCAAGGCTGAATAACAAGACTTCTCGGCTCAGGAACAGATACTGCCGCCATCTGCTGTATAGGGGTGGGACAGCCGTAGTAATCAACCGATATCTTATCAAGAACAGAGGCGTTTGCTCTGCCTGCTCTTATAGCCTTATAATCTCTTTCAAGAACGCTTACGCTCTTTTCCATTTTTTCTTCGGTAGCTTTTAGTAATTCTTACATAAAACATCTGCCTTTCGGTAAATATATTTTTTACTGTACTAATGTGCCGTTATGCTCACCCAACATAGCGCGGACGATATTATCAGGGTCATTAAGATTAAACACCAATATCTTTATGCCGTTATCCTTGCAAAGTGAAGCGGCTGTGCTGTCCATAACATTGAGTCCCAAGGTGAGCACATCAATGTGAGAAAGTGTGTCAAATTTCTTAGCGTTCGGGTTTTTGTTGGGGTCACTATCATAAACACCGTCAACATTAGTTGCCTTAAAGATAACATCTGCGCCTATTTCAGCGGCTCGCAAAGCGGCGGCTGTGTCGGTTGAGAAGAACGGATTTCCCGTTCCGCAGCCGAAGATAACTACTCTGCCCTTTTCAAGATGTCTTACCGCCTTATTTCTGATATAAGTCTCGGCTATCTGGCGCATTTCAATAGCTGTTTGAACTCGGGCTGTTACTCCGAGCTGCTCTAAAGCATCTGCTAAAGCGAGAGCATTAATAGAGGTTGCAAGCATTCCCATGTGGTCAGCTCTGGTTCTGTCCATATTTCCGCTGGAGCGGCCTCTCCAGAAGTTTCCGCCGCCTACAACAACTGCTACCTGAACTCCCAAATCAACAGATTCTTTTATTCTTTTGCAAACATCCATTACCTTTTCAAAATCTATTCCGGTTCCCTTTTCTCCGGCTAAAACCTCACCGCTTAATTTAAGCAAAACCCTTTTATATACCGGTTTCATTTTTGCAACACTCCACACATTAGTTTACTATATATATTTTACAATATAGCACAATTAAAGTCAATTAAAAAAAAGGCATTTCTTTTAGGAAATGCCTTTGATAATTTTTTATATTGAATATTTCTTATCGTACATATTAAATTCATCAATAAATCTTCCGTTTGAGGAGGATTTTAACTTGTGAAGATACTTATGAGCATCCAGCATATCGCTGCCTAATTGCATTGTATAAACTGCAACATTGGAGCAATGGTCGGAAACGCGCTCGTAGTTGGTAAGCAGGTCGGTAAATATAAACCCAAGCTCAATAGTACATTCGCCGTTCTGCAACCGCTTAACGTGCCTTGCCTTAAGCTCGCTTTTGAGCTTATCAATAACCTGTTCAAGCGGTTCAACATGCGAAGCACCGTCAGCATCATCCGTCACAAACGAATCAACCGTGAGGTTAAGTATCTCAATAACCGCAGAGGTTATAACATCTATTTCCGAAAGCGCCTGTGATGAGAAGTTTATCTTTTTCTCATTTATCTCTTCGGAAACCTTGCATATATTAAGGGCATGGTCACCTATGCGCTCGAAATCTCCTATGCTGTGAATAAGGCGGGCAACTGCGTGAGATTCGCTCTCACTTAAGTCATTGTTACTTATTCTTACAAGATAAGTACCGAGCTTGTCCTCATACTTATCAATAAGATTTTCGGTTACTCTTACATACTCCGCTTTTTCACTGTTATAATCCTTTACCAGCTTAATAGAGGTAAGAAGTGCTTCTCTGGAGGTTTCTGCCATTTCAACCGCCAAACGGTGACATTCGGAAATAGCAAGGGGTGTGTTATTGAACAAACGCTCGTCCAGAAAAACGGTATGAGTTTTTTCCTTGCCATCAGGCACTGTGATTTCACAGAGCCTGATAACACCCTTTCTAAAGGGAATAAGCATAATTGTGTTAATAAGATTAAACAGTGTATGTATAACCGCAACACCGAGCATTGAAACCTGAGCAGTAACAACATTAGGAGCCACAAATCCAACTATATAAAGACCTATAAGGCACACTATAGAACCGATAGTATTAACATAGATATGCATAGCCACAACGCGCTTTGCGCTCTTGTTCGTACCAAAGCTTGAAAGCAGTGCTGTTATACAGGTTCCTATATTGGCACCCAAAACCAGCGGTATTGCCATCTGATAGGTTATTGAACCGGTAAGCGCAAGTGCCTGCACTATACCTATTGTAGCCGCAGACGACTGAATAACACTTGTAAATAGGGTAGATATCAGAAGCGCTACAATCGGGCTTGCAAAGGCGGTGAGCAAGCTTGAAAAGCTCTCCATTTCCTGAATGGAGCTCATAGATTCGCTCATCATATCCATACCCGTCATCAATATGGCAAAGC
>JAFTWW010000018.1 GCA_017465085.1 Clostridia bacterium | reverse complement strand
TGGGCACAAATGAGTGGAAAAAGCTAAGCTCCGCCGATATGCCTGAGCAGAATAAGCTGTGGACAACAACCTCTAACAGTAACATCGAAACTACTGCTCCTATTGCTTCATTCGGCTTTGACTTTTCAAAGCTTAACGAAAATACCACCGTTACCGTTGGTACCCTTATTGCTACCTTTGATGCGGTTAACGCTGATACATTAGCCCTCGCTAATACCGATGCTGCCGCCTTTAAGGCTGCCGCTAAGGCCTTCTATGATGAGGCTGTTGCTAATAGCTATTTTGCCGCTGATGATACTGCCTTTACCGCATTTAAGACCGCCCTTAATAATGCTATGGGCGATGCGGTAAAGATTGATACTCTTAAGTCCGCTTGGGAAGCGCTTACAGTTGAAACCTACTTTATCCCCGATACTGTATGGAGCGCTCAGAATACCGTAGGCACAGGTCTTACCTTAAATGATACCTCTGCTTATATCGGAACCGACCTTACAGATACAAGCGTTTTAGGCCCCAAGTTTGCAACCTACCACTCTAATGCAACGGGCGCAAGTTATTTTGATGATTATATAGTGTTCAACAACCAGTTTGTAGGCACTTCTCTCACCCTTGATAAATTAAAGGGCTATAGCGTATATATGAAATCATCTGATACTATGGCGCTCCGCCCCAAAATGCACTTTGAAAATGGCGCAACTAAATGGTATGACTTTAACCTTTATAGCGCTGATCAGATTGGTGTTAATACCTGGGCTAACCTTAAAATGAGCGACCTTCCCCAGCAGAACAATCTTTGGGCTTCCGGCTCTTCCGCCGATGCGGTTAAAACCTCTGCCATTAAGGCTATCGGTTTTGACCTTTCGGGTATAGCAGATGTAACCGTAGGCTCAATGAAGGTGAGCTTCAATGCAGTTAATGCCGAAACCTTGGCTCTCGCATCAAGCGATTCAGAAAGCTTTATTACTGCCGCTAAGAGTTTCTATACCGAGGCTGTGGCTAACGGCTACTTTGCGGCTGATGATGCTTCCTTTATAGCCTTTAAGGATGCCCTTACCGCAGTTGCAGGCGATGTTGACCAGACTCTTAATGCCATCGCGCTTAAGGAGACCTGGGCACAGCTTTCTGATATTACGAGAGAATTCGTTCCCGCAGAGGTTTGGGATGGCACATTAGTTAACGGCGTTGCTCCTAAGGGAACAGGTCTTGATGTGTATGAAGCCGCTGCCTATACAGGTGATGACCTTACCGATAAGAGCGTTTTAGGTAGCAAATATGCTACATATACCTTAACTACCGCGGGCGCTAGTGACTGGAAGGATTATATAGTATTTGAAAGCGTTGGCGAGGATGCCTCCCTTTCAGTTAATAACCTTAAGGGATATACTGTATATGTTAAATCCACAGCCGAAACACTTGCCCGTCCGAGAATTTATCTAACCAATACTCAGCAGTTATGGAATAACGGAAGCTACCACGACCAGACCGCAATGGGCACAAATGAGTGGAAAAAGCTAAGCTCCGCCGATATGCCTGAGCAGAATAAGCTGTGGACAACAACCTCTAACAGTAACATCGAAACTACTGCTCCTATTG
>JAFTWW010000017.1 GCA_017465085.1 Clostridia bacterium | reverse complement strand
CCGCAGGTACCGCAGTAGGCGATACCGTATCCATAAAGATAACCTCAAATTATGATCCTTCTGCTTACACGATCATAATCGTTGAGATAGTTTAATTGGGAAAGGAGAAATAAATATTATGAAAAACATAAAAAAGTTTATAAATAAAAATTTAGCAGTATTTCTTTCCCTCGCCATAATAGTAACTACCCTGCTTCCCGTGCTTAGCGGTGTGGTAGGCGCGGCTTCCTATGATGCCGCCGCCATTGCCGAGCTAAAGGCGGCTTGGGCAGATTTAACCGTTACCTATGAGCTTGTTCCCACAGAGGTTTGGGATGGCTCTTTAAGTGGGGGCGTTGCTCCCTTAGGAACAGGTCTTAATGTATATGATTCCTCTTTATATACGGATGCAGACCTTACCGATAAAAGCGTTTTAGGCTCAAAATATGCAACCTATAATGTAGCTCTTACAGGCGCGAGCGATTGGAAGGATTATGTTGTATATAAGTTAGCCGATGGCAGTGTTACCGATTTTGATGTAACACAGTTTAAGGATTTTAGCGTTTATGTTAAGTCTGCAAGCGGAGTGCTTGCAAGACCGAGAATGCATATAAGCTCGGCCGCTACTCCTATTGCAGTGCGCTGGAATGACCCTTCTTACTTTGCCGCCGATGTTTTGAGCACAGGCGCTTGGAAAAAGGTGTCTATGAGCGATCTTTCTGAGGTTAATGCCTTTATAAACTGCTTGACAAATTATAGCAATCCCACCGATTACAAAATATCGGGTTTAGGCTTTGATTTATCAAAAACAGGCGCTACAGGTGAATTTGTAACAGGCTCTGCAAGCTTAGTAATGTCTGCCGCTTCTGCTACCACATTAGCTTTAGCGGATACCGATGCAACCGCTTTTGTGGCAGCCGCTAAGACATTTAATGATACCGCTGTCAGCAAGAATTATTTTGCTGCAGGCGATACTGCTTATGCAAGATTTACGACCGCCCTTGCAGCCTTTGAAGAGGATGCAGATGCCGCGAAGATTCAGGATCTTAAAACTGCTTGGAGCGCGCTTACCGTAACAAGAGAATTCGTTCCCGCAGAGGTTTGGGATGGCACATTAGTTAACGGCGTTGCTCCTAAGGGAACAGGTCTTGATGTGTATGATGCCTCCACCTATGCAGGTAATGACCTTACCGATAAGAGCGTTCTCGGTAGCAAATACGCTACATATACCTTAACCACCGCAGGTGCGAGTGACTGGAAGGATTATATAGTATTTGAAAGCGTTGGCGAGGATGCCTCACTTTCAGTTAATAACCTTAAGGGATATACTGTATATGTTAAATCTACAGCCGAAACACTTGCCCGTCCGAGAATTTATCTAACCAATACTCAGCAGCTATGGAATAACGGAAGCTACCACGACCAGACCGCAATGGGCACAAATGAGTGGAAAAAGCTAAGCTCCGCCGATATGCCTGAGCAGAATAAGCTGTGGACAACAACCTCTAACAGTAACATCGAAACTACTGCTCCTATTG
>JAFTWW010000016.1 GCA_017465085.1 Clostridia bacterium | reverse complement strand
ACCTCATCAAGAATTTCTCTTGCAGGAACGGGTATTCTGCCTAACGGATCAGGTCCTACATTTAAAAGATAGTTAACACCGCGGGAATTAAGATGCTCTTTGAGCCTTAAAACCTCTTCTGCCGGCTTCCAATATTGGTCGTGAGCGACATATCCCCAAGTATTATTAAGCGTACAGGGGCTTTCGTAAAGACCGTCAACAAAGGAATCGTCAGGGAATTCGTTATCATCAAAGGATTTAACATCACCAAAGCCGTGTCCTATACGGGTGTTGGTGATGATATCAGGCTTTAATTTCTTAACCAGCTTATAAAGCTCCTCACTACAGTCCGCAGGAATTTGCCTGTCCGCGGCATCAAACCAAATCATTTCAACATTATCATAATTTGTTAAAAGCTCCGTTACCTGAGGCTTCACCTTTTCATTGAAATAAATGTGGAAATCCTTGCCCGTATTATCGGGGAAATCCCATATGTTTGCGTGAGGCAGTCTGCCGTTATCGAGGGGCTGATAGTCTCCTGCATTCTTTTCGTGCCAGTCGAGAGCCTGAGAATAATAAACACCGAATTTAACTCCGTATTTTTTACAGGCCTCAGAAAGCTCGCGAATAATATCGCGCCCGAACGGGGTCATTTTAACAACATTGTAATCGCTTACCTTGGTATCATACATAGCAAAGCCATCGTGATGCTTTGCTGTTACAACCATATATTTCATACCCCAATCCTTTGCCGCCTTTGCCCATTCCTCGGCATCAAAAAATATGGGGTTAAAAGCCTTTGCTAAAAGAGAATATTCCGCAATCGGAATATCATAGCGGCATTGAAGCCACTCTCCTACGTTAAAAGCCTTTCTTTCGGGAACCAGATTAAGCATATCAAGCCGCTGATTTTTCCATTCGCCCATTGCCTGAGTATATAATCCCCAATGTATCATAAGTCCGTATTTTGCTTGCTTGTACCAATTCATTTTTTAGTCTCCTTAAAAATTATTGTTTAGCGCTCAGCGCTAAACAGATGGCAGACATCAGATAGCAGATTGCAGACAATATGTGTCGGCATAGCCGACTATATATATTTGTCGGGCTTTGCCCGACACCTACCGTCTGACATCTGACATCTGTTATCTGATATCTGTTTAGCTCACTAAAAGTGAGCTAAACAACAATTTCTTTTTCATTCTAAAGAGGCTGGGTTTATAAAACCCAGCCATCCTTATTTTTTACCAGGAACCCGGTATATAGCCGATGCTTGAAGTTTCGCCGGTGCTTGAGCTGTTGTCACCGCCCGATTCTCCGCCCGAGCTTCCACCTGAGCTACTGCTTTCACCCGAACCACTTGAACCCGAGCTACTTGAACTGCTTTCGCCCGAACTACTCGTTTCTGAGCTGCTTTCACCTGTGCTGCTTGAGCTTGAACTGCTTGAGGTGCTATCGTCAGAGTCGGAAACCTTACCGAGAGCAACACCGCTTAAAAGATGCTGCTTAATACGGGTGGAGTCCTTAAGGTTAACCTTGCCGTCTGCGTTTGCATCTGCACGGAGCAGCTGCTCCTCGGTAAACTCAAGCTCACCGCTGTAATAGTAGCGGATAAGAGTGCTGTCCTTAAGGGTTACCTTGCCGTCAAAGTTTACATCTCCGAGTATAAACACATTATCGCCAGCATTAACGACAATACAGCGCTTATAGCCAAGCTTATTTTTAACGGCATTTAAGAGTACATCCGAATACACCTGACCTGTTGTATCAAAATCGTTATTACGGATATACATACCGTCAAATACATAGCTGTCTCTGCCATCGTGCTTAACGCCATAAGGTGCGTCTGACATCTTGTTATGCTCAATAATGAAATCTCTGCAAACCTCATTCATAGCGCACTTGATATGGATATACCATTCATCGAAATCGTTATTCTTTATAACCGTTCCCATAAAAGAGGCGGCTAAAGGAGCAACCTGCATATTGAAGTAAATCTTACAGTCTGTTTGGTCACCTGCAACGATTCCGCCGTAGCCCTCACCGTGGATATAAAGGGGATTTCTGTAAACCTCATTTAAAATGGAGGTATACCAAATAACCGTACTTCCGTTGGTAAATAGCTGTCCGTTATGGTAAGAGAAGGTATTGCCGTCCCAAACCGAATCGATACTCGTGCCGTAAGGTCCGCCGCCCGAGCCCTCAACAAAGCTATTCTGAATGAAATAGTTTGTGGTTCTGGGCCAGTAGATCCAAACAGCTGAATTTCGGTTAGGCGCTATTGTAAACGGCTGGTCAACCGTAAAGGTGCCATCCGGCTTGCTTGAGGTTATTTCCCTCATCTGACCGTAGCCCTGACCGTCTGCAACAAATACGTCCATACCAACAAGTGCATTTTCATCAAATTCGGAATAGCCTAAAAGCCTATAGGTAACCTCATCGGTATTACCAACGCCTACAATATCCTCACGGGCGCCTATAAACTGAATTCTTACATCCTTATAATACGGTACACCGTCCGAAACCCAGATTTCACGGTTGTTCTGATAATGCTTTCCTAAGGTATTGCGGGCAAAATACATATTTGTTCCGTTAATACCGTTTCCGCCGTAATAAACAGTGTTATCCTCCACTATCGCATTACGGACTCTACCGGTCATGGCATGAGTATCAGATGAATAGTTGTTTATATTTACATAATAACCGTGAATGTATATTCCGTATGTATCAGAACCTCTATCGGTGGTTTTTACATAAAGGTCGATATTCTTTAGCTGATAGTTTCTACCGCCGGCTTCCAAAACCAGCTTGCTGGTGCCGGATTCTTTTGCCAACTCAACCTTGATTGCATTTCTGTCAGCACCGTCAACCACAGCCCATGCATGACCGCCTCCGCTTCCCGGCTGACCGGAAATCGGAACAGCATCGAACTGTAGGTTTTCAAGATATACGTTATCTTTCTTACGGTCGGTAACGTCGCCGTAAATATTATTTATCAGCTCGAGCTTTTTATCAGCATTAAAGTATACAAATTCTTTTCCGCGGCTGGTATAGATATTAAGATTTCTGATTTCGCAGTTGCCAGAAATTGAGAACAGCTTATTTGCCTCGCCGTACTGCCAGGTATAAGCAGTCCAGAAAATCATTGTGTTGGACAAATCCTCGCCTTCAAGGGAAACGTTCTGCGGAACAACTATAGTTGAAATAACGCGGTATTTACCCTTGGGGAAGTAAACCACACCGCCGCCGTTTTTAACCGCCGCGTCTATAGCTCTTATTATAGCTCCCGTATCGTTGGCAGTATCATCGCCTACTGCGCCGTAATCCTTAACGTTAAAGGTGCCCTTAGCGCGCCAGATTGACCTTGCCGACTGACCAACCGTAAACACAACAGGTGCCGACCAGCAGGTGTTATCACCGTAGCCGTTATGAAGATATACTTCATATTTACCCTCTGCCAAGGTATCGGGAACAGCAACCTCTACCGAATAAGCGTCTCCCTCGGTTACCTTTGTTACGGTAAGAGGAGTTATGGCTCCCGTATCAACAGATTTTGCCACAACCGTAACGGTATGCGCATCATCAATATAAAGGTTTTCACCGAAAATGCGAAGCCATCCGCCATTGGTGGAAATCGCGCCGTCATCACCAACGGTATAGGTTATATAAGGATTGTTAATATAAATAATCTTATCCTCATACAAGCGGTTACCCGCAGAATCTACTTCCTTGTTGCTTGCATTAAGCTTAACGGCATAAACACTCTTTTTATCTGCCTTAGGCAAAATAAACTTAACCGAGGTTTTGGTTTCTTGAACAAGCTCAACCTCGCTTGCATTATCCGTATCCCAAGAAGCAGCGCTCGGTTCTGTTACAACCCCCGCATTAGTTTCTGATTTATTAAAGCGGGTTTCAAAAATATACTGAGGATTGGTTGCATCAATAGCCGTATCGGGAATTGTGTAAAGCTCTGCAGATTCAACATTGTTTCCAAAATAGCTGTCACCCGTTATT